>JBBRUZ010000137.1:0-9583 GCA_038247355.1 Rhodobacterales bacterium
AGGCCTCGTCGCGCGGCGTCTCCTTCAGGCTGGTCAGCCCCCCCGACGGCTCGGACGCGAACCGCCCGTTCTGCGGTCCCGGCCGTGGAACCTCGCCGCGCACGAACGCGTCGATAAGCCCGGCCAGGCCCTCCGCCGTCAGGTCCTCGTAATAGTCCTTGCCGATCTGCGCCATCGGCGCATTGGCGCAGGACCCGAGGCACTCGACCTCCTCCCAGCTCATCTTGCCATCCGCGGACAGCTCGAACGGCTGCTTCGCGATCTTGGCGCGGCACACCGCCACCAGATCCTCCGCCCCGCAGATCATGCACGACGTCGTGCCGCAAATCTGCAGATGCGCCACCGCGCCAACGGGTTGCAGCTGGAACATGAAGTAGAACGTCGCAACCTCCAGCACGCGGATATAAGCCATGTCGAGCATCCGCGCGACCGCCTCGATCGCGGGCCGCGAAACCCACCCCCCCTGCTCCTGCGCCCGCCACAGCAGCGGAATTACGGCGCTCGCCTGCCGGCCCGCGGGGTATTTGCCGATCTGCGCTTGCGCCCAGTCGAGGTTGGCCGGCGTAAACGCGAAGCTCTCCGGCTGATCGGGATGAAGACGGCGCAGCATCAGCGATCCACCTCCCCGAACACGATGTCGAGCGACCCCAGCGCCGCCGAGACATCCGCGAGCATGTGGCCCCGGCAGATATGGTCCATCGCCGCCAGATGCGGAAAGCCCGGCGCCCGCAACTTCACCTTGTACGGCATGTTCGTGCCATTCGACACCAGATACACGCCGAACTCGCCCTTCGGGGCTTCGACCGCCGCATAGATCTCCCCGGCGGGCACGTGGAAGCCCTCGGTGTAGAGCTTGAAATGGTGGATCAGCGCCTCCATCGAGGTCTTCATCTCGGCGCGCTTCGGCGGGCTGATCTTGCCGCGCGTCATCACTTCCTCGCCCTTGCAGGCGTCGAGCTTCGTTATCGCCTGCTCGATGATCTTCAGGCTCTCGCGCATTTCCGCCATCCGGCACAGATACCGATCATAGCAGTCGCCGTGCTTGCCAACCGGGATCAGAAAATCGAACTCGTCGTACAGCTCGTAGGGCTGCGCCCGCCGCAGGTCCCACGCGAGCCCCGAGCCGCGCACCATCACGCCGGAGAACCCCAAAGCCTGGCATTCCTCGGCGCTGACAACGGCGATATCGACGTTGCGCTGCTTGAAGATGCGGTTCTCGGTCAGCAGCGCGTCGATGTCGTTCAGCGCCGCCGGAAACGCCCGTGCCCATGTGGCGATGTCGTCGACCAGATCCTGCGGCAGGTCCTGATGCACGCCGCCGGGCCGGAAATACGCCGCATGAAGCCGGCCCCCGGAGGCCCGCTCGTAGAACACCATCAGCTTCTCGCGTTCCTCGAAGCCCCAGAGCGGCGGCGTCAACGCGCCGACGTCCATCGCCTGCGTCGTGACGTTCAACAGATGGTTCAGGATGCGTCCGATCTCGCAATAGAGCACCCGGATCAGCGACGCCCGCCGCGGCACGGGCGTGCCGGTCAGCCGCTCGATCGCCAGACACCAGGCATGCTCCTGGTTCATCGGCGCCACGTAGTCGAGCCGGTCGAGATACGGCAGGTTCTGCAGATACGTCCGGCTCTCCATCAGCTTCTCGGTGCCGCGGTGCAACAGCCCGATATGCGGATCGCAGCGGTCCACAATCTCGCCGTCAAGCTCCAGAACCAGCCGAAGAACCCCGTGCGCCGCCGGATGTTGCGGGCCGAAGTTGATGTTGAAATTCCGGATGCGCTGCTCGCCGGCCAGTGCGCCCGGGATGTCTCCGTCCATCATCACCGCTTCTCCTTCACGCTTGTGTCGCCGTCGCCGTCGCCGGGGCCGCAGACCCGGCAGGGCTTCCGGTCGTTCGCCATTGCTGCGGCGCCGCGTCACCGAACCGCGCGCGCACGAAGTCATAGACAGGCGCCAGCGCCGCCATCGCCCGCGCTTGGGTCGCGGCGTCGATCAGCGGTCCCGACGCCTGGCCCGCGTTCACCCTGCGCTCGAACTCAGCCGGCCGCCGCGCGATACCGAGAAAGTCCGTCAGCCTGTCGATCTCGGACTGGCGGAACAGCGACTCATAAAAAAAGTAGCAGATCCGCTCCTTCGGCACCACCCGCTCCAGCCGCTCGATCGTCATGTCGTAGCGCGAGCGGAGAAAGCTTGGGTCGGCCCCGCCATGCGAGGCTTTCGCGAGGCTTTCGGCGAACCGCGCGGCGTCCACGCCCTGCTCCGGGGTCTCGCGGCCGATATTCATCATCACCCCGGAAACCAGCCGGTCGAACGGATCGCGCATCACGTAAATGAACCGCACGTCCGCAGCCATCGCCGCCATCTCGGCGAAATGCTCGGCCTCCAGCAACGCATAGGCCGGGGTAATCTCGCCCACCACCGGCTGACCGACATAGTCCTGGAACAGAACGTCGCCATAGGCCCGGTGGCTGGCCGAACGGTCGCTCAACATCGCGTCGATCAACTTCACCGAGCGGTCGAGCCGCCTACCTCCCTTCGATCGGAACAGTCGTCGAACGATGTTCTGCTGGTGAAGTTCGCGCAACTCCTCCTTCTTCCTCGCCGCCCGATCTGTGTGGCCCAGACGGACAGTGTTCCAGTAGTGCTGCTCCTTGCGCACCGGCATGCAGACGTCCGGGTGTCGACGTAGATAGACGTCAAGCCACGACGTCGCACATTTCTGGCCGCCGATGCCGAAAAACAACGTCCGTGGCTTCGAGAACCGCGGATCGATCACATCTGGCGCCGGCGCTGGCATCGGCTCACCTCACTCGCTTGATTACGCTGTACGCGAAGGCGCGCGCCCCGTCGCATCACGGCGCCGCCTTTTTCTCGTCCCCCGGCAGGATGTACTCCGCGCCCTCCCACGGGCTCATGAAGTCGAACATCCGGTACTCCTGGGTCAGCTTCACCGGCTCGTAGACCACGCGCTTGGCCTCTTCGTCGTAGCGCACCTCGACATAACCCGTCGTCGGAAAATCCTTGCGCAGCGGATGGCCGCGAAAGCCGTAGTCGGTCAGGATCCGCCGCAGGTCCGGATGGCCCGAGAACAGGATCCCGTACATGTCGAACACCTCGCGCTCGTACCAGTTCGCCGAAGGGAACGCTTCGATGATCGACGGTGCGATCTCGTCCTCGCGCAGCGCCGCCTTGACGCGTATCCGCGCATTGAGCGCCATCGACAGGAAATGATAGACCAGCTCGAACCGCCGCTCGCGGTCGGGCCAGTCCACCGCGGTGATGTCGATCAGCGTCGTGAACCGGCACGACGGATCAGACCGCAGGAACTCGACGAAATCGGGCAGCGCGCCCGGCGCGACGAACACCGTCAGCTCGCCATTGCTGAACTCGGACGCCACCACCGCATCCTTGCGGCGGGCGCCGATCAGTTCCCGCAGATCTTCAAGTCCGGTGTCCATGCCCGCTCCCGCCATGCCGGCCTCAGCGCACGATCGTGCCGGTGCGGCGCATCTTTCGCTGCAACTGCAGGATGCCGTAGAGCAGCGCTTCGGCGGTCGGCGGGCAACCGGGCACGTAGATATCGACCGGCACGATCCGGTCGCAGCCGCGCACGACGCTGTAGCTGTAGTGATAATACCCGCCGCCGTTCGCGCAGGACCCCATCGAGATCACGTAGCGCGGCTCGGGCATCTGGTCGTAGACCTTGCGCAGCGCCGGCGCCATCTTGTTCGTCAGCGTGCCGGCGACGATCATCAGATCCGACTGGCGCGGGCTCGCGCGCGGCGCCGTGCCGAACCGTTCGAGATCATAGCGCGGCATCGACGTGTGCATCATCTCGACGGCGCAGCACGCGAGCCCGAACGTCATCCAGTGCAGCGATCCGGTGCGCGCCCAGTTGATCAGGTCGGCGGTCGAGGTGACGAGGAACCCCTTGTCCGCCAACTCGTTCGACAGCGCGCGCGCCGCGACGTCCTTGTCGGCGCCGGCTCCCGTCGCCAGCGCGGCGGACGGCTCCATCACTCCCATTCCAGCGCTCCCTTCCGCCACTCGTAGGCGAACCCGATCGTCAGCACCCCGAGAAACACCATCATCGACCAGAACCCGAACTCCCCGATATACTGAAAGCTCACCGCCCAGGGGAACAGGAACGCCACCTCCAGATCGAAGATGATGAACAGGATCGACACCAGATAGAACCGCACGTCGAACTTCATCCGCGCATCATCAAAGGCGTTGAAGCCGCACTCGTAGGCCGAGACCTTCTCGGGATCGGGGTTGGACACCGCGATGACCGCCGCCGAAACGAGGAACACCAGACCGAGCACAATCGCCAGCGCAAGAAAGATCAGGATCGGCAGGTACTCACGCAAGAGATCGTCCAAGACCGCCTCCTCGAATTGCATCAGGCGCCGACGCCCGCTCTCCCCACGACCGAACCTTGCGATTAGTATCCGCCGCGCCGCACAACGTCAACCGGAGGCGAGACCCGCGGTCCCGATTGAACGCATTCGCCGCACCCGAAAGCCCGAAAATCCCAGTTGATGCGTCAAGTATCGGCACCGCCAAACGATACCTGAAACTGCCGCTACAAGCGCCCCGCCGCCGCCTTCCCTCCCGGACCGAAGAGGCGGGACTCCGGTGGAGCCCGCCCCATCCGTCGCCCGGAGCCCACGGCGCAGGGCGAGGGACGTCCAGATTTCCACGACCTTCCCAATCGTGCCGCGCCTACCCCATTTGTCGACGGACAAATCGGGCAGGCTGCTCGGGCATCGCCCGAAACCAATCGGCAGATTGTATCATGCAGTGCAGCGCTTTATGCACACGACGGAAATTGCCCCAGATCGAACCCCGCTCGGTTCCGAAGATGACAATGGAGGAAGTGGTCGAAGCCTTCGTCAAAGACCGCTTCTCGTTCTGCCGCACCTGCACCCATGTGCTTTGCTTCGAATGTGAGGCGCAAGTCGAATGATTGGAAAGCAATTTCGAGGACTGCGAAGCCGGGCAAATTCGCAGGTGGGGCCGGGTGCGTTGGCGCAGTGGCGGATGACATATGAGAGGTCTGCGCGGTGAGCATGGGCGAGTCTGGACCGGCATTCGTCGCTTACTTCGGGCCGGTTCTCGACGCTCTGCGCGACCTCGGCGCCTCCGCGCGACCGAAAGAAGTTAAGGAGTGGATCGTCGAATCCCTTGACATTCCAGACGATGTCCTGGTTGCGACAAACAAGAATGGCCTTTCAAAGTTTGGCAACCAAGTCGACTGGGCGCGATTCTACCTCGCAAAAGGTGGATACCTGGACAGCGGCGGCCGCGGGATCTGGGCCTTGACAGAAAAGGGGCGGAAGACGCAGCTTGAACATCCACAGGCGCTGGCGATCTATAGAAAATTACACCCTGCAATCAAGAATAAAAAAGAGAATGGTGAGATCGTTTTGGAACTACCATCTTCCGTACTTATCCATCACTCTCAATCCGCCTCGCCGCCGACCCGCCCGGCGCCTGGCCAATAGCCCGCGACCGAGATATCCTCGTCCAGCGCATCCCAATGGATGCCGCAGGGAGCTGTCTCAAGCGCCTCGCAGGCGGAGCTCCCGAAGCCGATCCGGGAGGAGCCCTGGCCGCCAGGAACGAACGTGGCGGCCCCGACTGGCGTGAGCAAAAAACTCAGCGCCCCCAGATCAGCCGATTTCAAGCACTTGCGCGTTGTCCACGCGTGGACAAACCCACCCTGGCCTCACTCCGCCGCCTGCGCATAGCTCTCGACCGGCGGGCAGGAACACACCAGGTTCCGGTCCCCCCAGGCGTTGTCCACCCGGTTCACCGGGGCCCAGTACTTGTCCACCCGGAACGCGCCCGGCGGATAGCACGCCGCCTCCCGGCTGTAGGGCCGGTCCCAATCGCCCACCAGATCCTCGACCGTGTGGGGCGCCCGCATCAGCGGGTTGTTCACGGCGTCCATCCGCCCCTCCTCGATCGCGCGGGCCTCCTCGGCGATCCCCAGCATCGCCGCGCAGAACCGGTCGAGCTCTGCCTTGGGCTCGCTTTCGGTCGGCTCGATCATCAACGTGCCCGCCACCGGCCAGGACATCGTCGGCGCGTGAAACCCGCAGTCGATCAGCCGCTTGGCGACGTCATCGACGCTCACCCCCGCCCGCTCCTTCAGGGGCCGGGTATCGACGATGCACTCATGCGCCACCCGCCCCGCCGCCGACGAATAAAGGATCGGAAACGCGCCCCGCAGCCGCGCCGCGACATAGTTCGCGCTCAGTATCGCCACTTTCGTCGCCTGCGTCAGCCCCGCGCCCCCCATCATCAGGCAATAAGCCCAGGAGATCGGCAGCAGCGACGGCGAGCCGTAGTCCGCCGCCGACACCCGCCCCGCCCCACCGGGCCGCCCCGGCAGGAACGCCGCCAGATGCGCCTTTACCCCGATCGGCCCCATCCCCGGCCCGCCCCCGCCATGCGGAATGCAGAACGTCTTGTGCAGGTTCAGGTGGCTGACGTCCGACCCGAAATCCCCCGGCCGCGCCAGGCCCACCAGCGCGTTCATGTTCGCGCCGTCGAGATAGACCTGCCCGCCGCATCCGTGCGTGATCGCGCAGATCTGGCGCACCGTCGTCTCGAACACGCCGTGCGTCGACGGATAGGTGATCATGCAGGCCGCCAGCCGGTCTGCATGCGCCTCGGCCTTGGCGCGGAAATCGTCCACGTCGATGTCGCCGTTCGCGGCCACATTGACCACCAGCACCTTCAGTCCCGCCATCTGCGCGCTCGCCGGGTTCGTCCCATGCGCCGAGGTCGGGATCAGGCAGACGTCGCGCCGCGCATCCCCGCGGCTCGCATGATACGCCCGGATCGTCAGCAGCCCCGCGTACTCGCCCTGCGCACCGGAATTGGGCTGCATCGAGATCGCGTCATAGCCGGTGATCGCGCACAGCTTCGCCTCGAGATCGCCGATCAGCTCGGCATACCCCTCTGTCTGGTCCGCCGGCGCGAACGGATGGATGTCCGCGAACTCCGGCCAGCTCACCGGCATCATCTCGGCCGTCGCGTTCAGCTTCATCGTGCAGGACCCAAGCGGGATCATCGCCCGGTCGAGCGCCAGATCCCGGTCCGCGAGCCGGCGCATGTAGCGCGTGATCTCGGCCTCGGCCCGGTTCATGTGAAAGATCGGATGCGTCAGGTACGGGCTCGTCCGGATCAACCCCTCCGGCAACCGATACTCGTGGTCGAGCGCCCGGTCGGTCATGTCCCCGCCGAACGCCCGCCAGACCGCTTGCGTATGCTCGCGCCGCGTTCGCTCGTCGAGGCTGATGCCGATCCGGTCCGCGCCCACCCGCCGCAGGTTGATCCCCTCGGCTACCGCCGCCTTCATGATCACGCCCTGCAGCGCCCCCACCTTCACCGTGATCGTGTCAAAGAACGCCTTCGGCGCCACCTCGAACCCGAGGCTCTCCAACCCCTTCGCCAGCCGCACCGTCTTGCGGTGAATTCGCTGCGCGATCGCCTTCAGCCCCTCGGGACCGTGGAACACCGCATACATCGACGCCATCACCGCCAGCAGCGCCTGCGCCGTGCAGACGTTCGACGTCGCCTTCTCGCGCCGGATATGCTGCTCGCGCGTCTGCAGGGCCAGCCGATACGCCCGGTTGCCGCGCGCGTCGATCGACACCCCGACGATCCGCCCCGGCATCGCCCGCTTCAGCGCGTCCGTCACCGCCATGTAAGCCGCATGCGGTCCGCCAAATCCGACCGGCACGCCGAACCGCTGGGTCGAGCCGACAGCGATATCCGCGCCCATCTCGCCCGGCGGCGTCAGCAGCGTCAGCGCCAGCGGATCGGCCGCCACGCAGGCCAGCGCCCTGGCGCGATGCAGCGCCGCGATCGGCGCCCGGAAATCCCGGCACGCGCCGTGGGTCCCCGGATACTGGAAGATCGCGCCGAACACCGCCTCCGGGTCCAGATCACGGAACGGATCGCCGAAGATCACTTCCCAGCCGAGCGGCTCCGCCCGCGTCTCGATCAGTTGAATCGTCTGCGGATGGCAGGCGTGGTCCACGAAGAACGCCCCCGCCTTCGACTTCGCCGCCCGCTGGCACAAGGCCATCGCCTCCGCCGCCGCCGTCGCCTCGTCGAGCAGGCTCGCGTTCGCCACGTCGAGCCCCGTCAGGTCGCACACCATCGTCTGGAAATTCAGCAACGCCTCCAGCCGCCCCTGGCTGATCTCCGGCTGATACGGCGTATAGGCCGTGTACCAGGCCGGGCTCTCGAAGATATTCCGCTGGATCACCGGCGGCGTCACCGTCCCGTGATACCCCTGCCCGATCAGGCTCGTCAGCACGCGATTTTTTCCCGCCACCAGCCGCAACCGGTGCAGCACCCCCTGCTCGCTCAGCGCCGGCCCCCAGTCCAGCGCCGCCGCCTGCCGGATATCCGCGGGCGCCGTCTCGTCGATCAACGCCTCGAGACTGTCCGCCCCCACCACCTCCAGCATCGCCGCGATCTCCGCCGGGCTCGGCCCGATATGCCGGCGATTGGCGAAGTCGTAGGGGTGGTAATCGGATTCTTGGAAGGTCATGTCTACTCCACGGCCCGGGACAGGGTGCAGCCATTATGCGCCTCCGGCGTGCAGTGCGGCAAGACCGGGCGCGCGGATGTGAATGTGACCGCGCCGGCACGAAGTCCATCGAAGGACCGACGTGACGATGTTGTCTTTGACAAACCACACTCCTTAGTGGTACTAGACGACATCGCCACAATGGCTTCCTCCCGACCGAAGGTGTAGGACGGAGACAGCGTGATGAGAGGGCTTAGCGGCTCTATGTCCCCCGCCAGCAGCGGGAGGCTAAGGCCAGAACCCGCTAGGCGAGCATGCCAATAGAGCGGGCGATGGTCGAACGAGTCCTCCAAGGGCCCTTGGGGTGCTCAACCCGCCTCGCTAGGGCGGGCTATAAGTACTGAGCAGGTTTTCACTGCTCGACCGGTCGAGCAAGGCATAGGTTATAGGCCATGTCCTGCCGACTTAAAGTTGACATGACGATCCGGATGTCTCAATCGTCCGTATTCGCCATTTTACTTCTGCTGGTCCGAGCATGCACGCTGCTGTTCTGACCGACTACCGGAGGCAAGCTTCGGCTTGTCTCCGGACCACCGAAGTCATGATCAGAACGTCGTCCATGCGTTGAAATATGTCTGCAGCGCGCCCATACTCGGTAGCGGCCGACGCTGCCCGTGCCTCGCGGCGCTCTCGAGCCCATCGCCTAGCCTCATGAAGCGGGACCCGAAGTCGTTAGTGAGGGTGCGAAGCGTAAAGCCTTATTTGCGCCAGACATGGTCTACGGGGTCGGGCCGACGCCCGGCCAGTGCCTCGTTTGCATTCGCCGCCCGATCCGCAACTCGCCCAAATCCATGATTGATGACACAAGCGCGGTGAATGCGTTTCAGTGAAGCAAGTCTCCGCAGCCGGTAGCGTTAACGAAGATTGAAATCAGCCTAACAAAAAACACGATATCCAGCTATATCAATACCATACCGGTTTGTCCGCGCGCGGACAAACCGCCCCGTCACGCGATATACTCCCGAT
>JBBRUZ010000138.1:0-9520 GCA_038247355.1 Rhodobacterales bacterium
AAGGTTCAGCCGGTGCACGGCTCGCGCTGAAGCCTTCGGATCGCACGAGACGGACATGACTGCTCTCTCCGACGAGTGAGACGCAACGACAGTGAACCGTGTCTGCAGCGGCGCTGCAAGAGCGGTCCGAGGCGCTGCGTCAGACCGCTCCTCGAATGCGCAGGAAACAAACAGACATGACGAAATCGCCGTGTTGATCCGCTCACGGCGGTTCCCCGCGGGGACGTTCGTCCGCATACTTGCGCACAGGGAGCGATTTTTTCCAGAAGTCGTCGGGTTCTCGAAAATTTTTTGTGATTTATTTTCTGAGGTGTCTTGCAAAGACGTTAATCGCTAAATACAATGTGAAAAGCGCTAAGGCTTGTCAACAACGTACAACAAGCAAAGAAGCGTCTTACTGGATCGCAACCGTCCTGGCGCCAATGGCTAGTTCCGGTTGCACGCATAGGAAGAGGCGAGATGACTGAAGAGCAACACATCGGCCGGGGGGAGATCCTCGCGCTGACCACTGAAATCGTGTCCGCCCACGTAGCCAACAATTCGGTCGTCCAGAACGATGTTGCGGAATTGATCCAGTCGGTGTTCGCCAAACTGACGGAGCTAGCGGCGGGCGACGAGGTGGCGTCGGTCGAGTTGTCGCCTGCGGTTCCGATCAAGAAATCGGTGACCGATGACTATATTGTATGTCTCGAAGACGGCAAGAAGTTGAAAATGCTCAAGCGCCACCTGATGACGTCCTACGGGATGACCCCTGAGGATTATCGGGCAAAATGGGGCCTGAAACCGGATTACCCGATGGTCGC
Source organism: Rhodobacterales bacterium (assembly GCA_038247355.1). Taxonomy (GTDB): domain Bacteria; phylum Pseudomonadota; class Alphaproteobacteria; order Rhodobacterales; family Rhodobacteraceae; genus Amaricoccus. The sequence goes on from JBBRUZ010000138.1 coordinate 804, forward strand.
ACCGAACTATGCGCTGAAGCGCCAGGAGCTCGCGAAGAAGATCGGTTTGGGGCGCAAGCCTCGCGTCAAGTGAGAACGTGACCGTCACGCCTGATCCAGTCGCCGTCTCGATCAGACGTGACGGCGCGCTTGCAAGCCTTTGTCGGTGCGACTAGGGCAGAGCTCGCGCGCCGCCGACGGCAGACGTGCGCGTCGTTTCGGAGGACCAGATGACCGCGCCGAAGAAGTTCTACGTCAAGACCTACGGCTGTCAGATGAACGTCTATGACAGCGAGCGGATGTCTGCGGTGCTCGGCGCGGAAGGCTACACACAGACCGGAACCCCCGGGGACGCCGATCTGATCCTGCTCAACACGTGCCATATCCGCGAGAAGGCCGCCGAAAAGGTCTATTCGGAACTGGGGCGGCTGCGAAAGCTGAAGTCGGCGCGGCCCGGGTTGCGGATCGGCGTCGCGGGCTGCGTCGCCCAGGCCGAAGGACCCGAGATCCTGGCGCGGGCCGCGGCAGTCGATCTCGTCGTCGGGCCGCAGGCGTATCACCGCCTGCCGACGATGCTTGCGCGAGTGGCGGCGGGCGAGCGACCGGTCGAGACCGAGTTTCCCGCCGAGGACAAGTTCGATCATCTCCCCGCGGACACGAGGCTGCGGCGAACACCCACGGCGTTTCTCACGGTGCAGGAGGGCTGCGACAAGTTCTGCGCGTTCTGCGTCGTCCCCTACACCCGGGGGGCGGAGGCGTCCCGACCCGCGGCGCGGATCGAGGCCGAAGCGCGGGCGCTGGCCGCGCGCGGCGTGGTCGAGATCACCCTCCTCGGCCAGAACGTCAACGCCTACCGCGACGCGGACGGCGTCGGCCTCGCCGCGCTGATCCGGCGGCTTGCCGCGATCGAGGGGCTCGCGCGCATTCGCTACACCACGTCCCATCCGAACGACATGGCGGACGACCTGATCGCCGCCCACGCCGAGACGCCGGCGCTGATGCCGTTCCTGCATCTGCCAGTTCAATCCGGATCGGACCGTGTGCTGAAGGCGATGAACCGGCGACACACGTCGGACGATTATCTGCGCCTGATCGAGCGGATTCGCGCAGCGCGGCCCGACATCGCCTTTTCCGGAGATTTCATCGTCGGCTTTCCGGGCGAGACGGAGGCCGATTTCGCCGACACCCTGGCGTTGACCGAGACGGTCGGCTATGCGCAGGCCTATTCGTTCAATTATTCGCCCCGGCCGGGCACGCCGGCGGCTGAGCGACCCGGCGTCGATCCGGCAGTCGTCTCGGACCGGCTGCAGCGCCTCCAGGCGGTCCTGACGCGCCAGCAGGCGACGTTCCAGCGGTCGATGGTTGGTCGTGTCCTTCCGGTCCTGGTCGAAAAGACAGGGCGCGACCCGGGGCAGGTGGCGGGAAGAACCCCCTATCTCACTGCGGTCCACATGCCGGGCGGCCCGGAGATGATCGGGCGGATCGTGCCCGCGCGGATCACCGCCGCCGTTAGGAATTCGTTGTCCGCCCGCGCCGCCTGACCGGCGGAACCCGCACAAGACGATCGCGTTCCTCGCCCACGAGACCGCGCCACGACCCGAGGCGACCATGCTCGACCTGACCGACACCGCGGCCTTCGACGCCCGCCTGCGGGCAAAGATCGACGGCAAGACCAAGCCTGTCGGCTCGCTCGGCCGGATCGAGGACCTCGCTGCCCAGATCGCGCGCCTTCAGCGCAGCCTGGCGCCCCGGATGGACACTTGCGCGCTGACGATCTTCGCCGCCGATCACGGGATCGCAGCGGCGGGCGTCTCGGCGTATCCGCAAGCCGTAACGCGCGAGATGGTCCGCAATTTTCTCGCTGGCGGCGCCGCTTCGACCGTCTTTGCGGCGACGCTCGGCGTGACCGTTCGCGTGGTCGACGCGGGCGTCGCCGGCGATCCGCTGCCCGACGCGGAGCTGCTTTCCCGCCGCATCGCTCCGGGGACCGCGAGCTTTCTCGACGGTCCCGCCATGACCTGCGCCCAGTGCGACGCCGCGTTGGCCGAAGGCCGCGCGCTGGGCGGCGAAACACCCATGGACGCCGCCGCGTTCGGTGAAATGGGCATCGCCAACACCGCGGCCGCCGCCGCCGTCGCCCACAAGCTGACCGGGCTGCCGCTGGCGATCCTGACGGGTCGCGGAACCGGTCTCGACGACGCGGGGCTGCGCCGGAAGATCGACGTGCTGACTCGCGCCGCCGCCCGCACCGCCACGACGCTTTCGCCGGAGGCGGTTCTCGCGGAATACGGCGGCTTCGAGATCGCGATGATGGCGGGAGCGATGATCGGCGCCGCCGAGGCCGGCAAGCTCGTTCGTGTCGACGGCTTCATCGCCACGGTCGCCGCCCTCGTCGCTATCCGCCTCGCGCCCGGCATCCCTCCCGCCCTCGTCTTCGCCCATGTCTCGCACGAGGCCGGCCACCGCCCCCTGCTCGATCGAATGGAGGTGCGCCCCCTGCTCTCCCTCGACATGCGCCTCGGCGAGGGCACGGGCGCACTGCTCGCCTGGCCGCTGGCCCGCGCCGCCGCGGCCATGCTGCGGGACATGGCGAGCTTCGAGAGCGCCGGAGTCAGTCGCGCGTGACGCGGCGGCTCGCCGACGAAGGGGCGATTTTCCTCCTCGCAGTCCAGTTCCTCACCCGCCTGCCTTTGCCGATCGGTCCCGCCTATTCGCCTGCGCGCATGGCCTCCACACCGCGCTGGCTCCCCGCCGTCGGCGCCTTGATCGGCACTTTTGCCGCGGCGGTCTTCTGGTTCGCCGCGTCGGTCTTTCCGCCGGCGCTCGCGGCGCTTCTGAGCACCGTGGCGACGCTGCTTCTCACCGGCGCGCTGCACGAGGACGGCTTCGCTGACACGTGCGACGGCCTCGGCGCCCGCGCGAGCCGCGAGCGCGCACTCGAGATCATGCGCGACAGCCGCCTCGGAACCTGGGGCGCCGCCGGCCTCGGTCTGATCCTCGGCGCCAAGATCCTGAGCCTCGCCGCCCTACCGCCAGACACGACGCCGATCGTGCTGATCGCGGGCCACGCCGCGAGCCGCGCATCGGCGGTGCTCGTGATCGCCACCAGCAATTACGTCCGCGACGAGGGGACGGGCAAGCCCGTCGCCGCGGGCGTCTGTTCGGGCGGCCTCGCTGTTGCGCTCGCGACCGGCGCGCTCGCCGTAGCGGCGACGGCCTGGGTTCTGCCATTCGCGGCGGTGGCGGGCGGGATCGGCGGTCTGATCCTCGGCCATGGCGTAATGCGCCTCGCCTTCGAGCGACGCCTGGGCGGATACACAGGCGATTGCCTCGGCGCGGTGCAGCAGACGAGCGAGACCTGCCTCTATCTCGGCGTGCTGGCGTGCCTGTGATCGTGCTTCGCCATACACGTCCCATCCATCGCGACGGGATGTGTTACGGTCGCACAGATCTCGACCTCGACGACGGTTTCGAGGCGGCGCTGGCGACGATCCTGCGCGATCTGCCCCCGGTCTCGGCGATCACGACCAGTCCGCTCGGCCGCTGCCGAAAGCTCGCCGAACGCCTCGCCGCGGCACGCGAACTGTCGCTGGTCGAGGACCCGCGGTTGATGGAAATGGATTTCGGCGCCTGGGAGGGCCTCGCCTGGAGCGATGTCCCGCGCGCCGAACTCGACGCCTGGGCGGCGGACTTCCACCATGCCCGCCCACACGGCGGCGAGAGCGTGGCGATGCTGGAAGCGCGCGTCGCGGCGGCGCTCGCCGATGCAGCGGCTCGCCGGCCCCCGACGCTTTGGGTCGCGCATTCCGGCGTCGCACGCGCGGCCGCCGCCCTGACCGGCCGTCCGGAGGGGTGGGAGACGCAACTCGCGTTCGGTCGCTGGCTCGATCTCGCGACGTGATCGCGCCGCCGGCCCGCGTTGACAGTCCCGCCCGGCGCGGCCACTATTCGCCAGCTCTGCGCACGAACAAGGGGATCCGGTGGACGGCCTGTTGAACCCGAATCCGCTGCTCGAGCTTGGCGTCGGGGCCTTCGGGCTCGTGGTGGTGATTTTCATCCACGGCGCTGGGATAAGGGTCATCAACCGCCGGTTCAGCCGCGCCTGGGTGCGGATCGGGCCCCAGACCGCACATTGGCGCAGCGAATTGCTGCTTGGCCTGGTCATATTTTCGCTGACGGCGCTTCACCTGTTCGAAACGCTGCTCTGGGCGTGGCCGCTGCATCTTTCCGACGTCATCCCGAACCTCCGGGACGCGTATTTCTGCGTGCTGGAGAGCTACACCACGCTCGGCGCCGGCCGCGTCGAGCTTCCCGAGCGTTGGCGACTGATCGGACCGATCATCGCCATGTCCGGCCTGTTCACATTCGGCTGGACCGCGAGCGTCCTCGTCAGCATCATGACGTCGTTCGGACGAATGGACAGCGCTCAGGCGCGACGTTGCGACGGGTCACAGCGCTCCGGAAACGAACCGCGGCGCGACGGCTGATCGATCAACTCCAGAGAAGTCCAGGCTTCGGACGGGACCAGGGCCCGAGCACGACGTTGCCCTCCGACAGCGCCGATTTCGCCTTGATGCTGCCAGCGCGCGCCTGGTCGAGCAGCACGCGGTGGTCCTCGGGATCGTTCTGCCCGGCCGCGGTGGCGATTACGTCGCGCATGTGGACGAAGCCGTACGCCTGCTCGGTCAAGCTGGCCGCGTCGTACGTCATCTGGCCGAGCGCCACGTAGTGCCGGATTGCGCCGTTGCGGCGCAGCCGCGCCTCGAAGAACGCACAGGCGATCAGGCATTCGTCCGCAAGCGCGCGCAATCCCTCCGCCGGCGCGTTGGCGTCGAACGCCCGGGTGATGCGCACGGTCAGCATATCGACGCGGATTTCCTTGCCGATGAACCGCGCGAACGTGATCGACAGATAGGCTTCCAGCGTCTGGGTGAGGGGGATGCCGGCCTTCTCGATGCCGGACTTCACGAAGTCGGAGGCGACGGCGAGCGCGGCGTTGTTCATGGCCGACCGGTCCGGATCGACTGGAACGATGCGGCCGGGGCCGCCTCGTCCGGTTGCGACACATTCGGTGCAGGTCTGGCCATTGTCACCTCACGTTCCGGCGTCCCGCGGGGACCTTGTTCTTACCCATCCTATGGGGCAAACCTAAACATTCCATGCAAAGGCGGAAACGGAGTCGGAAAATGATTGGAAACGGCGGCTTGGCGCGAATTCGAAAATGGGACGGGCGATCCTGAAGCCATTGGGGTCCGTGAACCAGGCGAACGTTACGCAACTCGACGATCTGAGGATGACGTTACCATGAATTCCCGCCGTCCGACAAAAATTCGCCACGCGCCTTGAGAGAAAGTGACCGGGCTCCGCCGATGATCGAAACCGAGCTGAAGATCGCCCTCGATGCGCCCGGCATGGCGCGGCTGCGGCGGCATCCCGATTTGGCGTCGCTGCGGATTGGACCCCGGCGGACCGAGCGCCTGGTGTCGATCTACGTGGACACCGTCGGCCACGCGCTGGCGAAGGCCGGGATTTCGCTCCGGTTGCGCAAGATCGGAAGGCGCTGGGTGCAGACGATCAAGAGCGGGCGCACGGCCGGGGGGGCCGGCTTTTTTTCGCACCGCGAGGTCGAGGCGCCGGCCCCGGGCGGGCGACTGGCGCTCGACGGTCCGGACCCGACCGGCGTCCTCGCCGCCATCGCGGCTGCCGTTGGCGTGGCGCCGCTGGCCCCGGTCTTCGAGACGCGGGTGCAGCGCGTCACCGAGCGTCTGCGGCTCGACGCGGGGGTCGTCGAACTCGCGCTCGACACGGGCGAGGTCGTGGCGGGCGACGCGCGGACGCCGATCCTGGAGGCGGAGATCGAGTTGGTGGACGGCGACGTCGCGGCGGTCTTCGCGCTGGCGCGGCGGCTGTTTCCGTGCGGGCCGGTGCGCTTTTCAACCGCGAACAAGGCGGCGCTCGGCTACCGTCTGGCGCGCGGCGAGGGGATCGACGCGGCGCCGAAGGCGCGCAACGCCGGCGCGCTCGAGTATGGCGGGGAGACGACGATCGAGACCGTCGCGCGCGACGTGTTTCGCGACTGTTTCGCCCAGATCGCGGAGAACATGGTGGTCGTGGCGCGGTCCGACGCCATCGAGGGACCCCACCAGCTTCGCGTCGGCCTGCGAAGGCTTCGGACCGCGCTCGCGGTGTTCGCCGCCAGCCTCGGCGGCGACGCGCTGCTGCACGCGTCGCAGGCGGCGCGGCGGCTGGGGCAGGTCGTCGGCGACTTGCGCGACATCGACGTGCTGATCGACGAGGTGGTCGCGCAGGCGGCGGCCCTCGGGCTCGACGCGCCAGCCGCTACGGCGGTGACGGCCGCGCTCGAGACGCGTCGGTCGCAGGTGCGGGCCGACGTGCGCGCCGAACTCGCCGGGTCGGAAAGCACTGGGTTCCTGTTCGACCTGATGGAGTTGATCGAGGCGCGGGGCTGGTTGGCGCCGTCGGATTATTCCCAGACGGCGCGATTGGCGGCGCCGGTCGCATCGGTCGCCGCGGAGCTGCTGGAAAAGCGCCACGCGAAGGTGATGAAGCAAGGACGCAAGATCGAGAAGCTGGACATCGAGGCGCTTCACGAGCTGCGCAAGGAACTGAAGAAATTGCGCTACACGGTGGACGTGTTCGATCCGATCTTTCCCGGCAAGCGGGTCGCCGCGTATCTGCGGGCGCTCAAGGACATGCAGTCCGCCTTCGGCAGTCTGAACGACGCCGCGATGGCTGCGGAGGCGCTCGCCGGTCCCGATGCGCCGGGCAGCGCGGATCCGGGCGCACAACGGGGCGTGGGATGGGTGCTGGGAACGTTGGCGATGAAGATCGCCGTGGACCGACCGGCGCTCTTCAGGAAGTGGAGCGCCTTCGCCGAATCCCGGCCTTTCTGGATTTGATCCGCGCGCATAGGTGGTCTCCCGATGGCACGAGCGCCCGACGACCGAAGGGGCGCGTCGGTGGCCCCGTTCGTTGTGGCGCCGCGCGCACGCCGCATGCTATGGCGAAAACGAGCGTAAGGAGACCCGCCATGCACCGAGCCGACGTCAACGACATCATCCGGGCCGCGGATGATTTCATCCGGTCGTTCGGCTTCGTGTTGCCGCCCTTCGCCTACTGGACGCCCGAGGAGATGACGACGCGGCGCGCGCAGATCGGCGGGATCGTGAACGCGCGGCTGGGCTGGGACATCACCGACTACGGCGAAGGCCGCTTCGCCGAGATGGGGCTGTTCCTGTTCACCGTCCGCAACGGCTCCGAGGAGGACCTGAGGCGCGGCGGCGGCATGTGCTACGCCGAGAAGATCATGATCTCGCGCCACGATCAGGTGTCCCCGATGCACCGGCACGTGGTCAAGGCCGAGGACATCATCAATCGCGGCGGCGCCACACTGGCGCTGAAGCTCTACAATTCCGATGCGGCGGGCGCGATCTGCAAGCGGACCGAGGTTGTCGTCGCGACCGACGGGGTCCAGCGCAAACAGGGACCGGGCGAAGTGTTGCACTTGTCGCCCGGCGAGAGCGTGACGCTGATGCCGGGCAACTGGCATGCTTTCTGGGGAGAGGGCGGCGACGTGCTAATCGGCGAAGTCTCGACGGTCAACAACGACCTGACCGACAACATCTTCGCTGCCCCCATCGGCCGATTCCCGGAGATCGACGAGGACGAGCCGCCGCTGCATCTGTTGGTGTCCGACTACCCGAAGTGGTTGGCCTGAAGCGTGCCACCAAATATCAATCTGAGAGAACTCACCGGAATTGGCACAACCCGCGTGCCCGGTCGTCCGCCAGTTGCACCTTTAAATCCTCACAACCGTTTCAGAAAATCCGCATCAGAAAGGGCCGGCGTTTCCGCCGGCCCCTGGTCGTGTTCACGTTTTCGGTGTCGTCACTCACGCTGACCGAACAGCTGCAACATTTATCTATCGCGCGAGAATGTAAACTGTGTGTATCAGTCAATGATAACAGGTGCTTGCGATAACTGCTGCCCATTTGGTGTAAAAGTCGGATACCGCTTGCATTGGAAATGCGATCGCCTTTTATTTCGTAAAATCAACTGTATATCCAGAATTCAGGGTATTGCCGAGAACGATCGGCAAGTCCGGCTCTGCTCCGGTCGAGGAATTTGGTGCCGCGCTGCACCAAAGCACGCCGTCGTTGGCCGGTTTCAGTTGTTCGGCGATCGCTTCGGAGTCCGCAGCATCGTCCTTCTGCCGCTTCACGAGCAACTTCAAATGGGCAAACGGGTTCAGCTTGACGGTATGCCCAAAGGCTCCGATCGTCCGCGCCCAGCCGGCCTTCGAAAGCGCGGAAGCGGAGCGCCGGCACCGCAAGGAGCGGCTGGCAGGCGGGTTTCGGATTCTGTCGGCGCTGGGGTTCAGCGAAGGCGTCTCGGGTCATGTCACCGCCCGCGACCCGGAGTTCACCGACACGTTCTGGGTCAACCCGTTCGGAATGAACCTCGGCCTGATCCGGGTGTCCGACCTGATCCGCGTCGATGCGCGGGGCGACGTGGTCGAAGGCGCCAGGCCTGTCAACGTCTCCGCCTTCGCGATCCACTACCAGATCCACGAGGCCCGGCCTGACGTCGTGGCGGCGGCGCATCTGCATTCGATCTACGGCAGGGCGTGGTCCGCGGTCGGCCGGTTGCTCGATCCGGTTACCCGGGACGCCTGCGCGTTCTACGAGGACCACGTCTTTTTCGATGACGATTGCGTG
>JBBRUZ010000139.1:0-9425 GCA_038247355.1 Rhodobacterales bacterium
ACTTATCGCGCGTCACCGCCGTCCAGCCGTCGCCCAAAACCTTTGCCCACGGCTTGCCGAGGTTGATCATCGGCTCGATCGTGAAGAACATCCCCGGCTCGAGCACCGGACCTGCGCCCCAGCGCCCGTAATGCAGCACGTTGGGCGCGGCGTGGAACACCCGGCCGAGCCCGTGACCGCAGAAGTCGCGCACGACCGAGCAGCGGTGCGCCTCGGCGAAGCGCTGGATCGCGGCGCCGATGTCGCCGAAGGTGTTGCCGGGGCGAACCTGGGCGATGCCCTGCATCAGGCTGTCGTGGGTGATGTGGATCAGCCGCTCGGCCTTGCGGCTCGGGGCGCCGGCCACATACATCCGGCTCGAATCGCCGTACCAGCCGTCGAGGATCACCGTGACGTCGATGTTGAGGATATCGCCGTCCTTCAGGCGCCGCGTCGACGGAATCCCGTGACAGACCACATGGTTGATCGAGATGCAGCTGGCGTGGCGATATCCCTTGTAGCCGATGGTCGCCGATTGCGCGCCGGCCGCCAGAATCCGGGCGTGGATCAGCGCGTCGATGTCTGCGGTCGAGACGCCGGGCGCGACATGCGGCGCCACGCCGTCGAGCAGGGCCGCGACCAGCCGTCCGGCCGCGCGCATGCCGGCGAAATCGTCGGCCTCGTGGATCTTGATGCCGTCCTTGTTCAGACGGCCTGGCGGCGGACCTTCCAAGTCGGCGGGCTCCCGTGGGGCTTTGTCGGCTGCATTTAGGCCCAATGACCTACGGATGCAAACGCCTCGCCTGCTGCGGTCGGCGGCGGCGCCAGTGGGATCGGACCCCCGAGCGTGACCGCGGCCGGCGACAGATGCGCGACATGCGCGACCGCCTCGACCCCCGCCGCGGTCGCGGCAGCGAAAGCGCGCGCGTAAGCCGGGTCGATGTCCGGCGCGAGCCGCATCCGCCCGCAATCGGTGCGCTGGACGACATAGAGCATCACGGATCGTCGGCCCGCCGCGACCATGTGGCCAAGTTCGGCCAGATGCTTGGCGCCGCGCGCCGTCACGCAGTCGGGAAATTCGGCCCAGTCGTCTTCGCGCCGCAGATGCACGTTCTTCACCTCGACATAGGCGGGTTCGAGGCCCGGACCGGTCGCGAGGAAATCGATCCGGCTGTTGCGGCCGTAAGCGACTTCGGCGCGGAACGTGTCGTATCCGGCCAGTGCGGGCACGGCCCCGGCGTGCAGCGCTTCGGCGACGATCCGGTTCGGAACGCCGGTGTCGATCCCGGCCCAGCCGCCGCCCGGCAACTCCGCCAGGCGCCAGGCGAAGCGCAGGCTGCGGCGCGGGTCGTCGTTCGGCTCGATCCAGACCGGCAGGCCGGGCGAGCTCAGGCCGAGCATCGCGCCGGGGTTGGCGCAATGGGCGGTGACCGCGCGGCCGTCGTCGAGCATGACGTCGGCAAGGAATCGTTTATACCGGCGCAGCAACACGCCGCGCAGCAGGGGACGAGCGAATTCCATCGCCCGACCCTGCCACGGCCATCCACCGAGGAAAAGCCGCGCATGCCCAATCCCACCGCCGCCATGCTGACCATCGGGGACGAGATCCTGTCGGGTCGCACCGAGGACGCCAACATGCCGCATCTGGCGCGCGCGCTGGCCGCGGCCGGGATCGACCTGCGCGAGACGCGGGTCGTCGCGGACGTCGCCTCCGAGATCATCGCGGCGGTCGATGCGCTGCGGTCGCGCTACGACCATGTCTTCACGTCGGGCGGGATCGGGCCGACGCATGACGACATCACCGCGGACGCCATCGCCGCGGCGTTCGGGGTGGGCATCGACGTGCGCGAGGACGCCCGCGCGATCCTCGCCACCAACTACGCGAACCCGGAGCGCGACCTCAACCCGGCCCGCCTGCGCATGGCGCGCGTTCCCGATGGCGCGCTCCTGATCGACAACCCGGTCTCGAAGGCGCCGGGTTTCACGCTCGGCAACGTCCATGTGATGGCCGGCGTGCCCGCCGTGTTCCATGCGATGGTCGCGGGGCTCGTGCCGCGGCTGGTCGGGGGCAAGCCGCTGTTGAGCGCGAGCGTGCGCGCGATGCTGCCGGAAGGGGTGCTGGCCGGACCGCTCGGCGCGCTGGCGGCGGCGCATCCGGCGGTGGCGATCGGCTGCTATCCGTTCAACCGGGACGGGCGATACGGCGCCAACCTTGTGCTGCGATCCGCGCATCCGGAGGCGCTCGCCGCTGCCGAGGCCGGGTTGGCGGCGATGCTCGTAGAGGTTGAGACATCAGCGGTCTGAGCAACTCCTCGGAGTGCTTGCGTCGCGAAGGTCCGGTCGCGATAGTGATCGGGGAGCCATAGCTGATCGTGGCGCGATCCCGGATGTTCGAAGCGCGCCGGGAGATCACGACGCGATGGCCGATGTCGATTTCGTCAATTCGCTGATCCTCGGCGGCGCGCTGATGGTGGTTATCGGCATCTTTTCGAGCCTGATCGCGACGCGGTTCGGCGCACCGCTGCTCCTCGTGTTTCTCGTGGTCGGAATGTTCGCCGGCGAGGACGGTCCGGGCGGGATCGATTTCGACAACTACGCCGTCACCTATCTGGTCGGCTCGGTGGCGCTGGCGGTGATCCTGTTCGACGGCGGGCTGCGCACGCGGCTTTCGGTGTTTCGCGGCGTGATGGCGCCGTCGCTGCTGCTCGCGACGATCGGGGTGACGATCACCGCCGCCGCCGCCGGCGCCGCGGCTTGGGCCGTGCTCGACCTCACGCCGCTCGAGGCGCTGCTGCTCGGGTCGATCATCGCCTCGACCGACGCGGCGGCGGTGTTCTTTCTGCTGCGCACCGGCGGCCTGCGGCTGCAGAGCCGCGTCGGCTCGACGCTCGAGATCGAGAGCGGCACTAACGACCCGTTCGCGGTCTTTCTCGTCATCGCGCTGACCGAATTCATCCTTGCGGGGGGTGGCGTCCCCGACTGGCGGCTTGCGCTGGCGCTCGGCATGGAAGGCGGCATCGGCGCCGCGGCGGGCCTCGGGGGCGGTCTCGGCCTCGTGGCGGTGCTGAACCGCGTCAAGATGCCCGGCGGCCTGCACCCGCTGCTCGCGGTGGCGGGCGCGATCCTGATCTACGCGGCGACGGCGCTGGCCCACGGCAGCGGCCTGCTTGCGGTCTATATCGCGGGGCTGGTCGTGGCGAACCGTCCGACCCGCGCCTATCCGTCCATCGTCGGATTTCACGACGCGATGACATGGCTGTGCCAGATCGTGATGTTCCTGGTGCTGGGCCTGCTCGTCACGCCGTCGATGCTGTGGAACTACGCGGCGCCGGGATTGCTGGTGACGCTGGCGCTGACGCTCGTGGCGCGGCCGCTCGCGGTCTGGCTCTGCCTCAGCCCGTTCGGGTACACGGCCCGCGAGAAGCTGTTCATCTCGTGGGTCGGGCTGCGCGGCGCGGTGTCGATCTTTCTCGCGGCGATCCCGACGCTGGCGGGCGTGCCGAACGCCGACGTCTTTTTCAACATCGCCTTCTTCGTGGTGCTGCTGTCGCTGCTGATCCAGGGATCGACGCTCACCACCTCCGCGCGGCGGCTGGGGCTTGCGCTGCGCAACGCGCCGCCGAACACCAGCCGGGTCGAGATCGACATTCCCGGCCAGACCGAACAGGAGATCGCCGGCTATCCCGTCACCGCCGACAGCGTGATCCTCGGCCTGTCGCGACCGCCGCCCTTCGCGCGGCTGCTGATGGTGGTGCGCAAGGGCCATATCATCGGCGCCGCTGCGGCGGGGCATGTACAGGCGGGCGACTACGCGTATTTCCTGTTGCCGCGCGAGCGGCTCGCCCGGCTCGACAGCCTGTTTCGCGAAAGCCCGGACGTCGCGCGCCGGCTCGGCCTGCTGTTCGGCGAGCTGCCGATCCGGGGCGAAACTACGGTCGTCGACGTCGCCGCGTTCTACGAGCTCGATTTCGGTCCTGTCGAGCCTGACCGGACCATCGCCGACTGGGTGGCGGCCCGGCTCGAAGTCAGGCCCGCGCTCGACGCGGCGGTCTCGGTCGTCGGCGGCAGGCTGGTCGTGCGCCGCATCGAATCGGGACGGATCGCCAGCGTCGGGCTGCAGCTCGACGAGCTGTTGCAGGTCGAACCGGACGACACGCTGTTTGACGCGCTCGACGCGACCGAGACCGCGGCGGGCGGCTTTCGACGCTGGCTGCCGGGCGTCCTGCGCCGACGGTCGCGGGCGTGACGGCGTCGGGGGCCGGAGTGTCCCTTTCCTTGGGCCGGCGGCGCGGCTATGGCTGAGGGCGCGCGGGCATGGCGAAAGTGGTAGACGCTGGGGTCTTAAAAACCCCTTCCCTCGGGAGTCCCGGTTCGATCCCGGGTGTCCGCACCACGAAACCGAGCGGCTTGCGGCCGGGGCGGCCACGGCGTGGGTTCGCGCCGGGGTTCAGTCGGCGCAGCTCCAGGCGGCCAGATCGGGATCAACCGCCGGATGCCGCAGTTCGGCGCCGGGGGCGAGGCCCAGCTCGCGCGCGGCGCCGCCGTTGATCTCGAGCACGTAGAGCACGTCGCCCTTGCCGGGGATGGCCGTCAAATCGCCTGGAACGGCGTTCTCGTGGACGCTCGCGAGAACGGCGGCCGCATCGAAAAACAGCATGTCGAGCGGGATCAGCGTGTTCTTCATCCAGAACGCCACCGGTTGGGGCCGGTCGTAGACGAAGAGCATGCCGCCGAACCGGGGCAGGCTCGCGCGGTTCATCAAGCCCTGCGCGCGGTCGGCGTCGGTGTCAGCCACCTCTACGGCAAAGCGGACCTGCGAGGCGCCGAGCCGCAGATCGACGACGCCCGGCGCACATTCGGCCCATGCGGCGCCCGCGAAGACCGCCCCGGCGAGGGTCGCGGCCAGCAGTCGGCGCATATCGCGGGGCCAGCGCCGCGACCAGTCCCGCGGCTGGTTTTTCAGCCGGTCACGACGCATCTTCGGCGCCGATTCGCGCAACATAGTCCCAGCTGCGGACTTCGTAGACCATCGGGCCGCGCGGGCCGGCGGTCACCCGGACGGCAAGCACGTCGCCGGCGACGACCTCGCCGTAACCGAACTGCCGCAGCGTCTCCATGTGCAGGAACACGTCATCAGCCTTGCCGTAGACGTTGACGAAACCAAATCCCTTGATCCGGTCGAACCATTTCACGCGGGCCGGCTCGAGCGGGCCGGCGGCCTGACCGTTCGCCGGATCGAACAACGCCGCCACCATGTCGGGCGGACCCGCCGACGGAACCACCTCGACGACCTCGGTCGCCTGACGGCCGCGCTCGGTCTGCTGGACGTTGAGCACGATCTCGGCCCCTTCCGCAACGGACGAAAACCCGAACACCCGCAACACGTTACCGTGCAGCAGGATATCGCCTTCGCCGTCATCGGCCACCACGAAGCCGTAGCCCTTCGTAGTGTCGAACCATTTTACTCGACCACGAACCATCATTTTACTAACTTCGCCGTTACTTTTCTTGGGACGCGCCTCGAAAGTGGCGGCGCGTCCGGCGGCTTCAATCACAAGCGACACGACCCTCTGGATGGCCCTGTTAACGATAATCCTTCTTATTTCTGCCCAAAGCAAGCAAGGAACGGTCGCGACCAGGCAAAACCGCTCGCCTGCAACCGGGAATTGCGCATCCCTCGCGATGCGCGCTTTTTTGCCCCGTCAGACGTGCTGGCCGCCGTTTATCTCGATCTCGACGCCCGAAATATAGGAACTCTCGGCCGAACAGAGGAAATAGATCGTCCGGGCCACCTCGTCAGGCTTGCCGAGGCGGCGCAGGGGGATCGCGCTGACCAGCTCCTCGGTGCCAGGGCTGAGGATGTCGGTGTCGATCTCGCCCGGCGCGATCGCGTTCACCCGCACGCCCATCGGTCCGAGATCGTGGGCCATCTCGCGGGTCAGCGCCGCCAGCGCCGCCTTCGACGTGGCGTAGGCGGGTCCGGCGAACGGATGCACCCGCGCCCCGGCGATGGAGGTGACGTTGACGATTGTTCCCTTCGCCGCGGCCAGCTCGTCGATGAGCCCGCGCGCGAGGATGACGCTCGCGAAGAAATTGACGTGAAACACCCGCCCCCAGGTTCGCAGATCGGTGGTTAGCGTCGATTGCCGCCCGCCTTCCTCGTCCTTGGGCGAGATCCCTGCATTGTTCACCAGCGCCTCGAGGCGGCCGGTCGAGAGCCGGCGCTTGATCTCCGCCACCGCTTCGATGGTGTTCTTGGGGTCGGAGAGATCGACCCGGATGTGATCGTCGGGACCCGCCTCCCACGGGCAATCCTCCGGAAAGGCGTGGCGCGAGCAGGTGATGACCCGCCATCCCGCGGAGGAAAAGCGCTTGACGGTCGCATGTCCGATCCCGCGACTGGCGCCGGTCAGCAGCAAGGTCTTGCGGTCTGGCATTCGCTTTTCCCCCTGCGACGGCTCCTGAGGTATCCTCTGGGCGCCAGGCGTTCAAGGGTGCGTCGCGCGGGCGACGCGGGGGCTCAGTCGCAAAGACCCTGCAGCGCCACCCACTCCTGATCCGACAGCGCCGCCGCGCCCTCGGTCGGCGCCGCGTGCGCGTCGATGCCGAACCGGCGCAACCCGTCGGCGAAAGGCGCCGTTGCGACGCCGGCGCCGCGCAGCCGTTCGATGGCCGCATCGATCTCGCCGGGGAGCGCCGGGTCGAACGCGGCCCGCGTCGCCCGAGCCAGCGCCTGGTCGCCGAGCCGACCGGTCAGCACGTAGCGCAGGCTGGTCCAGGGTCCGACCGCGTGCATCAGCCGTTGCGGCCCCGGCGCCATGTGCTCGCGGGCGAGCGCGAGCGCGATCCATCCGGCGATCTCCGCCGGATCTTCGGCGCGCGACAGTGCGGCGCGTCCGATCAGCACGGTGCGTCCCGGAAGCAGCGCGACCGGCGCCGGTCCGAGGTCGAGCGCGCGGAGCCTCGGCGCGTCGCCCGGCGCGATCCGGTTCGCCAGCGCGGCGAGCGCCCGTCGCCCGGCAGGATCGGCGCAGAGCGGACCGCGCGTCGCCATGATCTGGAGCAGCATCTCGTCTCCGAACACCTCCAGCGCGTCCGGGGGCGCCATGCGCGCCGCCTGACCTTCGATCAGCGCCGGGAACAGCGCGGCGACGAGCGCCAGCAACGCCGCCGCGGCCAGCGCCGGCAACCAGTTTTTCCGCGTTCGCAGCACGGGGGCGTCGCGATGCAGATGCGCGCGGGTGACGGCCGCGATCGCGTCGGTCATGTCGCGGTCCCGGATCGCGAGGCTTTCCGCGCCCTCGGGGCTCATCGCGTAGACGGTGAAGGGGCCGTCGGTCCGGATCGCCTGGACGCCCGCGAGCGCCCAATGCCCGAGCGGGCGGTCCGCAGTGTCGGTGAGCAACAACGTCGTGTCGCCGAAGCGCACGACCACTTCGCGCGCCGGCGCCCCCTGCGCCTCGCGCCATTGCCCGAGCGCCTCGAGACGGATGTATTTCTCCAGCGCGGTCATGGCGATGCGGGGTCTCCGGGGGGGCGATTCTCGCCGATCCCTAGCGCGCGCGCGGCGGCGTGTCATCCGGCAAGCGCACGGCCCCGCCGGGCGCGCCGCCTCCGGAGGACTGGGCTGTCCGACGATACCCACGCTCTCCCGGCGCTGGGATGCGCGCTTGCCCCGAACTCCGACGCGATTTCCCCTTTGGAAAACCGGACGTGCGGTCTATCGGGTTCCGGGCGCGGTCCCGCATGCGGCCCGATCGCTGGCGGAGGAGGCGAGGATGCCCGGCGCAAACCGGACTGCGTTCGGGGCGGTCCTGATCCTTGGCGGCATGATGGTGCTCGGGATCACCGACAATTTCGTGCGGCTGGTCTCCGACGACGTCGGCCTCTGGCAGTTCCATCTGTTGCGCAGCGCAATGGCCCTGCCGATTCTGGCGCTCGGCGCGCTCGCTTTCGGCGTGGCGCTGCGCCCGAAGAACCTGCGCGCGGTTGCGGCGCGATCGGCGGCGCAGACGGTGGCGATGCTGCTCTATTTCGGCGCGCTGCCGATGATGCCGGTGTCGCAGGTCGCGGCGGCGCTGTTCTCCGCGCCGCTCTGGGTGCTGCTGATCTCGGCGGCGGTTTTCGGGCGGCGCATCGCCCCCCGTCCGGCGTTCGCCGCGGCGCTCGGCTTTGCCGGTGTGCTCGTCATGCTGCGGCCCGATCCGCAGAACCTGTCGCTCCTTGCGCTGATGCCTCTGGCCGCAGGCGCGCTTTACGGCTTTTCGAACATCCTCACGCGCGAGTGGTGCGGCGAGGAAAGCGTGGCGACGCTGGTCGGCGGGTTCTTCGCGGGCCTCGCCCTCTCCGCCGCCGCCCTCGCCGTTCTCGCCGTCGTCACGCCACCCGACGCCTGGCGCGCCGCCGCGCCGTTCCTGACCGACGGGTGGCGCCCGGTCACGGCCGGCGTCGCGTTCTGGATTCTCGTCCAGGCGCTCGGCGCGCTGATCGCCGTCGGAATGATCGCTCGCGGCTATCAGTCGGGTCCGACCGGCACGCTCGCGGTCTTCGAGTACAGCTTCATCCTGACCATCAGCTTCTGGGCGTGGATCCTGTGGGGCGAGGCGCTGGCGCCGGTCGATTTCATCGGGATCGCCATGATCGTCGGCTCCGGGGTCGTCATCGCGACCGGGCCGCAAGCCCCGTCCGCCACGGTTTCGCCGGCCGAGCGGGCCTGAAACGCGTCCGGTCCCGCGAAACGAGCGCCGCCCTTGCCAACGCGCCGGGCCCCGGACCATAGTCGCGCCGGAAAGCGCCACAGCGGAGCCGAGCCAATGGACCTCTACGAGATCGCCCGCGCCGCACGCGACAACGCCTATGCGCCTTATTCAGGCTTCAAGGTCGGGGCGGCGATCCGCGCGTCCGACGGGTCGCTCTACGCCGGCTGCAACGTCGAGAACGTCGCCTACCCGCAGGGCGTCTGCGCCGAGGCCGGGGCCATCTCCGCGATGTGTCTCGCCGGGCGCCGCGAGGTCGCCGAGGTGCTGGTGATCGCCGACAGTCCCGAGCCGGTGACGCCCTGCGGCGGCTGCCGCCAGAAACTGGCGGAGTTCGCCGCACCCGGAACGCCGGTGATCCTCGCCGACCTGGCCGGCGTTCGCGCCCGCACCACCGTCGGCGCGCTGCTGCCCGGCGCCTTCACCCGGGAGCACATGACGAGGGCGCACGCATGACCGACTCGACCGATCTGCGCAGCACCGCACGCCGCGCGCTGGTCTGCCTCGATCTGACCAACCTCGACGCGGATTGCGACGCTGCGGCGGTCGACGCGCTGTGCCGCCGGGCCCAGACGCCGCAGGGCTCGGTCGCGGCCGTCTGCATCTGGCCGCGCTTCGTCGCGCAGGCCAAGCGCGCGCTGGCGAACACCGGCATTCGTGTGGCCACCGTGGTGAACTTCCCGTCCGGCG
>JBBRUZ010000140.1:0-9298 GCA_038247355.1 Rhodobacterales bacterium
AGTTCGAGGCGGTCGACGAGGGCAAGGTCGGCAAGATCTTGATCCCCGAGGGCTCGGAAGGTGTGAAGGTCAACACGCCGATCGCCGTGCTGCTCGATGAGGGCGAGGACGCGTCGGCCGCAGAGCCGAAAGCCGCCGAGCCGAAAGCCGCGAAATCCGCCGAAACGGTTGCGGAGCCGAAGGAGGCGCCCGCCGCGGCGATGCCGAGCCAGCCCGCCGCCGCTCGGGCCGAACCCGAACCGGAACCGGAGGTTCCGGCCGGCACGACCTACAAATCCCAGACCGTGCGCGAGGCGCTGCGCGACGCGATGGCCGAGGAGATGCGGCGCGACCCCAACGTGTTCCTGATGGGCGAGGAAGTCGGCGAATACCAGGGCGCCTACAAGATCAGCCAGGGATTGCTCGACGCGTTCGGCCCGAAACGCGTCATCGACACGCCGATCACCGAGCACGGCTTCACCGGCCTTGCGGTGGGCGCGGCCTTCGCCGGTCTGCGGCCGATCGTCGAGTTCATGACATTCAACTTCGCGCTGCAGGCGCTCGACCAGATCGTCAACTCGGCGGCGAAGACGCTCTACATGTCGGGCGGCCAGATGGGCTGCCCGATCGTGTTCCGCGGTCCGAACGGCGCGGCGGCGCGCGTGGCCGCCCAGCACAGCCACGATTTCTCGGCGATGTACGCGAACATTCCCGGACTGAAGGTCGTGATCCCCTATTCGGCGGCGGATGCGAAGGGCCTGCTGAAATCGGCGATCCGGGACGCGAACCCGGTGATATTTCTCGAGAACGAAATCCTCTACGGCCGCAGCTTCGACGTGCCCCAGCTCGAGGATTTCACCGTCCCGATCGGCAAGGCGCGGATCGCGCGCAAGGGGACCGACGTGACCATCGTCAGCTTCGGCATCGGCATGAGCTATGCGCTGAAAGCCGCCGAGGAACTGGCGAAGGACGGGATCGAGGCGGAGATCGTCGACCTTCGCTCATTGCGACCGATGGATACCGCCACGGTGGTCGCCTCGGTGAAAAGGACCAACCGCTGCGTGACGGTCGAGGAGGGCTTCCCGGTGGGCTCGATCGGCAACCATATCTCGGCGGTGCTGATGCAGGAGGCGTTCGATTACCTCGACGCGCCGGTCATCAACTGCGCGGGCAAGGACGTGCCGATGCCTTACGCGGCGAACCTGGAGAAGTTCGCGCTGGTCACAGTCCCCGAAGTGATCGCGGCGGTCAAATCCGTCACTTACCGCTGAGGAGCGCGCCATGCCCATCAACATTCTGATGCCCGCGCTGTCGCCCACGATGGAGGAGGGCACGCTCGCGAAATGGCTGGTCAAGGAGGGCGACAAGATCTCGTCCGGGGCAGTCATGGCCGAGATCGAGACCGACAAGGCCACAATGGAGTTCGAGGCGGTCGACGAGGGCGTGATCGGAAAGATCGTCGTTCCCGAGGGCACCGAGGGCGTGAAGGTCAACGACATCATCGCCGTGCTGCTGGAGGACGGCGAGAGCGCATCCGACATGGCCGCGCCGGCAAAAGCCGCAGAGCCTGCGGCGGCGACCCCGGCGCCGGCGAAGTCCGAGGCCCCCTCTCCCGCCCAGCCAACGGCGGCGCCGCCGGTCTCCCATACCGACGGCGAGCGGGTGTTCGCCTCGCCGCTGGCCCGACGGATTGCAAAGGAAAAGGGCATCGACATCGGCGCCGTCAAGGGCTCCGGGCCGCATGGACGCATCGTGAAGGCGGATGTCGAGGGATTTACGGCGCCAGACACAGCGGCCACGCCGACGGTCGCCGCACCCGTCGCGGCCGAGGCGGCGGCTCCAAAGGCGGCGGCGTCGTCCGGGCCGGACGCGGAGACGGTCAAGAAGATGTACGCCGACCGCGCGTTCGAGGAAGTCAAGCTCGACGGGATGCGCAAGATCATCGCCGCGCGGCTGACCGAGGCGAAATCGACGATCCCGCACTTCTATCTGCGGCGCGACATCGAGCTTGACGCGCTGATGGCGTTCCGCGGCCAGCTCAACAAGGAGCTGGAAGGACGCGGCGTCAAGCTGTCGGTCAACGACTTCGTCATCAAGGCCTGCGCGCTGGCGTTGCAGGCCGTTCCCGACTGCAACGCGGTCTGGGCCGGGGACCGGGTGCTGAAGCTGAAAGCCTCCGACGTGGCGGTGGCGGTGGCGATCGAAGGCGGGCTGTTCACGCCGGTGCTGCGCGACGCGGAAAAGAAGACCCTGTCGGCGCTGTCGGCGGAGATGAAGGATCTCGCGGCCCGGGCGAAGGCGCGCAAGCTCAGCCCGCAGGAATATCAGGGCGGCAGCTTCGCGATCTCGAACCTCGGGATGATGGGGATCGAGAATTTCGACGCGGTCATCAACCCGCCGCACGCCTCGATCCTTGCGGTCGGCGCGGGCATCCGGAAGCCGGTGGTCAAGGGCGGCGAGATCGTCATCGCCACGGTGATGTCGGTGACGCTGTCGGTCGATCACCGGGTCATCGACGGGGCGCTGGGGGCGGCGTTCCTGACGGCCGTCAAAGGCAATCTGGAGTCGCCGCTGGGGATGCTCGCCTGACCCGGCCCGACGCGCCGCGCCGGCCTGACGACGGGACAGGTGAGGCGGCCGGCGGGAAAAACGGTCGGCCGCCTCACCGCAGCGCCGACACGCGGGCGGCTGACGTCCGCGCGTGCGACATCGGCAAGTCATTGATTTTGGCTGCGATGAGGGCGCCGAGTTTTTGGGGCGCACGGTCTGGCCGCCCACGGTCGGGCACAAGCCGCCGGCAATTCACGCGCCTGGATCGGCGAGACCGCGATGTGCGGCGGCGCAATTTCGCTGCTTCAAGCGGTCGAGCGATTGCCGCGCTTGACGAGACCGATTTCGACCTGAAGCGACTCTGCCGTCAGTCGTCGGCAAAAAACTGGTCCATCGCCTTGGAGGGCTCGGCGCAGCCGGCCTCTCCGACGATGCGCGCGGGGATGCCGGCGACGGTCTTGCACGGCGGCACCGCTTCGAGCACGACCGATCCCGCCGCGATGCGGCTGCAGCGGCCGACGGTGATGTTGCCGAGCACCTTGGCGCCCGCCCCGATCAGCACGCCGTTGCCGATCTTCGGGTGGCGGTCGCCGTCCTGCTTGCCGGTGCCGCCGAGCGTCACCGAATGCAGCATCGACACGTTGTCGCCGACGACCGCGGTTTCGCCGATGACGATGGAATGGGCGTGGTCGATCATGATCCCCTGCCCCATCCGGGCGTTCGGGTGGATATCGACGCCGTAGACTTCCGACGTGCGCATCTGGATGAAATAGGCCATGTCGCGGCGCTGGTTCTGCCAGAGCCAGTGGCCGATCCGGTAGCTCTGGAGCGCCTGGAACCCCTTGAAGAACAGCAGCGGTTGCACGAAGCGGTGGCAGGCCGGGTCGCGCTCGAAGACGGCGATCAGGTCGGCGCGGGCGGCGGCGCCGAGCGACTTGTCGCTCGCGTAGGCCGCGTCGGCGATCTCGCGCAGGATCAGGTCAGACATCTCCGACGAGGCAAGTTTCTGGGCGATCCGGTAACTCAGCGCCTTTTCCAGCGTGGCGTGGTGGAGCACGCCGGCATGGACGAGGCTCGCCATCAGCGGCTCGACGCGCGCGACGGATTCCGCCTCCTGGCGGATGGTGGTCCAGAGCGGGTCGATCGTTGTGAGAAGCGCGGTGCTGATGGCCATGCGCGGGTTCCTCCGAATTCGATATTGTGGAAAGTCGTTCGGTCGGGCGAGGAAATCAAGGGCGACGCGCGGATATGGTGACGCGCGTTCCATCGGAGGCGGGGCGCCCCGGTTTCAGCCGCGCCAGATCACGTCCGCGGCGCGCGACCGGGCGGCGACGAGGCGTGCGTTCGGGATGTCGTTATCGAGCGCGCGGGCCTCGGCGGCCCCCGGCGAAAGGCCGTAATGGAGCCAACGGGCGGTCAGGCGACGGGCGAGTTCGTCTTCGGCGACCGGCAGGAACAGCGTCCGGTCAAGGAGCGGCGCGAGGTCGGACCACGGCGGATCGCGGAGGAGCACGTAGTTCCCTTCGAGGACGATCACCGGCTGGTCGGGGCCGACGATGCGCGCCCCGGCGCGGGCGAGGTCGAGCTCGCGGTCAAAGACCGGCAGCGCCACCGGCCCCGTGGCGGCGCGCACGCGGTCGAGCGCCACGGCAAGGCCGTCCACGTCGAAGGTCTCGGGCGCGCCCTTGCGAGCGCGCAGCCCGCGTTGGTCGAGAACCGCGTTGTCGAGATGAAAGCCGTCCATCGGCATCAGCGCCGAAGCGCCCGGGGCCTCGGCCTCGAGCGCCGCGATCAGGTCGCCCGCGAACGTCGACTTTCCCGAGCCGGGGGCGCCGGCGACCGCGACGATGTAGCGGCGCGCGCCCTGCGCCCGTGCGAGGATGTCGCGGGCGAGGGGCGCGAGCCCGGGCGTCACGCGGCCATGGCCGCGGCGGGCGGCTCCTTCGCACCGGTCATGAAGGCGACCGCGTCGGACATCGTGTAGTCCCTGGGGTTGATCACGCAGAGCCGGCGCCCCAGCCGGTGGATGTGGATGCGGTCCGCCACTTCGAACACATGCGGCATGTTGTGGCTGATCAGGACCACGGGCATGCCGCGCTCGCGCACCTGCTGGATCAGCTCCAGCACCTTGCGGCTTTCCTTGACGCCGAGCGCCGCCGTGGGCTCGTCGAGGATGACGACCTTGGAGCCGAACGCGGCGGCGCGGGCGACCGCTACGCCCTGGCGCTGACCGCCCGACAGCGTCTCGACCGCCTGGTTGATGTTCTGGATCGTCAGCAGACCGAGTTCCGACAGCTTGTCGCGGGCGAACTTCTCCATCGCCTTGCGGTCGAGCTTGCGCAGATACCGGCCCATGAAGCCCGGCACGCGCAGTTCGCGGCCCATGAACATGTTGTCGGCGATCGACAGCGCCGGCGAGAGCGCGAGGTTCTGGTAGACCGTCTCGATCCCGGCCGCGCGCGCCTGCATCGGCGTCGTGAAGTGGATCGGCTGGCCCTCGAGCCGGATCTCGCCCTCGTCGGGGGTGACGGCGCCGGAGATCGCCTTGATCATCGTGGACTTGCCGGCGCCGTTGTCGCCGATCACCGCGAGGATCTCGCCCCGATAGAGGTCGAAGTGGGCGTCGTCGAGGGCGGTGACGCGACCGTAGCGCTTGACGAGGCCACGCGCGGTGAGAATGGCGTCCGGCATGGTGCTACCCTGCGACCTTTCTGATCCACTGGTCCACGGCGACCGCGGCGATGATGAGGACGCCGATGAGCAGGTAGGTCCATTGCGGATCGGTGCCCATCAGCCGCAGCCCGAGCCCGAAGACGCCGACGATCAGCGCCCCGAACAGCATCCCGAGGATCGAGCCGCGGCCGCCGAACAGCGATATGCCGCCGATCAC
The DNA here is from genome assembly GCA_038247355.1 of Rhodobacterales bacterium. Classification (GTDB taxonomy): domain Bacteria; phylum Pseudomonadota; class Alphaproteobacteria; order Rhodobacterales; family Rhodobacteraceae; genus Amaricoccus. Next base: position 5,420 of record JBBRUZ010000140.1, read on the forward strand.
GACGGCGGTGATGCTCTCGATGTTGGCGAACTGGCCCGCGGTCGGCGAGACCGAGCCGATACGGCCGATCAGGACCCATCCGGCCAGCGCGCAGATCAGCCCGCCGAGCACATAGACCGAGATCAGCGTTTTCTCGACCTCGATCCCGGCGAGCTGGGCGGCCTCCGGATCGTCGCCGATCGCGTAGACGTGGCGGCCCCAGGCCGTGTGCTTGAGCACATAGGAGAGGACGAGGACCAGCACGACCATCACGATCACCCCGAGCGTGAACACCGCGCCGCCGAAACGGATCTGCGTGCCGAACACTTGGAGCAGCGGCGCCTGGGCCTCGAGGTCCTGGCTGCGGATCGTCTCGTTGCGCGAATAGAGGAAGTTGGTCGCAAGCACGATCTGCCACATGCCGAGCGTGACGATGAACGGCGGAAGCTTGATCCGGGCAATGAGAAAGCCGTTGATGAAGCCGACCGCCGCCCCCACCGCGAACCCGCACAGCACGGCGAGAGACGGCGGCAGGCCGTAGCGGAAGGTGAACTGGCCCATCACGACCGAGGAAAGCACCATGATCGCCCCGACCGACAGATCGATGCCGGCGGTCAGGATCACGAGGCTCTGGGCCGCGCCGACGATACCGACGATGGCCACCTGCTGGAGGATCAGCGTCATCGAGAACGGCGAGAAGAACCGCGACCCGAGCAGCAGGCCGAAGATCGCCAGCGACATCAACAGGACGATCAGCGGCACGAGCGCCGGGCTCGAGTGCAGCATGTGCTGGAGACGTCCGAGCAGCGTCTTTTCTTGCCGGTCGAACGAGGCGACCTCGGTTGCGCTCTTGGTCAGCACGTTTTCGAATTCCCGGTCAGGCTGGGTCGGGCCCTGCGCCATGGTCATCCTCCCCTGATGGTGGTCCCGATTTTCCGGGTCTTGTTGGGCACGGGGGCGACCGACCGCCGCCCCCGCCGATTTCAGTGCGGCGACGCCCCGGTCAGCCCCAGCAGAGCTCGGTTCCCTTGGCGGTGTCGATCGACTCGACGCCCTCCGCCGGTTTGTCGGTGACGAGGGCGACGCCGGTGTCGGTGAAGTTCTTGCCTTCGGTCACCGCCGGCAGCGTCCCGTCGGCGGCAAACTTGGCGATCGCCTCGATCCCGAGCGAGGCCATCAGCAGCGGATACTGTTGCGAGGTTGCGCCGATCACGCCGTCCTTGACGTTGAGGATGCCCGGGCAGCCGCCGTCTACGGACACGATCAGCACGTCGCCCTCGCGGCCGACGGCCTTGAGCGCCTCGTAGGCGCCGGCGGCGGCCGGTTCGTTGATCGTATGGACGACGTTGATGGTCGGGTCCTGCTGGAGCAGGTTTTCCATCGCCGTGCGTCCGCCCTCCTCGTTGCCGTTGGTCACGTCATGGCCGACGATGCGCGGATCGTCCTCGTCGCCGATGACGTTCACGTCCTTCACTTCGATGCCGAAGCCGGTCATGAAGCCCTGGTTGCGCAGGACGTCGACGGAGGGCGAGGACGGGTTGAGATTGAGAAAGGCGATGCGCGCGTCGGCCGCCGCGTCGCCGAGCTGCGCCGCCGCCCATTTGCCGATCAGCTCGCCCGCGAGGAAATTGTCGGTGGCGAAGGTGGCGTCGGCGCTGTCGATCGGTTCGAGCGGCGTGTCGAGCGCGACGACGAGCAGGCCCGCGTCGCGCGCCTGCTGGATCACGGGCACGATGCCGACGGTGTCGGAGGCGGCGATCAGGATGCCCTTGGCGCCGTCGGCGATGCAGGTCTCGACCGCCTGGACCTGGCTCTCGGTGTCGCCGTCGATTCGGCCGGCGTAGGACTTCAGCTCGATCCCGAGTTCGGCGGCCTTGGCCTGCGCGCCTTCCTTCATCTTGACGAAGAACGGGTTGGTGTCGGTCTTGGTGATCAGGCAGGCCGAGACCGCCTGCGCCGCCGCCGGTTGGGCCGACAGCGCCGCGATGGCCGCCGCAGCCAAGAGTCCGGCCTTCAATGTCGTTTGATTCATGCTAAGCTCCTCCCGAGTTTTTTCCCGCCGACCTCCCGTGGGTCCATCGGCTTCATGTGACAAGACCGCATCGCAGGGTCGATGTCAATAATTAAATCACTCTGATTTAATTTCAGGCCCTACAAATCGTCCCGGGATTTCGAGGGAAGGGCGGATGCGGTTCGAGGGGGATCGGAACGAAGGCGAAGCCGATGTCGCGTTGCTGCAGCGCGGAACGAACCAGGCCGGGATGCGCGCGCACAACGAGCGGCTGGTGCTGAGCCTGGTGCGGCGGCGCGGGCCGCTCGCCAAGACCGAGATCGCGCGGCTGACGCGGCTTTCGGCGCAGACGGTGTCGGTGATCATGCGCAAGCTCGAGGCCGACCACCTGCTTATCCGCGGCGAGCCGAACCGTGGCCGGGTCGGTCAGCCGTCGGTGCCGATGGCGCTCGACCCGGAGGGCGCGTTCTTTCTCGGGGCCAAGATCGGACGGCGCAGCCTCGACGTCGTGATCGTCGATTTCGCCGGCGCCGTGCGGCATCGCCTGACCGAGCGATACGCCTATCCGACGCCGCAGGCGACGATCGCGCGCATCCTGGCGGGTGTCGAGGCGGCGCGGACGGCGCTCGGGCCCGCCGCGGACCGGATCGCGGGATTGGGGCTCGCCATGCCGTTCGCGCTCTGGGACTGGGCGGAGGAGTTCGGCGCCCCGGCCGCCGAGATGGCGGCCTGGCGGCACGCGGACATCCGGGCCGAACTTGCAGCGCTGCTGCCCTGGCCCGTCTATCTCCAGAACGACGCCACCGCGGCCTGCGGCGCCGAACTCGCGTTCGGGAGCGGCGCAGACCTGCACGATTTCCTCTATTTCCACGTCGGCGCCTTCATCGGCGGCGGGCTGGTGCTGAACGGCGGGCTGTTCGCGGGCCGGACCGGCAACGCCGCCGCGGTCGGCTCGATGCCCGCCCCCGACGGCGAGGGCGGAACAGGACAGCTTATCGACATCGCCTCACTCGTCGTGCTGGAGCGCCGGCTGCGCGCGGCGGGCCTGCCCTCGGACACGCTCTACGACCCGACCGCCGACTGGAAACCGTTCGGGCCGTTCCTCGACGAGTGGATGGCCGAGGCCGCGCGCGGGATCGCCCAGGCCATCGCGTCGGCCAGCGCCATCATCGACCTCGAAGCCGCGATCATCGACGGCCCTTTTCCGCCCCCGGTACTGGCGCGCTTTCTCGAAGCGATCGGCGAGGCCCTTCGCGCGCTCGACCTCTCCGGCCTCGATCCGCCGCAACTGCGCGCCGGCGCCCTCGGCCCGATCTCGCGCGCGCTCGGCGGCGCGAGCCTGCCGCTGTTTGACCGCTACCTCGTCGACCAGCACGCGCTCGCCGGTCCCGGCGGCGGCCGCCCGCCCGCGGAACCGCGGCGGCCAAGGTAGCGACGAGCCCGGAGGCTCAGCCGAAGACGAAATCGGCCTCGACCAGAAGATCCGTCACGTCGTTCAGTCTCAGCGTGCCGCCGCCGGCCAACCAGTCGATGTCGAGAACGGTCTCCTCGCCCGCGATGCTGACCGCGTCGTCGGCGTCGCTCAGCATTCCGTCGCCGTCGCTGTCCAGACCGCTCCAGTCAAGGCAGGCCACGGTGAAATACTGGTTTCACCATCGCCCCAGTGAACGTCGTGACATACCCGGAAGATGCCCTTCAGGCGCAAAGGGTAGCGCGCAGGATCGCGCGGGGACGCCGACCGTCCGCCCGGTGTGCGGCGGGGCTGTCGGTCCGCCCCGGTCTTTTCCCGAGCCAGTCGATTGGTCGCTGCGCGCTGCGCTTCCCTCCGGCACGCAGGTGATCTACACCTATCGTCGAATGGCGCGCTCGGGGAACCGAGCCTAACTTCG
>JBBRUZ010000141.1:0-9179 GCA_038247355.1 Rhodobacterales bacterium
AGGGTGATGCCCTCGTTGGGCTGCAGGCGGATGATCAGCGCGTTGCCGCGCAGGTCCTCGACCTTGGGGAAGATCGAATGCGGCGGGTCGCGGAACACCACGGCGATCTCCGACAGCCGCGCGCTGAGCTTCTTGCCGGTGCGCATGTAGAACGGCGTGCCGGACCAGCGCCAGTTCGAGATATGCGCGCGGATCGCGACGAAGCTCTCGGTGCGGCTGGCCGGGTCCTTGACGTCGGCGAGATAGCTGAGCGCCGAGCCGTTGGCGCGGTACTGGCCGCGCACGGTGTCCGACGGCTTCAGCGGATCGAGCGAGCGGATCACCTTCAGCTTTTCGTCGCGCACGAAATTGGGATCGAAATGGGCGGGCGGCTCCATTGCGGTCAGGCAGAGCAGCTGCATCATGTGGTTCTGAACCATGTCGCGCATGGCACCGGACTGGTCATAGTACTCGCCGCGGCCGGCGACGCCGATGTTCTCCGCGACGGTGATCTGGACGTGGTCGATGAACCGGGCGTTCCACAGCGGTTCGAACAGCGCGTTGGCGAAGCGGATCGCCATCAGGTTCTGCACCGTTTCCTTGCCGAGGTAATGGTCGATCCGGTAAATCTGCTCCTCTTCGAAATGCCGCGAGAGCTGGGCGTTCAGGGCGCGGGCGGAGGCGAGGTCCTTGCCCAGCGGCTTTTCGACCACGATCCGGCTGGAGGGCGTGGCGATGCCGGCCGCGGCGAGTTTCTCGGCGATGACGCCAAAGAGGCCGGGGGCGACCGACAGGTAGAAGGCGCGGATATGGTCGGGCCTGTCGCCGAGCTTTTTCGCGAGCGTCGCCCAGCCGTCATGGCCGGCGGCGTCGACGGTGACGTAGTCGATGGTGTTCAGGAACTGTTCGACCAGCTCGGGTTTCAGCAGCGCGGGGGCGACGAACTCTTCGAGCGCCGCCGCGGTCTGCTTGCGGAACTCGGCGCGGGTCATCTTCGACCGGGCGGCGCCGATGATGCGCGCGGTGTCGGGTATCTGGTGCACGGCGAGCCGGCGAAACAGGCTCGGCAGGATCTTGCGGTGCGCGAGATCGCCCGTGGCCCCGAAGATCACGAGATCGAACGGTTGGACGGGGATGACGGAAGAGACCATTCAAGCGTCCTTATGCAGCGAGTTCCGTAGCGAGGCGAGGTCCGTCACGGGTCGAGTTCCGCCGCGCGTGGTAGGTCGGCGCCGCGCCGCGAACAGGTGATGGCCGCCGCGCGCGCCGCGTAGTCCAGGGTGCCCTGCAATGTGCGCGCGTCAAGCGCCGCGAGGCCCGACCTCGGCCCGCCGGGATGGGCGCAAAGCCGGGCGATCAGCGCGGCCTGGAATGTGTCGCCGGCGCCGACGGTGTCGATGACGGTGACCTTCGGCGGCCGGGCGACGGCGTGCAGGCCGGCGGCCGTCCAGGCGTGGGCGTCGCCGCCGCCGTCGGTCACGACCACGAGCGACACGCCGCGCCCGACAAGCTCGCTCGCGAAGTCCTGCGCGCCAAGGCCGGGATGGATCAGGTCGAGATCCTCGGTGCTGGTCTTGACCAGATCGGCGAGCGGAACGAGGACGTCGAGCCGGGCGCGCCAGACGGCCATGTCGGGCTCGATGGTCGGGCGGATGTTCGGATCGAGCGAGATGAAGCGGTCGCGCCCGGTTGCGGCCAGCGCCGCGAAGGCGTCCGCGACCGGCGGGGCCGCCAGCGAATATGAGCCGAAGTGCAGGCCGGTGATCTCCGGGCCGAGGACCGGCAAGTCGGTGGTGACGACGCCGATGTCGGCCGAGCCGTTGCCGTAGAACTGGTATTCGGGGACGCCGGACGGGTCGAGACCGACGAGGCTGATCGTGGTCGGCCGCGTCGTCGGCACGGCGTAGGCGGTCGAGACGTTCTCGGCGCCCAGCACCTCGGTCAGCCGCTTGCCGAGCATGTCGCCCGAGAGCCCCGTCAGCAGGCCCGACGGGCAGCCGAGGCGCGCGAGGCCGATCGCCACGTTGAACGGCGACCCGCCGGCGCGGGCCGCGAAGCCGGCGGCGCCCGGTCCGGCGTCGGTTTCGAGGAAGAAGTCGAACAGCGCCTCGCCGCAGACCAGAAACATTTGCGGACCTCCGTTCGCCCGGTCGCCGCGTCAGTTGTTAACGCAACGTGAATTATCCGAGGCCTGGGGGTTTCGCAAGTGCGAAAGGCGTCGTCAGCGATAGAAGAACGACTGCCCGTCGGCGTCGAACAGATGCAGCTTCGACGGGTCCGCGCCAAGGCGCACCGTCTGGCCGCGCTCGAAGCGGTGGATGCCGGGCATCTTCGCGATGAAGGCCTCGTCGTCGCCATGCGGCGCGAAGTAGAGCAGCGTCGTCTCGCCGAGCGCCTCGACGATCGAGATCTGGCCGGTGAACACCGCCTCGCCGTCGGTGGGCACGAGATCCTCGGGGCGGACGCCGAGCTTCACCGTAGCGCCCTGGTCGGACCCGACGCTCGCGATCGGGATATGCACCGTGCCGCCGGGGGCGGAGACTTCGGTCACGGCGCCGGTGGCGGTGATCTTGCCCGGCAGCATGTTCATCGCCGGCGAGCCGATGAAGCGGGCGACGAACACGTTGGCGGGCCGCTCGTACAGCGTCAGCGGCGAGCCGACCTGTTCGATGTTGCCCGCGCTGAGAACGACGATGCGGGTGGCGAGCGTCATCGCCTCGACCTGATCATGCGTGACGTAGATCATCGTGGAGCTCGCCAGCCGTTCCTTGAGCTGGGCGATCTCGATGCGGGTGGCGACGCGCAGCGCCGCGTCGAGGTTCGACAGCGGTTCGTCGAACAGGAACACCGTGGGGTCGCGGACGATCGCCCGGCCGATTGCGACGCGCTGGCGCTGACCGCCGGAAAGCGCCTTGGGCAGGCGGTCGAGATAGGGGGTGAGTTGCAGAAGCTGCGCAGCCTTCTCGACCGAGGCGGTGATCTCGGCGGCGGGTTTCTTCGCGATCTTCATTCCGAAGGCCATGTTGTCGCGCACGGTCATGTGCGGATAGAGCGCATAGGACTGGAACACCATCGCGATGCCGCGCTGGGCGGGCGGCACGTCGTTCATCATCTGGCCGTCGATCTGGAGCGTGCCGCCGGTGATGCGCTCGAGCCCGGCGATCATCCGCAGCAGCGTGGACTTGCCGCAGCCCGACGGGCCGACGAAGACGATCAGCTCGCCGGTCTTGATGTCGAGGTTGATCTTGCGCAGCACGTCGACCGGTCCGTAGGACTTCGCGACATCCTTGAGCAGCAGCGAGGCCATGTTCTTCTCCGTCCGTGTTTGTCAGGCGCGTTCGGCGAACACGGCCTGATGGGGGGCAAGACCGCTTCGGCCCCCTCGATCTCGATGTCGCAGGGCGCGCCCGGCGCGGGGCGCCAGTTTCCATCGGGCAGGGCGAGCCGCATCGGCGCCGGCGACAGGTTGAAGGCGCACCAGCACCGGCGAGGTGAAGAAGGGCGAGACCCGGATCGCATCGACGTTCAGGCTGGCGACGTTCGGCGCCAGCGGCGTGTCGCGTTCGGTCGTCATTGCGGTCATGACCATGGCGGGGCTCTTATTTCACCGAGCCGGCGAGGAGGCCGCGCACGAGGTAGCGCTGCATCGTGAAGAACACCACCAGCGGCACCGCGATGGAGACGAAGGCCGCCGTCGCGAGGATGGCCCAGTCGCCGCCGCGCGACCCGAGCAGGTCGTCGGCGATCTTGACGGTCATCACCTGCGTCGCCGCGCCCGAGGGCAGGAAGACCTTGGCGACGAGCAGGTCGTTCCAGGTCCACAGGAACTGGAAGATCGCGAACGAGGCGAGCGCGGGGAAGCTCAGCGGCAGCACGATCTTGACGAACACCTCGAAGTCGGTGGCGCCGTCGACCTTCGCGCTTTCGATGATGTCGCGCGGCAGGCCGACCATGTAGTTGCGCAGCAGGTAAATCGCGAGCGGCAGGCCGAAGCCGGTGTGGGCGAGCCAGATGCCGAGGAAGCTCTGGCCGATCCCGAGCCGAGTATGCAGTCCCAGAAGGGGCACGAGCGCGAGTTGCAGCGGCACGACGAGAAGGCCGACGACGGCCGCGATCAGGAAGCCGCGGCCGGGGAAGTCCATCCAGGCCAGCGCGTAGGCGGCGAAGGCGGCGATCAGGATCGGGATGATCGTGGCGGGGACGGTCACCGTCAGCGTGTTGATGAACGCCCGGTCCATGCCGTCGGCGGTCAGCACGGTGCGGTAGTTTTCGAGCGTGAACCGAGGCGGCGTCGAGGCTTCGAAATACACCCGCGGGCCGTTCCCGGTGATCTCCTCGGGCGACGTGAACCGGTACGCGCCGTCGGCGGCGAGGGACAGGGTGTCACCGTTGGGGAGTTCGGCGACGGTCCCCGCCGCGAACTGCCCGGGCGCCACGCCGCGCGTGCCGAAGGCGTTGATGACGCCGGATCCCGAACGGAACGCCGTCGCGACCTCCGGGTCGTCGAAGATGCTGCCTTCGATCACCCAGGCGCCGTTTTCCTGGCGCGGATCCGCGGCGTCGGCACGGCCGCGAAACGCGAGCTCGACCGAGAACGGCGCGAGCCACCAGCCGGTCGCCGAGATCTGGTCGCGCTCGCGGAACGACGACACGAAGAGCCCGACGGTCGGGATGAGCCACAGGATCACCAGAGCCACGACCGATATCTGCACGGCCCAGGTCAGGCCCGCCTTTTCGCCGGCGACGTTGTCGCTCATCCTCGCTCCCTCATCGCATTTCCTTTCGCGCCTGGACGATGTTCCAGATCATCACCGGCAGCACGATCAGCATGATGACGAAGGCGACCGCCGTCGCCCGTCCGTCATCGCGAAACATGTAGGACATCATGTAGGAGGGCAGGATCTGGGTGCCGAAGTTGCCCCCCGTCGTGGCGTAGACGATGTCGAAGACCTTGAGCACGAGGATGGTGATCGTGGTCCAGACCACGAGAATGGTCCCCATGATCTGCGGCACCTTGATCTTGAAGAAGATCTGGAACGGGTTCGCGCCGTCGAGCACCGCCGCCTCGAGCGTCTCCTCGGGGATGCCGCGCAGCGCGCCCGACAGGATCACCATCGCGAAGCCGGTCTGGATCCAGATCAGGATCACCATCAGGAACAGGTTGTTCCAGAACGGGATCTGCAGCGGGTCGATTGGCTGGGATGCGCCGAAGACGTCGCGGATGGCGTTGATCAGGCCGATGTCGGCATTGTTGGCGTAGACGAATTTCCAGATCAGCGACGCGCCGACGAAGCTGATCGCCATCGGCATGAAGATCAGCGATTTCGCGATGTTGCCCCAGGCGAGCCGGTCGGTGAGCTGTGCGACCAGCAGTCCGATGAACGTCGAGGCGGCGGGCACCACCAGCACCCACAGAAAGTTGTTGAACAGGCTGGTCTGGAACTCGGGGTCGCCCATGAGCGAGCCGTAGTTGCCAAAGCCGACGAACTCGTCGCCCATGCGGTTGAACAGCGAGCGATAGAACGAGCCCACCACCGGATAGACGAGATAGACGCCCATCGCGAACACTGCCGGGAACAGGAAAAGCCACGGCCGCACCCGGTTCGCGGCGTTGATGTTGCGGCCAATATTCGGCCCCCTGGCCGGAAAGATCACTTTGTCGAGTACGAGGTTCGACGCGTAGAAATAGCCGATGCAGCCGAAAACGCCGATGAAGATGGTCAGAAGGCCCTGGGTCGCCGGGTTCATAGTTGCTTCCCGATCACGAGATCAAACCACCGCCCGCGGCGCCGTTGCGGGCGTTCGTCTGGCCGAAGTTCAGTTGAGCGAGCTCCAGCGGTCCTGAACGACCTTGGTGACCGCCTCGGCGTCGGCGCCGGTCGTGTAGTCGACCATGCCGGTCCAGAACGCGCCTGCGCCGATCTCGCCGGGCATCAGGTCCGAGCCGTCGAAGCGGAACGTGGTCGCGCCGAGCAGGATCTCGCCGAGCGCCCGCGTCGTCTCGCTGCCGTAGGCGTCGAGATTGACGCCGGTGAACGGCGTGAGGAACCCCGACTGCGCCATCCAGACTTCATGGGCGATCGGCGTCTTCAGCCATTCGATGAAAGTTCGCGCGGCCGGGCTGTCGGTGGTGATGGCGAACATCGTGCCGGCGCCGAGCACCGGCTGGCCGAGATCCTTCGCGGCGAAGGCCGGGAAGTAGAAGAAGTCCACGTCCGTGCCCACTTCGTTGCCTTCGGGAAAGAAGGTCGGGATGAACGACGCCTGCCGGTGCATGTAGCAGCGCGGCGGAAACGCGAACAGGCCGCCGGGGCTGTCGCGGAAGTCGGTCGTGGCGACCGAGGCCGCGCCGCCGTCGACGAAATCGTCGTTGCGCACGAACCAGCCGAATTCCTCGATGGCCGCGATCACCTGCGGATCGTTGAACGGGATCGCGTTCGACACCCAGGCGTCGTAGACCTCGGGCGGGTTGACGCGCAGCATCATGTCCTCGACCCAGTCGGTCGCCGGCCAACCGGTCGCGGCGCCGGAGCCGAGCCCGATGCACCACGGGGTCCCGCCGTCCGCGACGATCTGTTCGGTAAGGGCCTTGAGGTCCTCCATCGTCTCGGGGACGTCATACCCCGCCTCCTCGAACGCCTCGGGAACGTACCAGACGAGGCTCTTGAGATCGATCTTGTAAAACAGGCCGAACAGCGCTTCTGCGCCGTCCGCGCCGGGGAAGGTCGCGAGATCGACCCAGCTGTCGCCGGCCGCGTAGTTCGCGCGCAGCCACTCGGCGGTGGCTGCGTCGAGCGACGCTATGTTGCCGCGCGCGGCCATGTCGGCCACGAGGCCCGGCTGCGGAAAGACCGCGATGTTCGGCGCGGAGCCGGCCTGCGCGCTGATGACGATGTCCTGCTCGAAGCTCTCCGAACCGGAATAATTCACCGTCGCCCCGGTCGCCGCGCGGAAGTATTCGAGCATGCTTTCGACGAGTTCCGCGTCAAGCCCGGTCCACGGTCCGGTGATCGTCAGCGTCTGACCGGTCAGGTCATTCGCGGCGGCGAACTCGTCGTAGCTCGCCCAGTTGAAGCGCGCATCCTCGCCAGGCTCAAACAACAACGATTGCGCCTGAGCCCACCCCGTCGTCAGCGCAAACACGGCCGCGCCGCCCAAAAGCGTCACTCTCATCGCGAAAACCTCCCCTATCAAGGCCGAACGTTGCGGCATGTCCCGACCCCAGCGCAGGTCCGTTTGACCGGACTCAAAGCGCTTTGAACTAGTCAATCATGATCGTCACGCGCAGGACTGTCAAGACGCCGCCGCAGGGCGCGATGATCAAAACTTGCCAAGCCGCACCGGTTGCGGCACAATTCAAAGCGCTTTGGAGGAACTGCGCCGAATGAAACTCAAGGAGCTGTCGAAACTCCTCAATCTCTCTGCGACCACCGTCAGCCGCGCGCTCAACGGGTATCCGGAAGTCAACGCCGAGACGCGCGCGCGCGTGCTCGCCGCCGCGCGGCGCCACGGATATGTGCCGAATCAGATGGCCCAGCGCCTCGCCACCGGCCGGGCGATGGCCATCGGGCACGTCGTGCCGCTGGCGCCGCATCAGATCATCAACCCGATCTTCGCCGAGTTCATGCACGGCGCCGGCGAGACCTATTCGGCCGCCGGTTACGACATGCTGCTGTCGATCGTGCCCGAGGATCGGGAAAACGAGGCCTATGCGACGATGGCGCGGCACAACAAGGTCGACGGCGTGATCGTGCACGGGCCCGGTCGCCACGACCCGCGCGTCGACATGCTCGGCGAACTCGGCCTGCCGTTCCTGATGCACGGCCGCGACGACCGCCCGGAGCACGGCTATTCCTGGCTCGACATCAACAATCGTCAGGCGTTCTTCGAGGCGACCGGGTTTCTGCTCGGGCTCGGCCATCGGCGGATCGCGCTGCTCAACGGCATCGAGACGATGAATTTCGCCTGGCGTCGCCGCGCCGGTTATCTCGACGCGCTGGCCGCGCGCGATGTCGCTATGGACCCCGCGCTGATGCGCAGCGGCGAGATGGTCGAGCCCTACGGCCACGCAGCGGTGCGCGAGATGATGGCGCTGCCCGATCCGCCCACGGCCTTTCTGGTCTCGGCGATCACGGTTGCGCTCGGGGCGCTGCGGGCGGTGCGCGAGCTCGGACTCGAGCCCGGTCGCGACGTGTCGATCGTCACCCATGACGACGAGCTGTCGTTTCTGTCGAACGCGGGGCCGCGGCCGCTGTTCACCGCGACCCGCTCGTCGATCCGGGCCGCGGGCCGGCGGTCGGCGGAACTGCTGCTCGCGCTGATCAACGAGCCCGGGCCCGCGCATCGGCGCGAGCTGTGGCGGGCCGAGCTCGTGATCGGCCGCTCGACCGGGCCCGGCCCGGAGGGCGGCGGCGATTGACCTGCGCGCTGGCGGTGGGTCGCCGGTTGACCGGCGCGGTAGGGCGACGCCGTTCGAACGCGCGGCTTTTTTTTCCGGGTGGCGGCGCGTAGGATTGGAAAAAACCGAGACGAGCAGGAGACAGGCCCGGTGAAACACAAGGCACTCGGTGCGGCGCTCGCCGGCGCCATTCTCGGAGGCTGCGGCGTGAGCGCCAATCCGCCGCTCGACAGCGCGCCGCCGGCGGCACGGGCGGCGCCGATCGTCCAGTACGCCAGCTTCGCGCTGTGGCGCGACGCGTTCCGCGGTCGGGCGTTGGCGGCCGGTGTAGCACCGCAGGTTTTCGACCGGGCGTTCGCCGGCGTCGGGGTCAACGCCGAGGTCGTTCGCCTCGACAGCCGGCAGGCCGAGTTCACCAAGCCGATCTGGGAGTATATCGACGGCGCCGCCTCGGCCGACCGGATCGCGACCGGACGCGCCGAACGGGCGCGCCGCGCCGCCACGCTCGACGCGATCGAGGCGCGGTTCGGCGTCGACCGGCAGATCGTGCTGGCGATCTGGGGGATGGAGACGAACTACGGCAGCTTCCGAGGCTCGATCCCGGCGATCGAGAGCCTCGCGACACTCGCGTACGAGGGTCGGCGGCGGAGCTTCGGCGAGGAGCAGCTGATCGCGGCGTTGCGCATCCTTCAGGCGGGCGACGCGACGCCGTCCGAGCTGGTGGGATCGTGGGCCGGGGCGATGGGGCACACGCAGTTCGTTCCGACGTCGTATCTGAGCTACGCCGTCGATTTCACCGGCG
>JBBRUZ010000142.1:0-9168 GCA_038247355.1 Rhodobacterales bacterium
AACCAGTTCATCATCATCGCGACCTGGCCGGATTTGAACGCGTCGAGCCCCTCGCCCATGTAGGCGTCGGTGTAACCGGGGGGCGTGCAGCAGTCGAACAGCTCCTTGTAGCGCTCGAGCCCCGCCACGGCATCGGGCGAATTCACCGCGCCCTCCATCTCGTAGCTCCCCGCCTCGGACTCGTAGTCGAAGCCGTAGGAATAGAGCGCGGCCGTGGCGCCCATCGTGATGCCCTCCGAGCCGCGCTCGGTGAAGATTGCGGCGCCATAGACCGTCTTGCCGTCGATGTCGCGGCCCTGAAAGAACTGCGCGACCTGCAGCAGTTCGTCCCAGGTGGTTGGCGGCGCGAGATCGGCGCCGGTCGCCTCCTTGTAGGCGGCCATGGTCTCGGGGTTCTCGAACCAGTCGCGCCGATAGACCCAGCCGAGCGCGTCGCCCATCGCGGGCAGCGCCCAGTAGTTCGGCGTGCCCTTGGGCCAGGTCGAATAGCCCTCGACCGCGGCGGGCAGGAAGTCATCCATCGAGATGCCCTGCTCGGCGAAGAAGTCGTTGAGCTTGACATAGTAGCCGTTCTCGGCCGAGCCGCCGATCCACTGGCTGTCGCCGATCAAGAGGTCGCACAGCTGCCCGCCGGCGTTCAGTTCGTTCAGGATGCGGTCCGCGAAGTTCGGCCAGGGCACGAACTCGAAATTCATCGCGATCCCGCTCTCGGCGGTAAAGTCCTTGGACAATTCCACCAGCGCATTCGCCGGATCCCAGGCCGCCCAGCACAGCGTAAGCCCATCGGACTGCGCCGCCGCCGGCAGCGCGCCGCCAAGCAGCAGTCCTGCCGCCAATCCTGTTCTCATCCTCGACGCTATCGTCATTCTACACCCCTCCCGTGGGTCGCGGCGCAACGGCCGCCAGTTCACTCAGTCTCGAAACCGGCGCCCCTGGGGCTTGTCCGGCAGCCGCCCGTCGCAGGCGCGCGATTCCGCGCCCTCCGCTCGAAGGAGCAAGCATTAGGCCCACTTATGCGAACAAATCAAACGCTGAATCGTGTCTGGATAACGACCGTCACGCCCCGGACGTGGCCGCGCGCCCAACGGCTGAAACGATCGCTCGATCGCATGCCGCCTCGCCGCTTCGAGCCAACGTCCGTTGTCGGCGCGGTCACTCGCCCATCATCCGGACGAGATCGTCCCAGGCGCCCGGCGCCGCCGCCAGCACCGGCCCGCCGTCGGTCAGCGCCCGTCCCGGGGCAGGAAACGGCGCCGTCCGCCCGCCCGCCTCGCGGATCATCAGCAGCCCGGCGAGACAGTCCCAGGCGTTCATGTACGGCTCCATGTAGCCCGCGAGCCGCCCCGCCGCGACATACGCGAGCATCAGCGCCCCCGAGCCGTTGCGAAAGAACACGCCCCCCGACCGCGCCAGATCACCCGTCACCCGCGCGATCCACACAGGATCGGTGCGATGGCTCGCGCCAACCCCGGTCGCCGCGTTGTTGACCCGCAAGTCGTCGGGCAGCCGGAGCGGTGCGCCGTTCAACGCCGCGCCGCGCCCGAGCACCGCCGTGAACGTCTCGCCATGCGTCGGGACATCGATCACCCCGATCACCGTCTCACCGGCCTTTGTCACCGCGATCGACACGCACCAGTTCGGGATGCCGTGAAGATACGGTGAAGTGCCGTCGATCGGATCGACCACCCAGTCGAAACCGCTCGCCCCACCCGTCAGTCCGTATTCCTCGCCAAGAAAGCCGTCAGCGGGAAACGCCGCGCCGACCGCCGCGCGGATCGCCCGCTCGACCGCCCGATCCGCCTCGGAGACGATGTCCTGAAGCCCGGCCTTGGTTTCCACCGCCAGCTCCAGTCGCGTGCGCCAGAATTCGAGCGCCAGCGCGCCGGCGTCCGCCGCGACGCGCTGCGCCAGCGCGAAGCGCGCGTCGATGTCGGTCATGCGGGTCTCCCGGTCAGAGGGTATGGCGTTTCAGTCGCTCATACGCCGGCCGCGCCGCCGCCGCCAGCGCTGCGAGCCGACCGGTCAGCTGCTGCGGCGGCGGACCCGCCGGGCTGAACCCGGTCGAGGCTTCGACGGATCGGTACCAATGCGCCGCCCAGACCCCGTCGCTCGGCCGCGGCCCCGGCGGCCAGCCGAGCATTCCCTTGTCGAATCCCAACCCCAGCGCCGCGCAAAGCCGCCGCAGCGCGCCCTCGGGATCGGCCCGCACGTCCTCGGCGTCGATCACCGGCGGTGCTGCGCCCATCCGGTCGGCGACCCGGTCGAACAGTTCCGCCTGCTGGACGAACCCGATGTCCTCGAGCTCCGCCGCCTCCCACTTGGCCGCGAAGCTCGCCGCCACGCGCTCGGGGCTGCGGATCAGGAAGACATGCGCGACCTCGTCCATCCAGTCCCGCCCGAAATGCGCCATCATGTGCTGGGTCATGTGCTTTTGGTAGACCAGCCGCCCCGGCGCCCCGCCGACAGCGCAGGCCCGCGCCACCTCGCGCCAGTCCGGCGACTGCGACGCCAGCACCGCGTCCCGCATCGGGTGCTCCTTGCCGGTCGCCGCCAGATACGCGCCGTAGAACGGTTCGTCACGAACCTCCGCCACATCCGCCCGATTGCCGAAACTCCGCATCATCGCGGTCGACAGGTTGCGCGGCCCCGACCACATCGCGATGCGCGAAACCTCAGCCACGCGCCACCAGCGCCCGGTAAAGCGCCTGGATCGCCTGCGTCACCGGCCCCGCCGTTCCGTCCCCGAACGCCCGCCCGTCGAGCTCGGCCACCGGCGTCTGTCCGCCGAACGTCCCCGTCAGAAACGCCTCCTCGGCGCCATAGGTCTCGACCAGCGAGAAGTTCCGAACGTGCAACGGGATGCCGGCCTCCCGGCACAGCGCGATCACCTTGCCCCGCGTGATCCCGTTCATGCAGTAATCCCCCGTAGAGGTCCAAACCTCGCCGCGCCGCACGATGAAGAAGTTGCAGGCGTTGGTGGTGTTGACGAAACCGTGCGGGTCGAGCATCAGCGCCTCTTCCGCCCCCGCCTTTTCCGCCTGGATGCAGGCAAGCACGCAGTTGAGTTTCGAATGGCTGTTGAGCTTCGGATCCTGGCTCATCGGCAGGCCGCGCACCTGCGGGACGGTGGCGAGCCTGACCCCTCGCGCCAGCGCGGCGGCGGGAATCGAGTGTTCCATGATAATGACCATTGTCGGTCCGAACCGCGACAGCTTTGGATGCTGGAACGGCTTCGCCTTGCGCCCGCGCGTCACCATCACCCGGGCGTGGGCGTCGCTTTCCATCGCGTTCGCCGCCCGGGTCGCCTCCAGCGCCGCGCGAACGCCCGCCCGGTCCATCCCGATGTCGAGATCGATCGCACGCGCGGCCTCGAACAACCGGTCGAGATGATCGTCGATAAACCCCCACCGCCCGGCGTGCAGCCGGAGCCCCTCCCAGACTCCGTCCCCGAGCAGGAAGCCGCTGTCATAGACCGAGACGCTCGCCTCCGCCTTCGGCCTGAGCGCACCGTTCACCCAGATGCGGATGCTTTCGTTGCGGGCGTCGATCTCGACGTCATGGGTGCTCATGCCTCGGCAAATCACGCCCCGCACGCAGGTGTCAAGCGGCGGCAGGGCGCGCGTCCGGTGTCTTCAGCGCTGGCGTCGCAGATAGACGTAGTACGCCCCGCCCCCGCCATGCCTGAGATGCGCCGGTGCGATCTGAAGCACCTTCGAAGCGAGCGGCGGCGCGGCCAGCCAGTGCGGCACGCCGTGGCGCAGCACGCCATGGCGTTGCGGCGCCATCGCATCCACCTCGCCAGGCCGCCCCTTGCCGGTGATCACCAGCACGAGCCGCAACCCGCCCGCATGCGCCGCCGCGATGAACGACCGGAGCGCCGCGTGCGCCCGCTCCGAAGTCATGCCGTGAAGGTCCAGCCGCGCCTCCGGCTCCAGCCTCCCCCGCCGCATCTTGTCAAAGCGCCGCCGATCCATATGCAGACGTGCGAGGTCGAGCGCGACGTGGGGATCGGGGGCCAGATCGAACGTAACGCGCCCCGTCGAGACCGGCCGCGCGGTGAGCGGCGTCTCGTTTCGCGGCCGAACGACGCCAGGCGGCGGCCCCGCGACCCGCGAGCGGTCGGCGCCCTGCGGCGGCGTATTCGGTTCGGGGTCGGGCGGCGAGGCCGGATGCTGCGGCTCGCTCCGTATCGGGACCGTGGTGACCGCGACCCGGCGCCACAGTTCCCGCTCTTCGGGCGACAACCTGCGTCGCGGCATCCCGGCCTGCGACCGATCAGCCGGCCGTGCCGGTCAACAGCCAGTTGGGATTGTCCGACGCAAGGTTCCGGCTAAACGTCCAGACGTCGCGCTGCTGCTTGATCTCGCGCGCATCGCCCTCGACCACCGTCCCCGCCGGATCGCGGACGACTGAAGTCAACTCGCCGAGGAACTGGACGCTGACATCGCCGACATTCGTCGCCGCATCGAAATGCGCGTCTGACAGCGTCACCTCGCGAACGCCGATGAAATCGGCCTCGACCTTCAGACCCTTGGCGTTGCGCTCCGCTATCGCCTCGGCGAACGGCGCGTAGACCTCGGGCGACAGGAACTCGCGCAGCGTCTCGATATCGCCGCTCTCGTAGGCCATCACGATCATCTCATAGGCCTGCCGCGCCCCGAGGCTGAATTCGTGAACGTTGAAGCTCGGGTCGATCCTTTTCATTGCCGCCAGCGCCGTGCCCGCCGGGCCGTCCACATCGACGAAATCGGCGATGTCGGGGTCCGGGCCGCCGCCCTCGATCACTTCGAACGCGCGGTCGCGACGCTGCGCGACGGGCGACGCGGTCGTGCCCGGCGGCTTCTCGAAACCGTCGCGTGTGCCGAGGACGCTCCGTAATCGCAGAACGAGAAAAATCGCGATGCCGGCAAGAATTATGATCTGGATCATCTGCGAGCCCATCGGGCCACCTTTCGATTTCGGGCCCGAGGCGATGGCGCCCGACGCTCTCGACGCTTATGTAAGGTGTCGAGTGCGTCAAGTCCATCGGATGCGGCGCGGAGGCGCAATCGGCGGGCGTAGGGCATGTGGGTTCTGGTCTTCTTTCTCGCGGTCCCGATCATCGAGATCGCGCTGTTCATCCAGGTCGGCGGCTGGATCGGCCTCTGGCCGACGCTCGGTCTCGTCGTGCTCGCGGCCGTTGCGGGCGCGGCCGTCATTCGCGCGCTGGGTCTGCAGACCCTGGGCCGACTGCGCAGCAGCGTCGCGGCCGGCGAGGATCCGAGCGGACCGCTGGCGGACGGCGCGATGACGCTTATCGCGGGGATCCTGTTGCTCATGCCGGGGTTCTTCACCGACGCGGTCGGGCTCGCGCTGCTGATCCCGGCCGTCCGTGTCGCGCTGATCCGCAGCGCCGCGCGCCGGATCGTTGCGCGCGGCGCCGTCGGCGCCGGCGCCGCTCCGCGCCGGCGGCGGCCCGCCGACGCCCAGACGATCGAAGGGGAATACGAGGTGCTCGACGACGTCCCCCCCTCCGAGCGCGGCGCGTCGGGCTGGCGCCGGCCGCAATCCTGAGCGGCGCAGGCGTAATCGGCGCGGCTTTAACGGGAACGCCCCGACCATCGCTGCGCATGCGACAGCCGGCGTTCGGCAAGCCCCCCTCGGAAGCAGGTTGCGTTGTGACGGCCGTCGCAGCGTGCTAGATCCCCGTTCACGACAGGCACAGCAAGGATCAGACCGAAATGGCGGACGAAACCAACGGCGCAACGGCCCCGGCGCCTCCCGGGCCGCGCCTCCAGATCGTGAACCAGTTCATCCGCGACATGTCGTTCGAGAACATCGCCGCGCAGAAGGGCGGGTCGCCGGAAGGCAAGCCCGACATCAAGGTCCAGATCAACCTCGACGCGCAGCAGCGCGGCGGCGATCAATACGACGTGGCGCTGAAGCTCAAGGTGGACTCGCGGCTTGAAACCGGCCCGCTCTTCATCCTCGAAATCGACTATGCCGGGCGCTTCCTGATCCAGAACGTGCCGCAGGACCAGTTGCACGCGCTGTTGATGATCGAATGCCCGCGGCTGATCTTTCCGTTTCTGCGGCGGATCGTCGCCGATGTGACGCGGGACGGGGGGTATCCGCCGCTGAACCTCGAGATCATCGATTTTCTGGCGCTCTACCGCAGCGAGGTCGCCCGCCGCCAAGCCGGCGTCGCCGCGCCGCCGGCCGAGACGTAAGCGCCGTCACCCGGCGCCCCAGCGCGCCGAGGCGCCGAGTTCCGCGACGAACGCGGCATGCGCGGCGGCTTCCGCTTCGGTGATGCGCGGGGCCAGCGGTCGAGGTCGCGGCGGCGGCGTCCACGGGGCGCGAGCCGTCGCCCACGCGCCCGAGGGCGCTGCGGCGAGCGTCAGGTCCGGGCCGAGCGTCAGGTCGGGCTGCCTCCCGCCGACGAGTTCAAGATAGACCTCCGCCAACAACTCGGAATCAAGCAGCGCGCCGTGCCTCGTCCGCCTGGAGTTATCGACGCCGAACCGTCGGCAAAGCGCGTCGAGTGTGTTCTGTGCGCCGGGAAACCGCCGGCGCGCAAGGTCGAGCGTGTCGAACGCACGACCAGGACCAAGGAGAGGCCGACCGACCCAACCCAACTCGGCGTTGATGAACTTCAGGTCGAACGCGGCGTTGTGGATCACCAGTCGCGCATCGCCGACAAACCCGAGGAAGGCGTCCACGATGGCGGCGAACACCGGCTTGTCGGCGAGAAAGGCGGTGCTCAGCCCGTGGACGGCGACGGCCTCCTGCGGCACGGCGCGCTCCGGATTGACGTGCTGATGATAGACGCGGCCCGTCGGCATGTGGTTCAGCAGCTCGACGGCGCCGATCTCGACGATCCGGTCGCCTGCGGCGGGGTCGAGCCCTGTTGTTTCCGTATCGAGGACGATCTCACGCATGCTGCACCTCCGCCGTCAGTCGCGTCACGAGATCGAGCGTTGCGGCGCGCGCTGCGTCGATCCCGCGGTCGGTCTCGATGACGAAATCCGCGCGAATCCTTTTCTCCGCATCGGGCGTCTGGCGCGCGACGATCGCCGCGAACGCGTCCTCGGTCATCCCGCCGCGCGCCAGGACCCGCGCGCGCTGCACCTCCGGTCGCGCGCTGACGACGAGCACGCCGTCGAGCCCGGTCTCGGCCCCGGTCTCGTAAAGCAGCGGAATATCGAAGAGAACCAGCGGCGCGGCGCGATGGCGCGCCCCAAACGCTGCGCGATCGGCGGTGACCAACGGATGAACGCGCGCCTCGATCTTGGCCAGCAGTCCGGGGGTCGACACGACCGCCTCCCGCAAGCGCGCGCGATCGACGCCCGCGCATGTGACCGCCTCCGGCGCGAGGCGGGCCACCTCGTCTGCGCCCGCCATGCCGGGGCCATAAAGCTGGTGCACGGCGGCATCGGCGTCCCAGACGGGCACGCCCGCCGCGGCGAAGAAGCCGGCGGTCGTCGACTTGCCCATGCCGATCGAGCCGGTCAGCCCGAGGCGATAGCTCGGCCGCGTCATCCCGCGAGGACGGCGGCGCGCAGCGCCGCGTCGACGTCGGGGCGCACGCCGAACCAGCTCTCGAACCCCGGCGCCGCCTGATGAAGCAGCATTCCGAGCCCGTCCACGGTGACGAGGCCCCGTGCTTCGGCCTGCCGCAACAACCCCGTCGCCAGCGGGCGATAGACGACATCGGTGACCAGCGCCCCCCGCGGCGCCGCATCGAGGCGCAGCGGCAGATCGGGCTGGCCCTGCATGCCCATCGACGTGGTGTTGACGATGGTCATCGCGCCGCCGGTCGCGTCGCTGGCGCGGCTCCAGTCGACGACTGTGACCCGCGCGCCGAAGTGGTCGCGCAGCATGTCGGCGCGCGCGCGGGTGCGGTTGGCGACCCGCACCTCGGGCGCCCCGTCCGACAGCAGCGCCGAGACGATCGCACGCGCGGCGCCCCCCGCGCCGATCACCAGCGCCGGACCCGCCGCCGCCAACCATCCCGGAGCTCCCTGGCGCAACGCACGCAGAAAGCCGTAGCCATCGGTGTTGTCGGCGCTGATGACGCCGTCATGCCGGAACGTGATCGTGTTCGCCGCACCGATCAGCGCGGCGCGATCGGTCACCGACGTCGCCAACGACAGCGCCGCTTCCTTGTGCGGGAGCGTGACGTTGACGCCGCGGAAACCGAGCTTCGGGAGCGCCTTGAACGCCGCGTCGAAATCCTGCGGGCGGACGCCGAGCGGCACATAGTGGCCGGCGATCCCGTAGCGCGCCAGCCAGTGCCCATGCAGCACGGGCGAGCGCGAGTGGGCGATCGGCCAGCCCACGACGCCGGCGAGAAGGGGGCTTTCGCCAGTCATTCGCCGCAGATCCCGCGCGTTCGCAGAAATCCGAGCACCTCGAGCAGCGGCAGGCCGAGCACGGAAAAGTAATCGCCCTCGACGCGGCTGAACAGCTGCGCGCCGCCGGCCTCCAGCTGATATCCGCCGATGGTCTGGAGCAGCGCCGGCCCGTGCTCGGCGAGATAGCTTTCCAGGAAAGCCTCCGAGAAATCGCGCATCGTCAGGCTCGCGCGGCCGATGTGGCGCCAGACTGGCCGGCCGGCCTCGTAGAAGACGGCCGCCGAAAAGAGCTCGTGCGTACGACCGCGCAACGCGCGCAGCTGCACCGCCGCCGCCTCCGCATCAACGGGCTTGCCGTAGATCGCACCGCCGCACACGAGCACCTGGTCAGCGCCGAGAACGATCCGGTCGGGCATGCGTCCGGCGATCCGGCGCGCCTTCGTCTCCGCGAGAACGTCAGCCAGATCACGGCCCGACGCGCCTTCGGCGCGCATCGCCGCGCTGACCCCGACTTCATCGACCGCCGCCACAGCTACGTCGAACAGCACGCCCGCATCGGTCAGCATTCTGGCTCGAGCAGCCGAACCCGACGCGAGTACAAACCTGTCCGTCATCGCGCGGCGCCGTCCTGCTGGAACCCGTCCGCCGACAGTTGCATCGCAGACGGCTCGGAACACAAGCGAATTGGCTCGCGCGCGACCGGACCGGCGCTGGAGCGGATCGTTTTCCGCTGGACAGTTCCGTGGACAAGTGGTCGCGAACCGCGGACGGCCGCGACGTGAGCGACGCGCGGCGGGAAGATCACCGCCAGACGACCCCAACAATCCACAGC
>JBBRUZ010000143.1:0-9145 GCA_038247355.1 Rhodobacterales bacterium
ACGCCGCCGCCTCCGCCGTGCGCCGGATCGTCGAGATTGCCGCGCCGAGCCCTTTGGCGTGCTTGCCGTAGACGTCCTTTTCGTACCAGTCCTCGCGGTAGATCGCCGTCGGGGCCTTGGACTTCAGGTGGCAGACGTAGATGAACACGTCGTCGCGGTCGTCGCGCGGCTGGATGCGGAAGCGCAGCACGGGCCGCGAGAACGTCGGGATGCTGACGCTGATCGCCGGGGTCTGCGGATCGTCGCCGTCGCTCTGCAGCCGGAAGCCGTCGGGAAAGTCGGTGATCCATTCCGGGTCACCGACGCGCAGGCCCTTTCGCACCAGCGCCGCGCAGACGATGCGCGCGCCGGCGGTCCCGGGCGGCACGAGCGGCTCATGGGTGTCGCGCAGCCGCGATTCCCCGAGCGCGCGGTCGAGCGACGCGGCGTGCCAAAGCTCCTGAAAGCCGATCACGTCGGCGTCGAGGCCATCGAGGACCTGCGCCGTGTACGCGATCTTGCGGGCGTATTCGTCCAGCGACCAGCCCTCCCGATCGCGGTACATCGGCATGTCCGGCTCGTTGAGGTTGTAGAGATTGAACGTGGCGATTGTCAGCCGACGAAGACGCATGTCGTGCTCCTGAAATGCGCGAATCGAAAAACCGCGCACGCAGCATATCACCGCGGGCGTGTGGTCGCGACGGGATCAGCGGGATCAACGCTGTCGTCGGACCGGGCCGCGGGCGGCTCCGCCCGCCGTCCGCCGCGCTAGAGCAGGTGGCCGCTCTTGGCCGCCTTCGTCGCGAGATAGCCCGCGTTGAAGCGGGTGCGACCGACGCGCAGCGGGACGCGCTCGACGACATCGACGCCGCAACTGTTCATCATTGCGACCTTGTTGGGGTTGTTGGTCATCAGCCGCGCCGCGCCGAACCCCATCGTCCGCAGCATCCGGGCGCCGAGGCGGAAATCGCGTTCGTCGTCCTCGAACCCGAGGCGGTGGTTGGCCTCGACGGTGTCGAAGCCCTGATCCTGCAGCGCGTAGGCGCGGAGCTTGTTCGCAAGCCCGATACCGCGCCCCTCCTGGTTGAGATAGAGCAGCACGCCCGCGCCCTCGACGCCGATCTGGTGCAGCGCGCAGCGAAGTTGCGGGCCGCAGTCGCATTTCAGGCTGCCGATCAGATCGCCGGTGAAGCAGGCCGAATGCAGGCGGCAGAGCACAGGCGCCGCGCGGTCGGGCGCGCCGATCTCGACGGCGTAGTGTTCCTCCGATCCGTCGCGCGGGCGGAACACGCGGACGCGCCCGGCTTCGGACACCTCGAGCGGCACGCGTGCGGCGGCGACCTCGACGAGCGGGCCGGCGGAGACGTCGGTGGGCACCAGCGCAAGGTCGATCCGGCTGAGGCCCGCGGCGGCGAGCTCGGCCCCGAGCGCCATGGGGACCTGTGCGACGAGGGCCGCGGGCAACAGATGCGCCTGCCGGCACAGCGCGATGGCGGCGCGGTGGAGGTCGGACCCGCCGTCGCGGCGGCTGTGAAAGGGACCCTTCATCGGCCAGGCGAGGTCGGCGGACGGATCGGCGGTGGCGCGGACCCAACGCATGTCGGCGCCCTGCGGCAGCGCGACGCGGGCGAGATCGCCATCGTAGGCGCGCGCCTTGAGCGTGGCGGCGCGGCGGGCGGTTATGGCGAGATCGACGGGGCCGCGCGCCCGCAGATCGCCAAGGCGCGCCTCGGTGGCGGTTTCGGCGGCGAGCGCCAGCGCCGCGCCGGCCACCCCCTCGAGCACCACGGCCACGCCCATGCGCAGGTCGGCGCGCGCCCGGGCGAGCAGTTCCTGCGGGGAGAGGCCGAGGGCCATCGCGGTCCTTTCGCGTTTCGGGCGTCGAGTGTCCGGCGTCAAGGTTCCGGCATCGGGAGGTCATAGTGGCGCAGGGTCCGAATTGAAACAATCCGCAGTTAGCGGACACAGTGGCGTGAGCGCCGTCGCAACGGCGTTGCACGTGGCGAACCCGTTCCAGAGATGTGTCGGGGACAACGGAGATTTCCATGACCGCGCTGAAAAAAATCCTGATGGTGGACGATGACGCCGACCTGCGTGAGGCGCTCGCGGACCAGTTGGTGCTAAGCGAGGAGTTCGACGTATTCGAGGCTGGGACCGGCGCCGACGGGCTCGTTCGCGCCGCCGAGCAGCATTACGACCTGGTCATTCTCGATGTGGGTCTGCCCGACATGGACGGCCGCGAGTTGTGCCGGCTGATGCGCAAGCAGGGCGTCAAATGCCCGATCATGATGCTGACCGGCCATGTCAGCGACGGCGACACGATCCAGGGGCTGGACGCCGGCGCGAACGATTACGTCTCCAAGCCGTTCAAGTTGCCGGTGCTGCTGGCGCGGATCCGGGCGCAGTTGCGCCAGCACGAGCAGTCCGAGGACGCGATTTTCGCCGTCGGTCCCTACACGTTCAAGCCGGCGGCGAAACTGCTTCTCGACGAGAAGGACAAGAAGATCCGGCTGACCGAGAAGGAGACGAACATCCTGAAGTATCTGTACCGCGCCAACGACGCGGTGGTGCCGCGCGACGAGTTGCTGCACGAGGTCTGGGGCTACAACGCCGGCGTGACTACGCACACGTTGGAGACGCACATATACCGGCTGCGCCAGAAGATCGAGCCCGATCCGTCGGCGGCGAAGATCCTGGTGACCGAGCCGGGCGGCTATAGGCTGGTGGCCTGAGACGATGCGCGCGGCGACAGGGCGACCCGCGTGTCGCCGCGCCGCCGCGAGCTTCGACATCGAACGCCTCACTGAATCATACATTTGAATCAAGACGGCCGAGTTAATCTATTTTATTTGCTGAATCAGTCATAGACTCGGTACAGTAAATATATTTTCAAGTAGCAAACTAAATGATTGAAAATATTTTACATTATTGGTGTTCGCTTACTCCGATCCGTTTCCGGAAAAAATTATCTTGAACGAGAGCAGCGTTAAAATTTTGGTTGAGCCAGGCGTCGTTTTGGATTCTGAAGCGCACGTGTTCGAGGTACTCGCTGCGAACCCGTTGGACATAAGCGACACGGCGGTGCGAATTGAATGGCGGCTTCGGCGGCGCCGCCTCGGCGGTTATCGAACTTTGAGGCGCGCGGGCGCAGGGGCGTCTGGCGCCGGATGCGGGCGAGCGGGACAAGTTCGCGGCCGTGGTCGAGACGGCGTCGCTGAACGCCGAGCGCTGGCGGGGTATTGCCGCGAGTGGGGTCTTTACCCCGAGCAGCCGTCTGGCTCAACCCCGAACGGCCGGACCCGGAGCGCAGAGGCCATGGGGCCGCCGACGCGCTCCCCCACAAAGCTGACGGCGGCGGCCCCATGGCCGGCCAGCAACTCAAGATGACCGGATGACCATTGAACCTGAGGCGACAACGACGTTGACAGACACCGATGGCGTGGCGACGGGTTGCCGACGGCTCATCCGCTGGATAGTTTGGAGGAGGCGCTTGGTTGGTACGGGAAGGAAGTTGAGAGCCCGACCAGGTCCATCCGTTGCCGTTCCGAACACCCTCGGGTGCAGTCGTACCGCTCGGCCCACGTTCATTCCGGTGGGAAGCAATCTTGACGATCTTGGTGACGCTAAAGCAGACGTGACGACCGAGATGGCGAGGGATATTTTGACAGAGAAGACCGGAATGCAAAAGGCGCTTGCAAACTATGGCGATGCCGCGTTTTCGGTGTTCCTGCGCAAGGCGTTCATCAAGGCGATGGGGTATACGGACGACGCGCTGGATCGCCCCATCATCGGCATCATCAACACTGCATCCGACTACAATGCCTGCCACCGCAACATCCCCGATCTGATCGACGCGGTCAGCCGGGGAGTAATGCTGTCGGGCGGCATCCCCATGAGCTTTCCCGTAATCTCCATCCACGAGAGCTTTGCCTCGCCGACCAGCCTGTATCTGCGCAACCTGATGGCAATGGATGTGGAAGAGATGATCCGCGCCCAGCCAATGGACGCGGTGGTCCTGATCGGCGGCTGCGACAAGACGGTGCCCGCGCTGTTGATGGGGGCGGCCAGCGCCAATACGCCAGCGATTGCGCTGGTGACGGGGCCGATGCTAGCCGGGACTTGGCGTGGTGAGCGGGTGGGCGCCTGCACCGATTGTCGCAGGTTCTGGGCACGGTTTCGGGCGGGGGAACTGGACGAGAGCCAGATCGCCTCGGTCAACAACGAGCTTGCCCCTACGGTCGGCACCTGTTCGGTCATGGGCACCGCCAGCACGATGGCGATGGCCACCGAGGCGATGGGCATGATGTTGCCCGGTGGAGCGGCGATCCCCGCCGTGAATGCTGAACGCCGCCGCGCCGCCGAACGCACCGGCGCGCGTGCAGTGGCGATGGCTGCCGAAGGCTTGACCCCCGACAAGATCATCACCCCTGCAGCAATCCACAACGCGCTGCGGGTGATCCTGGCGGCGGGCGGATCAACCAATGCGCTGATCCATCTGACCGCGATTGCCGGGCGGCTCGGTATCCGCGTCAGCCTGGACGAGTTCGACGCCATGGGTCGCGAAACTCCGGTTCTGATCGACCTGAAGCCGACGGGCCGGCACTACATGGAAGACCTGCACAGCGCAGGTGGCCTTGCGCCCCTTTTGCGCGCACTGGGCGGCTTGATCGAGGGCGGCAGCATGACCGTAACGGGTCACACTTTGGCCCAAAACCTGGCCGCAGCGCCTGCACCCTTTGCTCAGGATGTGGTGCGCACGGCCGCCAATCCTGTGTTTTCCGGAGGGGCGATAGCGGTTTTGCGCGGCAATATCGCGCCGCGCGGGGCGGTGATCAAGCAGGCTGCCGCCTCGGCCGCGCTGATGGTCCATACCGGACCTGCGATGGTGTTCGACGATCTGGCCGACCTTGCCGCCCGGATTGACCGCGATGATCTGGATGTTACGGCGGACAGCGTTCTGGTCCTGCGCAACGCAGGTCCCAAGGGTGCGCCAGGCATGCCCGAGGCGGGCTATCTGCCGATCCCGCGCAAACTCGCCCGTGGCGGGGTCAAGGACATGGTGCGCATTTCGGACGCTCGGATGAGCGGGACGGCTTTCGGCTCCATCGTGCTGCACATCACGCCAGAGGCGGCGGATGGCGGACCCTTGGCGCTGGTGCGGACAGGCGATCTGATACGCCTCGATGTTCCCTCGCGGCGGATTGACGCACTGGTCGATGACGCTGAACTGGCGCGGCGCCAGGCTGCCCTGCCAGCGACGGAGCCTCTGCCGGTGCGTGGCTTTCTTCGGCTGCACATCCAAAGCGTGCTGCAGGCCGATCAAGGCTGCGATTTCGATTTTCTGACAAAAGCCGGACCTGAAGCGGAGTCCGCACCGTGAGCCATGTCACCTATCCCTCTGTTCGGTCGCTCCGTCGTTACACAAGCGAGGTTCTGTGAGAGTAATTCAATCCGGTCACTGCCAGGTCTTGTCAGCATACCAGGACCCGAGGCCTAAGCCATGACGACACCCGAGTCGCCGTGCGGTCTCCTTTCCGCCTCACAGGTTGCAGTCAAAAATTGACACGAGTTCGCACTTGTCTGACATCGCCGTCCCGACATTTTACCCCGGGGGGCCACTCCGGTCACCGGGTCCTGGAACGGTTCTGCAGCTGGCCGTCGACAATTACGCCGATCAGGATCACCGCGCCCATCACAGCGAAGTTCAGTGAACTCGGGATACCGATCATGTTGACCAGATTCTGGAGCACCTGGAGCAGCACCACCCCGAGCGCGATACCGAGGATCGAGCCCTCGCCGCCTCGCAGCGAACACCCGCCCAGAACAGCCGCCGCAATCGCGTAGAGCTCGTAGAAGTTGCCATGGGCCGAGGGCGAGACCGACTGTGTGTAGAAGACGAAGAACACGGTCGAGATCCCGGTCAGAAGCCCGCAGATCGCGTAGGTGGCGACGATTACCGCCTTGGTTGGAATGCCTGAGAAGCGCGCGGCCTCCTCATTTTTGCCCACGGCGTAGATGTAACGTCCGAGAACAGATTTGTGCAGCAACACGGCCATCACAAGTGCTACGAGGATGAAGAACATGAACGTATGCGGGATATTCCACGTCCGCCCCGAGGTCAGCCATTCCAGGACCTCGTAGCCGCCGGCGTAGCCGAACCCTTCGGTGGAATCGTTAGTGTAGTAGCGCGCGACGCCGCGGTAGATCAGCAGACCGCAGAGCGTGACGACGAATGGCTGAAGGTCGAGCCGCGAGATCACAAGACCGTGGACCGCGCCGAGCGCCGTCCCTCCCACCACAACCACCACGAAAACGACAGGCCAAGGCAGCCCGAAATTCACCAGTAGGTCGAGGAAGATTACGCCGAGGAGCGCCAACATCGACCCGACCGAAAGTTCGATGCCGCCGGTCACGATGACGATGCCCAGACCCATGGCCAGCAGCCCGAAAAGACCGATCTGGTTGGCGAGGTTGATCAGGTTGATCGTCGAGATGAACTGCGGGTTGATCATCGCGGTTACAGTTCCGGTGGCCAGGATCAGCAGGAACAGTCCGATTTCTTTTCTAAGCATCAATCCGCGCTCTTTCGTCGATTGTTCGGCCCACGGCCAGCAACATGACGTTGTGTTCAGTGAAATCCGGTCTTTCGAGGAAGCCGCTTATGCGGCCCTCGTACATCACGGCGATCCGGTCGCTGACGCCAATCACCTCCTCCATGTCACTGGAGATCATCAGGATCGCAACGCCGTTATCGGCGAGCGCGCGCATGATGGCGTAGATTTCGCGCTTGGCGCCGACGTCGATGCCCCGCGTCGGCTCGTCGAAAATGACCGCGTTCGGCCGCATGGAGAGCCACTTGCCGAGCACGACCTTTTGCTGGTTGCCGCCGGACAGGTTGACCGCGTGCGTAGTCGTCGAGGGCGTCTTGATCGAGAGCGACGCGCACTGCTCCTCGGCGGAGCGGGTCTCGGCGGCGCGGTCCGGGATGCCCCGCCGCGCATAACGCCGGAGATCCGCGAGCGTGATGTTCTGATCGATCGGCAGATCGAGTAGCAGGCCCGCCCGCTTGCGGTCCTCAGGCACCAGATAGACACCCCTGGCGATCGCGTCGCCTGCCACGCGCGCGTCGACGGGTTCGCCATCCAGCAGCACCCGGCCCGTCAGCGCGGGCTCTACCCCGAAAATGGCGTGCGCGAGCTCGGTGCGCCCCGATCCGATGAGGCCCGCAAGCCCGACGATCTCTCCCCGCCGAAATTCAAATGAGATTTCCTTGCCCGGATAGGCCGGCGTCACGAGCCGATCTATCATCACGCCGCCCTTGCGCGGCGCTGTCTTCGGCGGGATGTAAACCGATCTGAGGTCGCGTCCGATCATCAGGCGGATCATGGCGTCATGGGTGATGCCGTCGCCAGTCAGTTCGCCCACCCGTCTGCCGTCGCGCAGCGCCACGACGCGGTCGGCGCAGGTCTTGACCTCGTCAAGCCGGTGCGAGATGTAGATGATGCTGACGCCTTCCGCCCGGAGCACCGCCATGACCTCCAGAAGCCTGTCGGTCTCCTTAAGCGTAAGGCTTGATGTCGGCTCGTCCATGATGATCACACGCGCGTCGAGCGAGAGCGCTTTGGCGATCTCGACCATCTGGCACTGCGCGATCGAGAGTCCGGCCAGCGGGTCCGACGGTCTGACATCAAGCCCCAGCCGCTGCAGCAGCGGCGCGACCTTATCGTTCAGCGCGCCCGTGTCGATCAAGCGCAGAGGGCCCCCGAAGCGCGGTTCGCGCCCGATATAGACGTTCGCCGCGACGGTAAGATTCTCGAACAGGTTCAGTTCCTGATGGACGAACGCGATCCCGGCGGCCGTGGCTGCGGGCACCGTCAGCCGGTCGTGCGCCGCGCCGTCGAGCACGATCTCGCCCTTCGTTGGCGCGACGATCCCACCCAGGACCTTCATCAGCGTGGACTTGCCCGCGCCGTTCTCGCCGATCAGACCCAGGATCTCGCCACGCCGAAGCGACAGGCTGACGTCGTCGAGCGCGGTCACACCCGGATAGGTCTTGCTGACCGAGCGCAGCTCGAGCAGGTTTTCAGACATGTGCCGATCCTTCGCAAGTCCGCCGGGACCGTCTGGTCCCGGCGGGGGCTTCACGTCACGTTGCAGTCGGGGACGGCTCAGTTGCCGAGCGTGGCTTTAACCTGTTCGATGAACGCGTCCACGTTGGACGCTTCGATCACCTGGGTCGGGACGATGTCGAGGTTGTTCTCCGGCACCACCGATGTGTCGCCCTCGATGTACTTGGCCATCTTTATGATCGACTGGTAGCCGAACTCGTAGGGCTGCTGGACGACCGTGCCGAGGATGTCGCCTTCCTGGATGCCTCGGAGCGTCTGCTGGTCCTCATCGAAGCCGACGATCTTGACCTGGCCCTCTTTGCCCGCCGCCTTCACGGCGTTGTATATCTGGGGCGTATTGTAGGCCCAGAGCCCGACCAGAAGGTTGATATCGGGATACTTGCTGAGCGTGTCCTCCGCATTCGCCTTGGCCTTTGTCTGGTCGCCGCCGTCGGTGCGGATGTCGATGATCTCGATTCCCGAGCCTTCGATGGCCTCCTTGATGCCTTGGCTTCGCTCGCGCGCGTTGGCGGCGTCCATCGTCCCGACGAAGAGCATCGCCGTACCGCCGTCGGGAAGGGCCTTCTTCATCAGTTCGCCGGCCTGGCGACCGGCGGCCACGTTGTCCGTGCCGATATACATCACTCGGTCCGAGTTCGGCGCGTCCGCGTCGTGGGTGAAGAGCACTGCCTTCGAGGCTACCTCGTTCAGGATCGCGGTGGAATCGTCAGGGTTCACCGGGCTGATCGCCACGCCGTCGACACCCTTGGCCAGCAGATCTTCGAGGATCTTCTTCTGCGCCGCGGCGGACATCTCGCCGGGAATGTAGAACTCGACCTGATAGCCTTCGAGTTCTGCGTCTGCCTTCTCGGTTCCGACGCGGGCGAACTTCCAGAAATCCGCTGGAACGTTCACGACGAAAGCGAGGGTCTTGACGTCCTGAGCCGAAGCCGGCGCCATGCCGGCCAGGGCCGCGAAGCTGGCGAGACCGGCGGCGAGCAGGGCCCTGCGGCCGTTCGAGCCGAGCGAGGAAGCCGGGTTTGAATTGCGGTTCATAA
>JBBRUZ010000144.1:0-9123 GCA_038247355.1 Rhodobacterales bacterium
CACAAGGACCAGCACACGTTGGAAAGTTAGGCGTTTAACGAGATTCGAAACTGCTCTTGTGAGCAGCGGAATGTAATAGTAATGTTCAGTTGAAACCTCGGCTCAGGACAGGATATGCCTCGCGATGCATATTTTGCAAATGCATACGCCAGGTTTGCTCCAACACCAGCAGCATCCCCGTCCCAGACCGAAGCGTGAATCACATGCGCGGATCGAGAACGAACCCACGCGGCGGCCCGAACTGGAACCGCGCCAGCAGCGTCGCGGGGATGATCTGCGCCTCTATCACCGCAAAGGCGAGGCCGAGGCACACCTTCGGCCCCGCCCCGAACGGCACATAGGCGTAGCAAAGCGGCGCCCGGACGGGCTCGGGCGCGAATGTGTCGGGGTTGAAGGCGTGGCCCTCGCGATTGATCGGTGGCGCCGACGGGCGGCGGGCCAGCGATGGCGCCGTCTCTCACGCCGGCCGCTGCGCCGCGATCCGCCCGGCCGTCCTGCAAGCGAGAGCCGCGGCAGTCGGCATGGAACGGCGTCGCTTGATGGACATCAGAGAACTCAGCGCCCTTAAGTCCCTTCATTTCAATGACTTGACCCGGTTTCACGCGTGAAACCGGGTCAGTTTCACGTGAACGCGCCGGCGTTGTTCATGATGACGATCCGGATCGCGTAGAGCGCGATGATCAGCACGATCGGCGAGAGGTCCAGCCCGCCCATGCTCGGCAGGATGCGCCGGATCGGCCGGTAGACCGGCTCCAGCAGCCGCTCGAGGCCCGTCCAGATCTGCCAGACCAGCGCCTGGTTGCGGTTCAGGACGTTGAAATTGATCAGCCAGCTCATGATGATATGCGCGATCACGATGAACCAGACCACGTCCAGGATCAGCAGGATGATTTGCAGAAGCGAGGCCATGAACGTCCCTTGAACAGCGAATTATGCACGGCGCCACAGGTAGACCGCCGCGCGCGACCCCGCAAGGCGCCCGCCTTGCAAACTCGAGCCGCAAGGCGCCCGCCTTGCAGACCAGCCCGACAAGGCGCCCGCCTTGCAAAGCGCCGCGATCCGGGCCAAGCGGGCGGAGACTTCGCGAGCGCGCCATGTATCCCTTCGTCCGTCTCGGCATCGAAATCGCCCTCGCGCGCGGTGCGCCGCCGCTGCCGATCGACGGCGTGCATGTGTCGTCCCACACCTGCCTGCCCTGGGACCTCGACTTGTGGTGGGAGCTCAACATCGGCCGCACGCTCAGCCTCTACGACCTCGGCCGCATCCCGCTGATGATGCGAACCGGGATCATGGCGGCGCTCCGCCGCAACGGCTGGGGCGTGACGATCGCCGGCTCGGCCGTCCGCTATCGCCGCCGGGTGCGCGCGTTCCACCGGGTCGAGTTGCGCTCGGCGACGATCGGCCGCGACGCGCGCTTCTTCTACATCCACCATGCGATGTGGCGGCACGGCGACGCCCTCTCGGCCGGCGTCTTCCGCGCCGCCGTCACCGGACCGGACGGCATCGTGCCCACCGACCGCCTCGCCGCCGCCCTCGGCGCGCCGGACTGGTCCCCGCCCCTGCCCGACTGGGTCGCCGCCTGGAGCGCCGCCGAGCAAATCCGTCCCTGGCCGCCGGTCCCCTGACCGAGCCGCAAGGAATCGTTTTGGCCACGCGCGCCGAGCGGCTAGACCAGAGGTCGAGGCCGCCACCGGGACCCGATGCAAACCAAGACCGACCGCCGCGGCGTCTTCGCCTGGATGCTTTTCGACTGGGCAAACCAGCCGTTCCAGACGCTGATCGTCACGTTCCTGTTCGCGCCGTATTTCGCTGCGCGCGTCGCCGCCGATCCGGTCGCGGGACAGGCGCTCTGGGGCGCCGCCACCGCCGTCGCCGGCGCCGCCGTGGCGCTGACGGCCCCGCTGCTCGGCGCCGTCGCCGACGAGACCGGCGCGCGCAAGCGCTGGATCGCCGCGTTCTCGGTCCCCTACGTCATCGGCTGTTTCGGCCTCTGGATCGCCGCTCCGGCCACGCCCGACGTCACGCTCGTCCTCGCGTACTTCGTCCTCGCCTATGTCGGGTCCGAGTTCACGCTGCTGTTCACCAACGCGATGCTCCCCGACCTCGGTCCGCGCGGCGAACTGGGGCGCATCTCGGGTTCGGGCTGGGCGGTCGGCTATCTCGGCGGGCTCGCGGCGCTGGTCCTGATGCTGGCCCTCGTCGCTCCCGCGCCCGGCGGCGACCGCACGCTGATCGGCATCCTTCCGGCATTCGGCCTCAGCAACGCGCTAGGCGAGCCTGCGCGCGCGACGGGTCCGCTCAGCGCGCTGTGGTACCTGATCTTCGCGCTGCCGTTCTTTCTTCTCACTCCCGACATCCCCGCCCGCGCCGGCCTCGCCCGCGCCGCGCGCAGTGGCGTCGCCCACCTCACCGCCACGATCCGCGCCGTCAGGTCGCACAGCAACCTGTTCAAGTACCTCGCGGCCTCGATGATCTACCGCGACGCGCTCGCCTCGCTGTTCGCGTTCGGCGGCATCTATGCCGCGGGCGTGCTCGGATGGGGCCTGTTCGAGCTCGGCGTCTTCGGCATCGTCGCCGCCGGGACCGGCGCGCTCGGCGCCTGGATCGGGGGCCGCGCCGACAGCGCGTTCGGCCCCCGCCCGGTCATCACCGTGTCGATCTGGGCGTTGATCGCCGTCTCCGCCGTAGCGTTGCTTACAACGCGCGCGAGCGTGCTCCTCGTCCCCGTGGATCCCGACAGCCGCCTGCCGGACCTCGTCTTTCTCGCGGCGGGCGGGCTACTCGGCGCGGGGGCCGGCGCGTTGCAATCCGCGTCGCGCACGATGCTGGTTCATCAGGCCGCGGGCCACGTTGCGGCCGGACAGGCGTTCGGGCTCTATGCGCTGTCGGGCAAGGTCACCGCCTTCATCGGCCCCGCGCTGATTGCCGCCGTCACCGCCGTCACCGGGTCGCAGCGGCTGGGCGTCTCTCCCGTGATCGTGCTTTTCCTGCTCGGCCTCGTGCTGCTATATCGAGTGCAAAACGACGAGCAGCCCTGAAGGACAGGCCCGATGATACGCGCCCTCTCGCTCGCCCTTGCATGCGCGCTTTTGCCCGGTGCGCCCGGGGCCCAGACCGCCCAGGCGCTGTTCTCGGCCAAGGCGACGCCGTCCTCGCACGCCCCGCATCCCGTCGGCTCGAACGCGCGCGGCTGCCTCGCCGGCGGCGTGCAGCTCCCCGAAAGCGGCGCCACCTGGCAGGCGATGCGCCTGTCGCGAAATCACTATTGGGGCCACCCCGACACGCTCGCCTTCGTCGAGCGCCTCGGCCGGCAGGCGGTCGCGCTCGGCTGGAGCGGCCTTTACGTCGGCGATATCGGCCAGGCCCGCGGCGGCCCCGTGCCCGGCCACGCGTCGCACCAGATCGGGCTGGACGTCGACATCTGGATGCTGCCGCCCACCCGCCTCGACCTCAGCCGCGCCGAGCGCGAACGGCTCTCCTCGATCAGCGTCAAGGCCGCGAACGAGCGCGACGTAAACGCCAACTGGACCCCGATACATCACGCCCTCCTCGAAGCCGCCGCCCGCGATCCGGCGGTCGAGCGCATCTTCGTCACCGCCCCGGCGAAACTCCGGATGTGCGCCGACGCCCCCGGCCAAAACCGCCCCTGGCTCGCAAAGATCCGCCCCTGGTGGAGCCACGACACGCATTTCCACGTCCGCCTGAACTGCCCCGCGGGTGCTGCGGGCTGCGTCCGGCCCGATCCGCTCCCCGCCGGCGATGGCTGCGCCGACGCGATCTGGTGGGTCACTGACGCGCTGGCGCCGCCCGACCCGAACGCGCCCGCCACCCCGCCGCGCTCGCCGCTCCGCCTCGCCGATCTGCCGCCGCAATGCGCCCAGGTACTCGACGACCGATGATCCGGCGATGATCCGCACGCTCCTGATCGCCGTCGCGCTGGCGGTCATCGCGCCAATCGCGCAGGCCGCCCGGCTCGAACCCGACGCCCGCATCGTCTGGGACGACGCCGATCCGGAGTTCGGCGGCTTCTCGGGCATCGAGGTGCGCGACAACGGCGCCGGTTTCGTCGCGATTGGCGACAGAGGCGTCTGGGCCACCGGTCGGATGATCCGCGAAGATGGCCGGCTGATCGGCGTCGAAAACACCGGCTTCGGCCCGTTGCGCGCCGTCAGCGGCCGGCCCGTCGAGCCGCCGAACGACGACGCCGAAGGCCTCGCGCTCGACGATCGCGGCCGCTTCTACGTCAGTTTCGAGGGCTTTCATCGCATCCGGCGCTACGACGCCATCGACGAAGCGGCGCAATCGGTCCCCCGCCACCCGGATTTCCGCAGGCTCCAGAATAACTCGGGCCTCGAGGCGCTGGCGGTCGACGGCGACGGCGCGCTTTTTGCGATACCCGAACGCTCGGGCCGAATGACCCGCCCCTTCCCGGTCTACCGCCTGCGGGACGGCGTATGGACCAAGCCTTTCGCGATCCCGCGCATCGGAAGCTTTCTCGTCGCGGGCGCGGATTTCGGCCCCGAAGGCGACCTCTACCTGCTGGAGCGGGATTTCCGCTGGTCCGGCGGCTTCGCCACGCGCATCCGTCGCTTCGCCCTCGGGGCCGACGGCCTCGACGGCGGCGAAACGCTCCATGAGACCGATTTCGGCTCCACCGACAACTTCGAAGGGATTTCGGTCTGGCGCGATCCCGAAGGCCACACCCGCGTCACGCTGGTCGCCGACGACAATTTCTTCACGCTGCAATCGACCGTCATCGCCGAATTCCTGCTGATCGAAGACTGAAGCGGCGGGCGCGGGCGCCCACCTCGAAATCGCGCTACAGCGTCCAGTCGTCGATCACCAGAATGTCCTCGTCCGACCATCCGAGATGATGGGCGATCTCGTGGATGAGGACATGCGCGACCAGCCGCTCGAGCCCGACGTCGCCCCGTTCGATCCACTCATCGAGGATCGGCCTGCGAAAAAGCCAGACGATGTCCGGCTTCGTCGGCTGGTCGAGCACTGATCGCTGGGTCAGCGGCTCGCCGTCATAGAGCCCGGTCAGCGCGAACGGGTCCTCGATGCCGAGGTCGTCGAGCATCTCGTCGGTCGGGAAATCATCGACCTGGATCGCGAGCCCGGCGCAGGCCGCCCGAACCTCCTCCGGCAGCCGGGCGAAGGCCGCCCCCGCAATCGCCTCCACGTCGCCGAGCGACGGCGCGAGCCTGGCGTTGGCCTCGGTGATCGACATGCCCTTCTCCGCAGTCCCGCCGCAATCCCGCCGCGAATTCGACGCCGAGCAGAACGCCATGCCGCGCGCGGTTTCAACCCCCGTTCGGCTTTCCCCTCGACAGCCGCACCTTCGCGCCCAGATCCTGCGGCACGCAACGCAGCGAGAAGAAGGTCCTTAGGCATGAGCGTGAACGCGATGCGGGTTTCCGCCGGCGAGGCGCTCGCCACGCTGCGCGCCGGGTGGCGGGCGCAGACGGCCGGGCGCCTGACCGCATCCTGGATGCTCCACGGCCGGCCCGGGGTCGGCAAGTCGCAACTGGTGCGCGAACTCGCCGCCGAACTCGGCGCGGAACTTTACGACGTGCGGCTGACGACGATCGAGCCGCAGGACCTGCGCGGCCTGCCCTATTACGACCATGCGGCGAAAAAGACCCGCTGGTATCGCCCCGAGGATCTGCCCGATGACGAAGGTCGACCGGCGATCCTTTTCCTCGACGAGCTCACCGCCGCCTCGCCGTATGTGCAACCGACAGTCTATGGCCTGCTCCAGGAGCGCCGGATCGGTCGTCACGCGTTGCCCGACTGCGTGCTGATCGTCGCCGCCGGGAACGCGGTCGAGGACGGCGCGATCGCCTTCGAGATGGGAACCGCGCTTTCCGACCGGCTGATCCATATGCTCGTCCGCGCCGATCCGGTGGACTGGCTCGACAACTACGCCGCCCCCCGCGGCCTGCACCCCGCGGTCACCGCCTTCATCCGGACCCGCGCCGACCTGCTGGAGACGACCGAGAGCGCGCTCGCGGCCGGCGCGATGATCGCCACCACCCCCCGCTCATGGGAACGCGTCAGCGACATCCTCGGGGCCGCGCCAGACCGCCGCATCCGCGACATCATGGTTGCGGGCACCGTCGGCGAGGCGGTGGCCGCCGAGTTCGCGCTCGTCGCCGACGATATCGCCGCGACCGTGCAGGTGACCGAGATGCTGACCGCCGACGCACGGACGCGCATCGCGATGTACCCCGCGACGATGCACGGACTGAACGCGCTGATCTACGGGCTGATCGGCGTGCTCGACGCGTCCACTGCCGAACGCGCGATCGCGATCATGGCCGACATGCGGCGCCTCGGCGACCTGCGCCCCGAGCCGGCGTTCCGCCGGATGCCGCTGGCGGAACTCGCGACCTACGGCTTCGAGATGCTGATCCGCAAGGGGCTGGCGGCGGGTCTCGGCGAGACGTTCCTGCAGTCGCGCGACTGGCGCGCCTACGCCGATGAGCGCGCGGCGCTCGGGCTCGAATGACCGGGGAGCGGCATTCCGCCCGCGCGACCCGCGCGCTTCGCATGCTCGGCGAGCGCGACCCCGCCTTCGCCGCGCTGGCGCTCTGGTGTCGCCACCGGGACGGCGGCCCCGATCCAGTCCCACCACCTAACGGCGCCTTTGAGCCACCGGCGTGGACGGACGGCGCGACGATCACCTACGGGCCGGGCTTCGCGACGCTGGCGCCGCACGAGCAGGTGGGGCTGGCCGCGCATCTGATCCTCCATGTCGCGTTCCGCCACGCGCCGCGCGCCGCCGCGATGTGGCGTCGCTTCGGCGCGGGGTTCGACGAGGCGACGTTCAACGTCGCGGCGGACGCGCTGATAAACGAGGCGCTGCTGCTGGCGGGATACGCGCTGCCCCGGCCTTGCGTGACGGTGGTCGAGCTGCTGGCCGAGGCTCTCGGCGAGCGGCTGACGGCCGAGACGGCCGTCGTGCGGTACGACGCGGAGGCGCTCTACGTCCGGCTGACGGCGTCCGGAGCCGGCCGCGCCGCAAAGGCCGGCGACCGGAACGGTCGTGCGCCAACCGTCTCGGCGGCGGAGCGGACGCGAACCTACGCGCTGCGCCAGTGCTTCGCGCAGGACGTGGCGAGCGGGCGAGCGGACCCGGAGGCCGCGCGGCGCGAGGCGGCGGAGGAGGCCGAGTGGCGCCAGCGGGTCGCGCGCGCCTTCGAGGCGGGCCGGCGGGCGGGAACCGGGATCGGGGCGCTCGGCTGGCGGCTCGCCGATCTGCCCGAGGCGCGAACCCCGTGGGAGGTCGTGCTGCGCGGCCTCGTGACGAAGGCGGTGACGCAAGCGCCCCGGCTGTCGCACGGGCGGCCGGCCCGGCGATGGATCGCGCGCGACGACGCGGCGCGCCGGGAGGGGACGGCGGCGCCGGCGTTCGAGCCGGCGATGCTGTCCGAGCGCGCGACGCCGCGGGTGGCCGTGGGGCTCGATTGTTCGGGGTCGGTCGATGACGCGCTGCTGGGGCTGTTCGCGGCGCAGGTCGCCGGCATCGGACGCCGGTCGGGGGCGGAGGTGCATGTGCTGGTCTTCGACGAGACGGTGCGATCGCAGCGCGTCATGCGGGGCGCCGACTGGGAGCGGGAGCTGACGGGGATCGACTTCGCCCGGGACGGCGGTACGTCGTTCGCGCCAATGATCGCCGCGGCGGCGCGGATCGATCCGGCGATCATCGTCGTCCTGACCGACCTCGACGGACCGTTCGGACCGGCGCCGGGGCGAACGCCGGTGATCTGGGCCGTGCCGGGACCGGCCCCGCGCCAGCCGCCGCCGTTCGGGCGGGTGCTCAGCCTCGCAAGGTGAGCGGCGCGCGGTCGGCGAGGGCCTTCAGTCGGGCGTGGGCGGACACGCTGCGCGCCTCGAGCGGCGTCGCACGCAGAAAGATGTTGTCGGCGAGATTGATGCGGTGGAGCAGGGCCTCGCTCAGATCCTCGTCGAACAGGCGCTCGGCCAGCATCTGCGTCTCCTCGCGGTCGAGATCGAGAACCTGCGCGGTCTCGCCCTGGTGCTGAAGCGACACGACCGTGAAGGGGCGCACGCGCGCCATCGCCGATTGTTCGACGACGAGCGTCAGCGTCCCGTCCGTCAGGTCGCGGCGGGCGGCGATCCGCGTCAGTAACGTGAGCGCACGGGCGCGCAGCAGGTCGAGCCCGCGGGCAGCGTCGACGGACTCGATCAGCGCGCGGCGCTTGTCGGGGGTCGGC
Organism: Rhodobacterales bacterium; assembly: GCA_038247355.1. Taxonomy (GTDB): domain Bacteria; phylum Pseudomonadota; class Alphaproteobacteria; order Rhodobacterales; family Rhodobacteraceae; genus Amaricoccus. The sequence continues at coordinate 8,244 of JBBRUZ010000144.1, forward strand.
ACCGACAGCACGTTGGACTCGATGTAGAGGATGAGGCCGAACATCAGTACCGGGGCCTGGCTGATCGGCAGCGCCAGCTCGGGCCACACGAGCATCGCGAGCGGAAACGGCGTGAGGGCGAGGACATAGCGGGTCAGCGATTGCTCGAGCACCAGCCGCCAGAACACCGCGGTGGCCAATCCGCCGCGCGGACGAATGGTGAAACCGCGGCCGAGCACCTGCTTCGGCGTCCGCACCGTGCGCAGGCTGTCGGGGTTCGCGATGGTCGATGGGGTCAGTACGAACAGCATCGGTCGAGCCTCGGAACGACGGCGACCCCGGACAGATATGACCCCGAAGGGCGATGTCCATGCGCCGCGTCGAAGCGCCGGTCGAGCGTCGCGCCCGCGTCGTCACGCGTGTCCGAAGAGCCGCGCGTCGCCGCAGGCGTGCCCGGCGCATTCCAGCTCCAGCGCCGTGTGCCCGATGCCGAAGCGGCTCGCCATCGCGGCCTTCACCCGGGCCTTGATCGCGTCAGCTTCGGTCCAGCGTCCCGCCTCGATCACGACATGCGCGTCGAGCGCCGGCAAGTGCTCCTGCATCTCCCACAGATGGACGTGATGGACGTCCTGCACGCCCGCCACCTCGGACAGCGCGCGGGCGACAGCGCCGGCGTCGAGCCCGGTCGGACAGCCCAGCATCAGGATGCGGATCGCCCCGCCGATCTCGGCGAACGCCTGCCACAGGATGTAGCCCGCGATTAGCAGCGTCACCGCCGGGTCGATGAACCACCAGTCGTAGAGCAGGATCAGCGTCCCCGCGACGATCACCGCGACCGACCCCAGCGCATCGGCGACGTTGTGAAGGAACACCGCACGGATGTTGACGCTGGTTTTCGACA
>JBBRUZ010000145.1:0-9081 GCA_038247355.1 Rhodobacterales bacterium
CCGAGACAGGATCGCGGCGCTGGCCGATCTGCCGATCGCCGACCTGAAGGCGGCATGGACCAGCGCCTGGGGCACGCCCCCGCCGAAGGGGGCGCGACGGCGGCTGATGATGCTTGGCATCGCCTGGCGCTGGCAGGCGGAGGTCCACGGCGGGTTCCGTCCCGAGACCGCGCGGCGGCTGGCAGCACTTGAGAAGGCCCGCCGTGGACACGACGGCGTCACAGCGTCCGATGTGGCGGGCGCGGCGCGACCGCGCCCGGGCTCGCGCATCCTGCGGGTCTGGCGCGGCACGCAGCACGAGGTGCATGTGACGGGGACCGACTATCTCTGGCGCGGCCAGACCTTCGGCTCGCTCTCCTCGGTGGCCAGGGCCATCACCGGCGTCAACCGCAATGGCCCGGCCTTCTTCGGACTGCGCCCGAACGGGAGCGTGACCTGATGGCCAACACCGAGCGCACCTCGAAGCAGCGCTGCGCGATCTACACGCGCAAATCCACCGAGGAGGGGCTGGAGCAGGAGTTCAATTCGCTCGACGCCCAGCGCGAAGCCTGCGCCGCCTATATCCTGAGCCAGAAGCACGAGGGCTGGACCGCCCTGCCGACCTTCTACGACGACGGTGGCTTTTCCGGAGGCTCGATGGAGCGCCCGGGCCTGAAGGCGCTGCTCGCGGATGTCGAGGCGAAGAAGATCGACGTCGTCGTGGTCTACAAGGTCGATCGGCTGACCCGGGCGCTGGCGGACTTCGCGCGCATCGTCGCGATCTTCGACGCGGCCGGGGTGTCGTTCGTCTCGGTGACGCAGGCGTTCAACACCACCACCTCGATGGGACGGCTGACCCTGAATGTGTTGTTGTCCTTCGCCCAGTTCGAGCGCGAAGTCACCGCCGAACGTATCCGCGACAAGATCGCCGCCTCGAAGAGGAGGGGCATGTGGATGGGAGGCACGGTCCCGATCGGCTACCGCGTGGAAGCGCGCAAGCTCCTGCCGCAGCCCGAGGACGCGGCGCTGGTGCGGGAGATCTTCGAGCGCTACCTCGAGCTTGGCACGGTGCCGAAGCTGCAGGCGGAGATGGAGCGGGGGGGACTGCGCACCCCGCCGCGCATCAGCGCCAGCGGACGCCGGACCGGAGGCGCGGTCTTCTCGCGCGGCAATCTCTACACGCTGCTTACCAACCCGGTGGTGATCGGCCGCACCCGGCACGGCAGTCAGGTCTACCCCGGCCAGCACGATGCGATCATCGATGCGAGCATTTGGGATCAGGTCCAGGAGCGGCTGGCCGGAAACCGCAAAGCCCAGGCGAACCGAGCGACCGCGAACGCCTCGAGCCCATTGGCCGGTCGGCTGTTCGATCCTGAGGGAAATCCGATGCGGCCGAGCCACGCGCGCAAAGGCGGCCGGCGGTACCGATACTATGTGAGCCGAGACCTGATCACACGCACCGTGGGGGCGGGCGCGACCGGCTGGCGAATCCCGGCGCACGAGATGGAGAACGCCGTCGCGCAGGCGATCATCGCACGGCTGGTCGATCCGGAGTTCGCAAGCGCGGCATTCGCGGAAGGCGGCCATGGCGCGGCAGCAGGTTCGCGCCTGGCGGAAGCGTTTCGCCTGATCGAAGCCGATCTGCGGGACGTGGTTTCCGAGACCGGCCGCGCGGCGCTTCGGCAGGTTGTCGGGCGGGTCGACGTGACGGAGGACCAACTGAGCGCGCGGATTGACCTCAGCGGCCCGGGTATCGCCGATATCGACGATGCCCTCCATGCCGTCCCGTCGTTCACGATCGTCCAGCCGATCATCCTGGCGCGCCGGGGCGCTGAACTTCGAGTGGTTCTGCAAGGAGCGGCCGCCGATGCGCGCTCGCCGGATGCGGCCCTGATCGGGGCGATCGTTCAGGCCAGGGTCCGGTTCACGGCCTGGCGGGATCCCAAGGCCTCGGCCACCATCTCCGAGATCGCGGCGCGGCACGGCGCTGATGCCTCCGACGTCTCACGCGAGCTGCAGCTGGCCTTTCTGGCTCCGGATCTTGTCGAGCTGATCCTTGATGGACGCCAATCGACGGGGCTGACCACCAACCGACTGAGGCGGATCGGTGACCTGCCGCCAATGTGGGACGAGCAGCGTGAAGCGCTGAGTTGAGTTTGCCCCGAAACATCCCTCCGAAAGTTGGACGAATTTTTCGGTGAGGGTTCAGCGTTCGCGTCAGGCGCCAGGCTTCATGACGTCGCCAAGACCATGGGCAGCACCATCAAATTTAGTTTGGAGATGCGCTGAGACGTTTTCCGGGAAAACCGGGCGACCGGCGGAAATGCCTGCTCAGCGCTTGGGCTTTCAGACAAGAGTAGTTCAGCATATCTCGTAACCGACGGAGAACGCGCACTTTTCGGGAGAGCGCGCGTGTCCGCCCGGTTTGGGCGGACTGCGTGGTAGGCCCGGAGGGATTTGAACCCCCAACCAAAGCGTTATGAGCGCTCTGCTCTGACCGTTGAGCTACAGGCCCGTCGCGATCAGCTACTCCGCTCGCGGCCGGCCGGTCAAGCGCGTGTTCCAATCGGAGCGGCGTTCGGATAAACCGGCCGACAGCGACGCCGCCCGGAGGAACGCCCCCGTGACCGACAGCCCGAACGGCCTGACCTATGCCGACGCTGGCGTCGACGTCGCCGCAGGGAACGCGTTGGTGGAGCGGATCAAGCCCGAGGCAGCACGCACGAGCCGGCCAGGGACGGTCGCGGGGCTCGGCGGCTTCGGGGCCCTGTTCGACTTGCGCGCGGCGGGCTATCTCGATCCGGTCCTCGTCGCGGCCACGGACGGCGTCGGCACCAAGCTCAAGCTCGCCATCGAGACCTGCACCCTCGGGACCGTCGGCGTCGATCTGGTGGCGATGTGCGTGAACGACCTGATCTGCCAGGGGGCCGAGCCGTTGTTCTTTCTCGACTATTTCGCCACCGGCAAACTCGACGTCGATGCCGCGGCGCAGGTCGTCGCGGGGATCGCCGACGGTTGCGTCCTCGCCGGCGTCGCACTGATCGGCGGCGAGACCGCCGAGATGCCGGGGCTCTACGCTGCGGGCGACTTCGATCTCGCGGGCTTCGCGGTCGGCGCGATGGAGCGCGGGGCGGTCCTGCCGGCGGGCGTGGCGGAGGGCGACATGCTGCTCGGCCTCGCCTCGTCGGGTGTCCACTCCAACGGCTACAGCCTCGTGCGCCGCATCGTCGCCGACAGCGGCCTTGGCTGGAATGCGGCCAGCCCGTTCGGCGAGGGGACGCTCGGCGCAGCCCTGCTCGCGCCCACGCGAATATACGTCCGCCCGGCCCTCGCCGCGCTGCGGGCTGGCGGCGTGCATGCGTTCGCTCACATCACCGGCGGCGGCCTGACCGACAATCTGCCGCGCGTGCTGCCCGAGAAGCTTTGCGCCGAAATCGATCTCGGCGCCTGGACCCCGGCCCCGGTCTTTGGCTGGTTGCGCGGGCGGGCGGGGGTCTCCACGGCCGAGATGCTGCGCACGTTCAACTGCGGGATCGGCCTCGTCGCCGTCGTCGCGGCGGACCGGGCGGACGCGCTCGCCGCGCTTCTGACGGCCGAGGGCGAGACGGTGCGCCGGATCGGCCACGTCGCGGCCGGCGCGGGCGTTCGCTATTCCGGGTCGATGTGAGCCGAACGCGCGTCGCGATCCTGATCTCGGGCGGCGGCAGCAACATGGCGGCGTTGCTGCGCGATATGGCGGACCCTTCACATCCCGCCGCTCCGTGCCTCGTGATCTCGAACGTCGCCGGTGCGGGCGGCCTCGCCCGCGCCGCCGGAGCGAGGGTGCCGCACGCCTGCGTGGAGAGCGCCGGCTTTCCCGACCGTCCGGCGTTCGAGGCGGCGCTCGACGCGGCGCTCGTTGCGGCGGGCGCCGAGATCCTCTGCCTCGCGGGGTTCATGCGCGTGCTCACCCCGGGGTTCGTCGCGCGTTGGCGCGGCAAGGCGCTCAACATCCATCCCTCGATCCTGCCCCTCTTTCCCGGACTGCGCACCCACGCCCGCACGCTGGCTGCGGGGATGGCCGTCCATGGCGCCACCGTGCACGAGGTCACGCCAACGCTCGACGCCGGGCCGATCCTCGGGCAGGGGATCGTGCCCGTCCTGCCCGACGACACGGTCGACAGCCTCGCCGCACGGCTGCTGGCGATGGAGCATCGGCTCTATCCGGCCGTTCTGCGTCGGTTCGCCGTTGGCGACCGCGCGCCCGTCGCGCTCTTTCCCTGACGGCTTGCGGTCCGGGCGGCCCCGTCGAAAAGTCACTGGGCGATCGACGTGCTCTGGCGTTCATCCGTCAGCACCCACGGCGCGTCGCCATAGCCCACCAGCCGCGGCAGGATCGAGGTGTCGCCAGGGCCGGCGTGCCAGCCGCGCCGCACTTCGGGCGCGCGGAAGCTGATTCGCGCTGTGGCGACGCGAATGGCGCAGCACATCGAGACCTCGAGCTCCCGCCTGAGCGATAGCCGTCGATCGCCGGTTCACGAAGGCCGACTTGGGCAGGCGTTTCGCGAAAGAGGCGCCGGTCCCGGCGACTCAGCCGCTGGCCGGGCCGATTAACGATTGCAAGGGCCGCGGCGGGATGGGAGCATCGGTTCACAGATTCGACCGGGGGCCCGATCGGGGTCCTGTCGCGTCGGCCTGCAACGGGAGCGGTCAATGCATCGATACATGGCGGCGGTTTGCGCCGCACTCGCGACGGGCGCTGCGGCCACGGGCGGTCTTGCTCAGGTCGCAGCCTTGGGCGAACCGGAGGGCGCGCTCAACATCGTCGCCTGGCCCGGTTATATCGAGCGCGGCGAAACCGATCCGAAGTTCGACTGGGTGAGCGAATTCGAGGACGCGACGGGCTGCACGGTCAGCGTCAAGACCGCGAACACCTCCGACGAGATGGTCGCGCTGATGAACGAGGGCGGCTTTGACCTCGTGACCGCGAGCGGCGACGCTTCGCTGCGGCTCGTCGCCGGCGAGCGGGTCCAGCCGATCAACATCGACCTCATTCCCTCCTGGAGCAGGATCGACGACCGGTTGAAGGACGCGCCGTGGTTCACAGTCGACGGCCAACACTACGGCACGCCCTACCAATGGGGACCGAACGTGCTGATGTACAACACCGAGGTGTTCCCCGAGGCCCCGAAATCCTGGTCCGTCGTATTCGAGGAACAGACCCTGCCCGACGGAAAGCCGAACACGGGCCGCGTTCAGGCCTACGACGGGCCGATCCACGTCGCCGACGCGGCGCAGTACCTGATGGCGCACAAGCCCGACCTCGGCATAACCTCGCCCTACGAGCTCAACGAGGACCAGTACAAGGCCGCGCTCGACCTGCTGCGCCAGCAGCGCAAGCTCGTCGGGCGATACTGGCATGACGCATTCATCCAGATCGACGATTTCAAGAACGAGGGCGTCGTCGCCTCGGGCTCCTGGCCGTTTCAGGTGAACCTGCTGAAATCCGAAGGCATGCCCATCGCGTCGACAATTCCCGAGGAGGGTGCGACCGGCTGGGCCGACACCACGATGATGCACGTCGACGCCGAAAACCCCAGTTGCGCCTATCTCTGGATGGAACATACGCTTTCGTCGAACCTCCAGTCCGATCTGTCGGTCTGGTTCGGCTCGAACCCGGTCGTCCCCGCCGCCTGCACCGACGGCTCGGGGACGCAGACCGCGGCGGGCTGCACCGCGAACGGCATGGACGACTTCGAGCGCATCCGGTTCTGGACCACGCCGGTGTCGTCCTGTGCGCAAGGCGACTGCGTCCCCTACTACCGCTGGGTGTCGGACTACATCGGCGTTATCGGCGGGCGCTAGACGCAATGAGCCGGCGGGCGCCGCGTCGGAAGCGCGCGTCCAGGCCCGCCCCGGCGACGCCGGCGCCATGACCCTCGCCGTCGAATTCGAAGGCGTGACGCGCCATTTCGGCTCGGTCCGCGCCGTGGACGGCGTAGATCTCGCCATTCGCGAAGGCGCGTTCTTCGCGATGCTCGGCCCGTCGGGCTCGGGCAAGACCACCTGCCTGCGGCTGATTTCGGGGTTCGAGCGGCCGGACGCCGGGCATGTCCGGATCTTCGGCGAGACGATGGACCGCGTGCCGCCGAACCGTCGTGCGGTCAACACCGTGTTCCAGGACTACGCGCTGTTTCCGCATCTCGACGTCCGTGACAACGTCGCCTACGGGCTGATGGTTCGCGGCGTCGCTCGGGCCGAGCGCCTGCGCGCCGCCGAGGAAATGCTCGCGCTCGTCAAGCTCGACGGGTTCGCCGCCCGCAAGCCGGCGCAGCTTTCGGGCGGCCAGCGCCAGCGCGTCGCCCTCGCGCGGGCGCTCGTGAACCATCCCCGCGTCCTGCTGCTCGACGAACCGCTCGGCGCGCTCGATCTGAAGCTCCGCGAGGCGATGCAGGACGAACTGAAGGCCCTGCAGCGGCGCCTCGGCGTCACCTTTGTGCTCGTCACTCATGACCAGAGCGAGGCGCTGTCGATGGCCGACCAGGTGGCCGTCTTCAACGAGGGCCGCATCGCCCAGGTCGGCAGCCCCGCCGAAATCTACGCGCGACCCCGCACGCGGTTCGTCGCGGATTTCGTCGGCTCCTCCAACGTGCTGCCGCCCGAAATCGCCGCTCGCTTCGGCGCCTCCGGCTGGTCAAGCCTTCGCCCCGAGGCGCTGCGGCTCACGCCGCCGGACGGCGCGTCGGTGACGGGGGACGTGGTCACGACCCGCTACCTCGGCGCCGCGACCCGGATCGTGGTGGACATCGGCGGCTTCGAGATCGCGGTGGTCGCCGCCGGTCGGGCGCCGGGGCAGGGCGCGCGTATCGGGCTCGGCTGGGCGCCGGACGCACTGCACCGGATGGAGGCGTGACGCCGCCGTCCCCGCCGGGGCCGCTCGGCCGTCTGTCGGATCTGTTCTGGCGACGGCCCGCGCTGCTGCCGACGCTGCTGCTCGGACCGCCGCTCGTCTGGCTGGGGGTGGTCTATCTCGGGTCGCTGTTCGCGCTGCTCGCCCAGAGTTTCTTCGCGATCGACGAGTTCACCGGCCTGATAAACCGTCAGCTCACGCTCAAGACCTATGGCGAACTGCTCCGCGCCCAGAATCTCGACATCATCGTGCGCAGCGTTGCGATGGCCGCGGCGGTCACGCTCGCCTCGATCGTCGTCGCCTTCCCGATCGCCTATTACGCCGCTCGCTACGCGCGCGGCGGCTGGAAGGCGGTATTCTATCTCGGCGTCATGCTGCCGTTGTGGTCGAGTTACCTCGTCAAGGTCTACGCGTGGAAGATGATCCTCGCGAAAGAAGGCATCCTGACCTGGGCCTTCAGCGCCGCAGGCCTGACGCCGCTGCTCGACGCGGTGCTGTCCCTGCCGGTGATCGGCGGCGGCTCGCTGTCGTTCAGCTATATCGGGACCTTCCTCGTCTTTCTCTACGTCTGGCTGCCGTTCATGATCCTGCCGATGCAGGCGTCGCTGGAGCGCGTGCCGCCCAACATGCTCGAGGCCTCCGCCGATCTGGGCGCCTCCGCGTCCCAGACGCTGCAACACGTCGTCCTGCCGCTTGCGTTGCCGGGGATCGTGGCGGGCTCGATCTTCACGTTCTCGCTGACGCTCGGCGACTACATCATCCCGCAGATCATCGGCACTTCGGCGAGTTTCATCGGCATGGCGGTCTACCAGCTTCAGGGCACCGCGGGAAACATCCCGCTGGCCGCGGCCTTCGCCGTCGTGCCCATTGCGATCATGACGCTCTATCTGTGGTTCGCGCGCCGGCTCGGGGCGTTCGATGCGCTCTGAGGCGTCTCTTGGCCTGCGGATCGCCGCGGCGGCGGGACTCTTGTTCCTGCACCTGCCGATCCTGCTGATCTTTGTCTACGCCTTCACGACCGAGGAGCGCAGCTACGCGTTCCCGCCGCCGGGCCTGACGCTGAAATGGTTCGCCGTCACGTGGGACCGGCCGGACGTCTGGGCGGCGCTGGCGCTCTCGTTGAAGGTGGCGGCCCTGGCCACGGCCATCGCGCTCCTGCTCGGCACGCTTGCGGCGGCGGCGATGGTCCGCACGCGGCTCTTCGGACGCGAAATCGTCTCATTGCTGGTGATCCTGCCCATCGCGCTGCCGGGCATCGTCACCGGCATATCGCTGCGATCGGCGTTCAGCATCCTGGACATTCCGTTCTCGACCTGGACGATCGTGGTCGGCCACGCCACGTTCTGCATCGTCGTCGTCTACAACAATGCGCTTGCCCGGTTTCGCCGGTTGTCAGGCCCATTGATCGAAGCCTCGGCGGACCTCGGCGCCGACGGGTTCCAGACGTTTCGGTATGTGATCCTGCCCAATATCGCGACGGCGCTGCTCGCCGGCGGGATGCTCGCCTTCGCGCTCTCGTTCGACGAGGTGATCGTGACCACCTTCACCGCCGGCCAGCAGACGACGCTGCCGATCTGGATGCTCGAGGAGCTCGTCCGACCGCGTCAACGCCCGGTGACCAACGTCGTGGCGATGGTCGTCGTGCTGGCGACCGCCCTGCCCATCCTCGCCGCCTACGCGCTGACGCGAGGGGGAGAGGACGTCGCGGGCGCCGGCAAATGAACCCGCGCCGCGCAGGCCCGGTCCGGACCCTCGAGCCGCCCGTTCCGCGCCGGTGCGTCTGGCGCCGCAGCGACGACTGTTCCGCGTCACCGGTCCAGAAAGCCGTTCACCGCCTCGACGAATGGTCCTGGCGCCTCGGCATGCAGCCAATGCCCGACCCCCGGAAGGACCACGCGTTCCGCAGCTGGAAACAACGCCCGGATAAGCGGCCAGTGTGCGTCGTTGACGTAGTCCGACCGCGTCCCCGACAGGAAGAGCGTCGGGCCGTCGTATGTGCCCGGAAGGTCGGGAAAGCCCATGATCTGCGGCATCTGGTCGGCCAACACATCGAGATTGAGCCGCCAGGCCGCACCATCGGGCCCGATCGCAAGGCTCTGGAGCAGGAACGCCCGCAAAGCCGCGTCCGGCACAGCGTCCGCCAGCTGCCGGTCCGCGTCCGAGCGCCGCGCGCAGGTTGCCAGATCGACGCGCTGCATCGCCCGGACGTGACC
>JBBRUZ010000146.1:0-8881 GCA_038247355.1 Rhodobacterales bacterium
CGCCAGCCCCCATCGCCCCGATCAGGCTCATCCCCAGCCCCGCCGCCCACCACGACGCCTCGATGCTCAACCCGCCCGCGACCCGCGCGCCATAGAGGCCACGGAGCGTCGCCGCCACGTCCGGCAACAGGCTTGCGGCGATCAGGTATCCCGCGCCGACCCCGACCGCGCCCGCCGCGAGCGCTATCGCCGCGAGCTCGACCAGCATCGTCGCGGCCAGCAGCCGCGCCGAAACCCCGCATGCCCGCAATGTTCGCAGCATCGGCTTGCGTTGCTCGAAGGCGAGCCCGATCGCCGCATGCACGATGAACAGCCCGACGACAAAACTGAGGAACCCGAACGCGGTCAGGTTCAGATGGAAACTGTCGGTCAGCCGCGCCAGATCGCCGTCGGCGTCCGGGCTTCGCACCTCGAGGCGGCCGGCCAGCGCCGGGGGCAGCGGCCCCGCATCCCCGTCGAGGATCAGCCGCGACACCGCACCCCGCGCGTCCAGCAGCCGTTCGGCCACGGCGATGTCGACGACCAGCGTATCGGGCGGCAGGTCGGCCGCCAGTTCGAGCGGCGGCAGACCCGGCGCGGCCGCCAGCCGCGCCAGCGTCCCGGCCTCCGCGAGCCCCAGCCCCTCAGGCGCGAGAAACGCGCCGAGCCGCCCCGCCCCGACGCCGCCTCCCGCCGCCCCGGCGCCACCGCCCGCGTCGCCCGACCCCGCCGACCCGCCCGCGCCGCCGATCCCCGCCGTGTCGGCCGCCCGGGGAAGGCTCAGCGGCTCCACCCCGACGACCCGCAACGCCGCGCCGCCAACATCGACGTCGCCCTCCAGAACCGGCGAGACTAGCCAGCCCGCACGGCGCAGCGCCACGTGATCCGCGACGCCGAACCGCATCCCGTCACGCGCCACCACGGTCGCCAGCCGGTCGGCCCCGAGCACGGCCGCGGCGCGGGCGTAGCTCGACCGCGCCTCCGCGTTCAACGCCTGCACCCCCGACCAGAGGGCCGTCGCCATGATCAGCCCGACGAGCAGCGTCGCGAGTTCGACCGGATGCCGCCGCCAGTGCGACGCGAGCGCCGCAAGCACCGCGAGGGCCCTCACGCGAGCCGTCCGTCGCGCAGCACGGCCCGCGCGTCGAGGCCCGCCGCCAGCCGCTCGGAATGCGTGACCATCAGCAGCGCGGCCCCGCTTCGGGCCACCAGCTCGCGCAGCAGGGCCATCACCGCGTCGCCCGTCGTCTCGTCGAGATTGCCCGTCGGCTCGTCGGCGAGGATCAGGCGCGGCCGCCCCGCCAGCGCCCGCCCGATCGCCACCCGCTGCTGCTGTCCGCCCGACAACTGCTCGGGGTATCGCCCCAGCAACGCCCCGAGCCCCAGCCGGTCGATCAGCTCGGCAAGCCAGCCGGCGTCGAGCCGCCCGGCGATCCGCGCCTGAAAGCCGAGGTTGCCCGCGACGTCGAGGCTCGGGATCAGATTGAACTGCTGGAACACCAACCCGATCGCCTCGCGCCGCAGCTTCGCCCGCCCTGCGTCGTCGAGCCCCTCCATCCGAACGTCCCCGATCCAAATCTCGCCCGCGTCGACCCCGTCGAGCCCCGCGATCAGGTGCAGCAGCGTCGACTTGCCGCTGCCTGATTCGCCCGTCAGCGCGAGCGTCCGCCCCGCCGCCAGATCCAGCGACACGTCCCGGAGCGCCGGCCGCTCGGCGGCGGGGTAGGACTTGGACACCGCCCGCACACGCAACATCGAAACCTGCCTGTCACTTCGGAGACGCACTTAGCACGTCGAGCCGGCGTGCACAGCGTCCGCACCGTTTGCGCGGGTCTCGCCGGCCGCGCGCGTGCGCGGCCGCACCTCGTGCAGGGCATCGATGCGCCGCTCGACCGCCCGTTCGTCGCGTCGCGCACGATCGCTTGAGCGGCCTGCCTCTTGCACCCGCGGGTGCAGTCGCGGATAAAGTCGCTTCATGCGCATCGACCCGCCCCCTCCGACCGAGACGCGCGCCGCGATCCGCGCGCTGACCTATGCGGACGAGACCGAACTCGTCGCTCGGCTGATCGACGCCTCGGCGCTCGACGCCGCGGCGCGCCAGGCCGTCGTCGACGACGCCGCCGGGATCGTCCGAAAGGTCCGCGAGCGCGCGTCGCCGAGCGTGATGGAGGCGTTCCTCGCCGAATACGGCCTCTCCACCGACGAGGGCGTCGGCTTGATGTGCCTCGCCGAGGCGCTGTTGCGCGTGCCTGACGCCGCGACCATCGACGAACTGATCGCCGACAAGATCGAGCCCTCCAACTGGGGCGCGCACTTGGGAAAATCCTCCTCCAGCCTCGTAAACGCCGCGACCTGGGGCCTGATGCTGACGGGCCGCGTGCTCGACGACGATCCATCGCGCCCCGCGGCGGCGCTTCGCGGCCTCGTGCGACGCTTGGGCGAGCCGGTGGTGCGCACCTCGGTCGGCCATGCGATGAAGCTGATGGGCCGGAACTTCGTCCTCGGCGAAACCATCGCCGCCGCCATGGATCGCGCGAAAACGCTCGAATCCGATGGTTACACCTACTCCTACGACATGCTGGGCGAGGCCGCCCGCACCCATGCCGACGCGACGCGCTACGCCGCCGCCTATGCCGCCGCCATCGCGAAGCGCGCCACCGGCGACGTGCGCGCCTCCCCCGGCATCTCGGTCAAGCTCTCCGCGCTCCACCCCCGCTACGAATGGTCGCACCGCGAGGCGGTGATGAAAACCCTTGTCCCGCGCGCGCTCGACCTCGCCCGCGCAGCCGCCCGCGCGAAGATCGGCTTCAACATCGACGCGGAGGAGGCGGAACGCCTCGATCTGTCGCTCGACGTGATCGAGGCGATGCTGGCGGACTCCGGCCTCGTCGGCTGGGACGGCTTCGGCGTCGTCGTCCAGGCCTACGGTCGCCGCGCTGGCGCCGTCATCGACTGGCTGCACATGTTGAGCCTGCGCCTCGACCGCCGGATCATGGTCCGCCTCGTCAAGGGCGCCTACTGGGACGCCGAGATCAAGGTGGCGCAGGAACGCGGCCTGCCGGATTTCCCCGTGTTCACCCGCAAGGCCAACACCGACGTCAGTTACATGGCTTGTGCGCGCAAGCTCCTCGACATGCGCGACCGCATCTATCCGCAGTTCGCCACGCACAACGCCCACACCGTCGCGGCCGTGCTCGCCATGGCGGGCGGCGACACGCGGGGCTTCGAGTTCCAGCGGCTGCACGGCATGGGCGAGGCCCTGCACGCGATCGTTCACGACGCGCACGGAATTGGCTGCCGCATCTATGCGCCCGTCGGCGCCCACCGCGACCTGCTCGCGTATCTGGTCCGCCGGCTGCTGGAGAACGGCGCGAACTCCTCGTTCGTCAATCAGATCGTCGACAAGGATCTCGCCCCCGAAACCATCGCCGCCGATCCGGTGGTTCAGGCCGCTGCGCTCGGCGCCACCGCGAACCCCGGCATCGTGGCCCCCGCTCGGCTGTTTGCGCCACGGGTCAACTCCGCGGGCTGGAACCTCAACGAACCGAGCTCGGCCGCGCCCCTGATCGCGGCGCGGCAGGATTGGCGCGCCCATCGCTGGACGGCCGGCCCGACGCTGGCCGGGGCGGGCGGCGCGCCGCGCACCGTCGTGAACCCCGCCGATCCGCTCGACGTCGTCGGCGAAGTGACCGAAGGCGGGGAGGCCGAAGTCGACGCGGCGCTCGCCGCAGCGAGCAGCGCGTTCCCCGCATGGTCGGGCGCCCCCGCGACGGAGCGCGCGCGCGCGCTGCGCCGGGCCGCCGATCTCTACGAGGAAAACGCCGCCGAACTGACGGCGCTGGCCACCCGCGAGGCGGGCAAGACCCTTGCCGACGCCGTCTCCGAACTGCGCGAAGCGGTCGATTTCCTTCGCTACTACGCCGATGCGGCGCAAGCGTCCACGGGGCGGGGCAGGGGCGTCATGGTCGCCATCTCGCCGTGGAACTTCCCCCTCGCAATCTTCACCGGCCAGGTCGCCGCTTGCCTCGGCGCCGGCGACACCGTCATCGCGAAACCCGCCGAACAGACCCCGCTCATCGCCGCGCGCGCCGTCGAACTCCTCCACGCGGCCGGCGTCCCGCAAGACGCCCTCCTCCTCGTCCCCGGCGACGGCGAGATGGTCGGCGGTCCGCTGACCTCGGCCCCCGGCATCGCGGGCGTCGCCTTCACCGGCTCGACCGAGGTCGCCCGCATCATTCATCGCGCGCTCGCCGCCAATGCGGACCCCGACGCGGTGCTCATCGCCGAGACCGGCGGCCTCAACGCGATGATCGTGGACTCGACCGCCCTCACCGAACAGGTCGTGCGCGACGTCCTCGCCTCGGCCTTCCAGTCCTCGGGCCAGCGCTGCTCGGCGCTGCGCCTCCTCTACGTGCAGACGGACGCCCGCGCCCGCGTGCTCGACATGCTCCACGGCGCGATGGACGCCCTCACCGTTGGCGACCCCTGGGACCCCGCGACCGACATCGGTCCCGTCATCGACGCCGAGGCCGAGGCCGGCATCAACGAGCACATCGGATCGAAATCCGCCAACGTGCTGAAATCGCTGCCAGTGCCGCGCACCGGCCGCTTCGTGCCGCCGACCGTCATCGCCGTCGACGGCATCGCGGACCTCGAGCGCGAGATCTTCGGCCCCGTCCTGCACGTGGCCGCGTTTAGGGCGAGCGAGCTTGACCGCGTCGTGGACGAAGTGAACGCCCGCGGCTACGGCCTGACCTTCGGCCTGCACACCCGCATCGACGACCGGGTGGAGCGCGTCACGTCGCGCATCCACGCCGGCAACGTCTACGTCAACCGCAACCAGATCGGCGCGGTCGTCGGCTCCCAGCCATTCGGCGGCGAGGGCCTGTCAGGCACCGGCCCCAAGGCCGGCGGCCCGCACTATCTCCCCCGCCTGCAACGCCGACAGGGCGACGAACCCGAGTCGTTCGGCGAAATGGCCCCCTCCGGCGCAACCGTCGCGATCGGCGCACCGTTCGCCGAGCTGCGCCCCGGCGACTGGGCTTCGCGCCCCGACCGCATCGCGGCCCTGCGCGCGGCGGTCGGCCCCCATCCCGCGCTCGAGGCGGCGACCGAACTGCCGCAGCGACCGCGCGACATGCCGGGACCGACCGGCGAGAGCAACCGGCTGTCGCTGCACCCGCGCGGCCGCGTGCTCGCACTCGGGGCCGGGCCCGGGGACGCGCTCGCCCAGACGCTGCAGGCGCTCGCCTGCGGCAACGCCGTTCTCGTCGTCGCGGCCGGCGCGCCCGCGATGATGGCCCAGCTCGCGGCCTTTCCGGTGATCGCGCTCGACGGCCGGATCGATCCTGCGGCCCTCACCGATCTGCCCGACCTCGCTCTGCTCGCCGCGCGCGGCCCCGCCGAGTGGCTCCGCACGCTCCGCATCGCGCTCGCGGCCCGCAACGGGCCGATCGTCGGCCTCGAGACCGCGCGCATCGCCCCCGAACGCTACGCGATCGAGCGGCATCTGTGCATCGACACCACCGCCGCGGGCGGCAACGCGAGCCTGCTCGCCGCCAGCGCCTGACCGTGGTCGACCGCGCCCCGCCCCAGGCCTACCGGCCGCCGCCCTGGGAACTGTTGGCGCTGATCGCCGTCATCGCGCTGTTCGAGATCCTCCTCGAGCTCGCCGACCGCAGCATTCTGTTCGACCCAAGCCTGCGCGGCCGCGTCTATGTCGCCGGCGCCTTCTGGTCCGGGCTGCTGCACGGCGCCACGCCGGTCTTCGCGCTGCAGCCCTACACGATGTTCATCAGCCACGCGCTGCTCCACGGCGGCTTTCTGCACATGGCGATGAACCTCGCCGTGCTCGCGGGCTTGGGCAAATACGTCGGCGAGCGCTACGGCGCCGGCGCGATCCTGCCCACGTTCGTCGTGGGCGCGCTCGGCGGCGGCGCGGTCTTCGGCGCGCTCTCGACCGCCCCGCTGCCGATGGTCGGGGCCTCGGGCGCCGTCTTCGCGTTTCTCGGCGTCTGGATCGTCTCCGACTGGCGCCGGCTGCGCGACCGCGGCGCCACCATCCGTCCGGTGCTGACCCGCGTGCTGACCCTCGCCGCGCTCAACGTCGCGTTCTTCTTCGCCCTCTCGGGCATGCTCGCCTGGGAGGCGCACCTCGGCGGCTTCCTCGCCGGCGTCCTGTGCGGCGTCATCCTCGAGAACCGCCGCGACGCGCGCACCCGCCGCGCCCTCGCCGCCGCGCGCGGCGCCCGCGACCCGCGGCTGCACTGAGCCGCAGCCCGTGAGCAGCCCCGCATCGCCGCGCCCACCAATGCTCCGGATCGTGACGGCGGTGCTCGCCGCCGCGGTGATGGCGCTCGCGCTGACCCAGCTCCTCGCCCAGACCCGCGGCTTGCGGACCCTCGACACGACGCTCGACGGAACCCCCGTCACCGTCTTGTGGCGCGCCGGCGCCCCGCCCGCGCCCGCGGTCGTCATCGCCCACGGCTTCGCGGGCTCGCGGGGACTGATGGCGCCTTTCGCCACGACGATCGCCCGCGCCGGCTACGTCGCCGTCAGCTTCGACGCGCTCGGCCACGGCGCGAACCCGGCGCCGCTCACCGGCGACGTGTCGACCGAGCAAGGCGCCACGGCCCGCCTCCTCGCGCAACTCGCCGCCGTCGACGCCTACGCCCGTACGCTGCCGCAGGCGAACGGCCAGCTCGCGCTCCTCGGCCATTCGATGGCCTCCGACATCGTCGTGCGCCAGGCGATCGCCGACCCCGCCATCGAGGCAACCATCGCCGTCTCGCTGTTCTCGCCCGAAGTGACGCCCGACCTGCCGCGCAACCTGCTCGTCATCACCGGCGCGCTGGAGCCGGGCCTCACCGACGAGGCCCTGCGCGTCGCGGGCCTCGCGGCGGGCGCGCCGGCCGAGCCGTTCACCACCACGGGCGATCCGGCGCTGGGAACCGCGCGGCGCGCCGTGCTGTCGCCGGGCGTCGAGCATGTCGGCGTCCTCTACAGCGCCACGTCGCAGGACGAGGCGCGCGACTGGCTCGACCTCGTGTTCGACCGTCCGCCCGCCGCATCGACCGACACCGACGACCGCGCCGGCTGGCTCGGCCTGTGGTTTCTCGGCGCGACCGCGCTCGCCTGGTCCGCCGCCTCGCTCTTGCCGCGCATCGCCCCCCCGAGCCCCCGCGCCAGGCCCCGCTGGCGGCCGTTCCTCGCGGCGCTCGCCGTGCCGGCGCTCGTCACCCCGTTCGTCGCGCAACTGGCCCCCGAGGGCCTTCTGCCGGTCCCCGTCGCCGACTACCTCAGCGTCCATTTCCTGCTCTACGGCCTCATCACCGCGGCGATCCTGTGGCGCGCCGGCTGGCCGCGCCCCGGCCCCGTCAGACCCGCCCGCACCGCGCTGGCCGCCGGCGCCTTCATCGGCTTCGCCGTGCTCGCGATCTATCTCCCCCTCGACCGGTTCGTGACCGCCTTCACGCCGCAGCCTGCACGGCTGTCGCTGCTCGTCACGCTGTTTGTCGGCCTTTTGCCGTACTTCGTCGCCGACGAGGCCCTGACCCGCGCGCCCACAGCGCCACGCGCCGCCTACGCCCTTTCCAAACTCGCCTTTCTCGTCTCGCTCGCCATCGCCATCGCCCTCGACCCCGGCCGGCTGTTCTTCCTGATCCTGATCCTGCCGGTGATGCTGATCTTCTTCGTCCTATTCGGCCTGTTCTCGTCCTGGACCCACCGCGCCACCGGCACGCCCCTGACCGCAGCGCTCGCCTGCGCCGCCCTCTTCGCCTGGGCCATCGCCGTCACCTTCCCGATCCTCGGAACCTGACCCCCCTTGCCGCGGCCCCGTCGCAGGCTTAGCCTCGCGCCGCAAAAGGAAGGCCCCATGGCCGACGCCGCAACACCCTTCAACCAGAAGATCCGCATCAACGCGCTGCGTCTCGGCGCGCTGATCCTCTTTCCGCTGCTGATCCTCATCCACCCCTACTTCGGCGCCGAAGGCCCGGTCTACGAGGTGATGGAAATGACCGGCGTATTCCTCATCATCGCCTGCGTTCTCGGGCGCTTCTGGTGCATTCTCTACGTCGGTCGTCACAAGAACCGCAGCGTCGTCACCGACGGCCCCTACTCGATGACCCGCAACCCGCTCTATTTTTTCTCGACCTTGGGCGCATTCGGCGTCGGCATCCTCTTCGGCAAACTTTCCCTCGCCTTGCTCCTCGGCGGCGGTGTCTTTCTCGCCCTCTACCTCACCGCCCGGCGCGAAGCGGCGTACCTAGCCGCCGAATTCGGCCCCGAGTACGCGGCCTACGCCGCGCGCACGCCGATGTTCGTGCCCGACCCCCGCCTCTTCCGGTCCGAGCCCACCATCCTCATCTCCTCCGCCGCCCTTGGCCGCAACCTTCGCGACGCCTTCGTCTTCCTCGCCGCCATCCCGCTCGCGGAGCTTTCCGAGGCGCTCGGCGCCCATTTCGACGTACTTCCCTTCGTCCTTCCCTGATTCCGCCGCAAAAAACCTCGTCACCGTCATTCCCGGAACTCGACGACAACCTGTTGCTACTGCTCGATATCAGCCTCCGGATCAATCGCTCCCGCGTCACCCCTGACACTGCAGCTTCGTCTTTCGCGCCAGCATGTAGGCCCGCAGCACTGCGTTCATCCGGGCCTGGTAGCCGCGCCCCTGGCCGCGGAACCAGGCGGCCATGTCCGCGTCGAGACGCAGCGTCAGGCTGGTCTTCGGCGGGCTCGTCGGGAACACGTCCTCGATCTTGCTCCAATACTTCGGCCAGGCCGGGAATGTCCCGCCCGTTGTTGAAAAGTGCTCTGGGCGGCACTGCGCCATTGATGGTTATGCGGCGTCGACGATGGCGTCAACGCGGGTGTCGACGCAGGCTGGCGCACGGTGCATTTC
>JBBRUZ010000147.1:0-8676 GCA_038247355.1 Rhodobacterales bacterium
CCTCGGGCAAAGCTGCGGCGGCAGCCACGACCTGGGGCGCCGGTGCGGCAACCGGTATGGCCATCGGCACCGGCGGCGACGCGGCTTGCGCGCCCCCCTCGCCGGCCAGTTCCGCAATCGGGGTGTTCACCGCCACGCCCTCGGTGCCCTCGGCCACCAGGATGCGCGCCAGCGTGCCTTCATCGACCGCTTCCACCTCCATGGTCGCCTTGTCGGTCTCGATTTCCGCGAGGATCTGGCCGGAGGTGACCATGTCGCCCTCCTTGACCAGCCATTTCGCCAGCGTGCCTTCCTCCATCGTCGGGGAAAGCGCCGGCATCAGGATCTGCGTCGCCATATCGGTCATTCCCCCTTATGCGTAGATGTCGGTCCACAGTTCGGCCTCGGCCGGCTCGGGGCTGTCCTGGGCGAACTGCGCCGCCTCGTTCACGACAGCCTTGATCGCCTTGTCCACTTCCTTCAGGTCGTCCTCGGTGGCGTGGCTTCCCTGGAGCAGCAGGTCGCGCACGTGGTCGATCGGATCGCGCTCCTCGCGCATCTTCTGGACCTCTTCGCGGGTGCGATACTTCGCCGGGTCCGACATCGAATGCCCGCGATAACGGTAGGTGTTCATCTCGAGGATGTACGGCCCCTCACCCGCCCGGCAATGGGCGGTCGCCTTCGCGCCCGCCGCCTTGACCGCGAGCACGTCCATGCCGTCCACCGCCTCGCCGGGAATGCCGAACGCCTCGCCGCGGGTGTAGAGCGCCGGGGTCGAGGACCCGCGCTTCATGCTCGTGCCCATCGCGTACTGGTTGTTCTCGATCACGAAGATGCAGGGCAGCTTCCACAGCGAACACATGTTGAAAGCTTCGTAGATCTGGCCCTGGTTCGCTGCGCCGTCGCCGAAATACGCGAAGCTGACGTTGTCGTTGCCGCGGTACCAGTTGGCGAAGGCGAGGCCCGCCCCGATCGGAACCTGCGCGCCGACGATGCCGTGCCCGCCGTAGAAGTTCTTCTCCTTGGAGAACATGTGCATCGAGCCGCCCTTGCCGCGCGAGTATCCGTCAGCCCGGCCGGTGAGCTCGGCCATCACGCCCTTGGGATCCATCCCGCAGGCGAGCATGTGCCCGTGGTCGCGATAGGAGGTGACGCGCTGGTCGCCTTCCTTCGCCGTCGCCTCCAGTCCGACGACGACCGCCTCCTGTCCGATGTAGAGATGGCAGAACCCGCCTATCAGGCCCATCCCATAAAGCTGGCCGGCCTTTTCCTCGAACCTTCGGATCAGCAGCATCTCGCTGTAGAAATGCAGCAACTCGTCCTTTGACGCGTTCGGCTGTTTGGCGCGGCGAGCGGTCACCATCGACATGTCCCCCCAAGTATTGTTTAGCTTTGAACTTGTTTGATTATAGACGACTGTTCGGGGGATGAAACCCCTTGAATCGACTTTCACTCCCGGCATGAGGCGCCTGGAAAATGAGGCTGGCACTCATTGATCGTCCGTGGCGAGTGCCGTCGATTGCCGGACTCGGCCCCACGGCATGGCATCGCAGGTCTTGCTTGCGCTCAGCGGATCAGGATTTCGTCGGGCCGCCCGAGGCCGAGCGTCCTGCGCGCCTGCTCGTCTAGGAGGTCGAGATCGAGCGTGCCCGACGACAGTCGCAGAACCTTGTTCGCGACCGCCTCCCGCGCCGCGCGCAAGTCGGTGAGTTCGGCGTGCAACCGCATCTCCTGCGCCTCGATCTGGAACAGCCGGAACAGGCCGTGTTCGCCCTGCAACGCAGCGAAGGTCAGATACGCCATGAGCGCGATCGCCACGACCGAAAAGACCGCACCGCCAAGCCCGCCGCGCCGCGCCTCGATGTCCTGCTGCATCCCGACGATGGTCCTCGATTTCCTGCCTTTCGCGGGAAGATGACAGAAAACCCGATGGAAGGGTATCCCCCGCGCTCAGTCGCGACCCTTGTAGATCTCCACCAGTTTGGCCAGCATCGCCAACGCATCGACGCGCGAACGCTGGAAGGTGTTGCGCCCGATGATCGAGCCGTTGCCGCCGCCGTCGCGGATCGCCCGGGCGTCGTCATAGACCGCGTCCTCGCCCTTCGCCGCACCGCCCGAGAACACGATTATCCGCCGTCCGTTGAACGCCGCCTTCACGCAATCGGCCACCCGCGCCGCCTGGGTCGAGATGTCGATTGCGTGATCGGTGTAGACCTTCTTGGCTTCCTTCAGCTCCAGATGGTCGGTCGAGAGCTTGACCTTGATGACATGCGCGCCAAGCAGCGCCGCGATCTGCGTCGCATAGGCCGCGATGTCGATGGCGGTCTCGCCTTCTTTCGACAAGTCCTCGCCGCGCGGATAGGACCAGATCACCGTCGCCACCCCTACCGACGCGGCTTCGGCGCGCATCTCGGAGATTTCCTCAAACATTTCAAGCGCCCCGGACGAGCCGGGATAGATGGTGAAGCCGATGGCGGAGCATCCCAGCCGCAGCGCGTCGGACACGCCGCTTGTGATCGCCTGATCGAAGGGCGAGGACTTCGGGACCAGCGAGTTCGCCGAGTTGACCTTCAGGATCGTCGGGATCTGTCCGGCGAACGTGTCCGCGCCCGCCTCCAGCATCCCAAGCGGCGCGGCGTAGGCGTTGAGGCCCGCGTCGATCGCGATCTGGTAGTGGTAGTGCGGATCGTAGGCCGCCGGGTTCGGAGCGAAGCTGCGCGCCGGACCGTGCTCGAAGCCCTGATCGACCGGCAGGATGATCATCTTGCCGGTGCCGCCGAGCCTGCCGGCCATCAGCATCCGGCACAGGTTGCCCTTCACCCCCGGCGTGTCGCCTTCGTAGTTGGCCAGGATCCTCTGGACTGTGCGTGAAGCCTTCATGGTCGGTCCTCTCTAAATTCTGTAACGCAAGTCTGATGTTGTCACCCAAGACCCAATGCTGCGGCTCAAGACTGGTCTAGCGCCGCGACGCCCGGCAGCGTCTTGCCCTCGAGCCATTCGAGAAAAGCCCCGCCCGCGGTGGAGACGTAGGAAAAATCCGCCGCCGCGCCGCTGGCGTTGAGCGCCGCCACCGTGTCGCCGCCCCCCGCGACCGAAAGCAACCGCCCAGACCGGGTCAGCGCCGCCGCCTGCTTCGCCGCTGCGTCGGTCGCCGCATTGAAAGGTGCGATCTCGAACGCCCCGAGCGGGCCGTTCCAGACCAGCGTCCGCGCCCCAGTGAACACCGCCGCGATCCGCGCGATGGCCGCGGGCCCCGCATCGAGGATCATCGCATCCGGCGGACAGGCGGTCGCGGCCACGATCTCGCTATCCGCCCCCGCCTTGAATTCGCGCGCGACCACCACATCCGCCGGCAAGACGATCTCGCAACCGGCCGCCGCGGCGCGCGCCATGATTTCACGCGCGGTTTCCGCCAGATCGTGCTCGTGCAGCGACTTGCCCACGTCGATCCCCTGCGCGGCGAGGAACGTGTTCGCCATTCCGCCACCCAGCACGATGGCGTCTACGCGCCCGATCAGGTTGCCGAGCAGGTCGAGCTTGGTCGAGACCTTCGCGCCACCCACGACCGCGACCACCGGATGTTCGGGCGCGCCCAGCACCTTTTCCAGCGCGGTCAGTTCGGCTTGCATCAGGCGTCCCGCGCAGGCCGGCAGCAGCCGCGCCAAGGCCTCGGTCGACGCGTGGGCGCGGTGCGCCGCCGAGAACGCATCGTTGCAATAGACGTCGCCGAGGGCCGCCAGCGCGGTCGCGAACTCCGGGTCGTTGATCTCTTCGCCTTTGTGGAAGCGGGTGTTCTCGAGGAGCAGCACGCCGCCCGCCGGCATTGCGGACACGGCGTCCGCCGCGACCGGCCCGACGCACTCCTCGGCGAAGGCGACGGGCCTGCCGAGTGCAGCCTCCAGCGCCGGCAGCACGACGCGCAGGCTCATGCCGGGCACGACCTTGCCCTTGGGCCGGTCGAAATGCGCGAGCAGAACCGGCTTTCCGCCCTTTGCGATGATGTTGCGGATGGTCGGCGCGATCCGCTCGATCCGCGTCGCATCGGTGACGACGCCGTCCTCGACCGGCACGTTGACATCGACGCGCGTCAGCACGACCTTGCCGTCGAGGTCCATGTCGTCGAGCGTCTTCCACGCCATTCAGAACTCTCCCTCGCCCGGTCCGGCCCGCATCAAAGCAGGCTCTCGACCTTCGCCGCCGTCGCTTCGGCGGTGATGCCGAAATGCGGATACAGCGCCTCGATCGGCCCGGACGCGCCGAAGCCGTGCATCCCGATGAACCCTGATTTCTTGCGCTCGCCGCGCTCGCCGAAGAGCCAGCGGTCCCAGCCGAAGCGGAGCGCCGCCTCCACCGCCACGCGCACCGGCCCCTTGGGCAGCACCTTGCGTCGGTAGTCGTCGTCCTGCTCTTCGAACAGCTCCCAGCAGGGCATCGACACCACCCGCGTCCCGATCCCGCGGCCCTGCAACAGGTCCCGCGCCGCCATCGCGACCTCGACCTCCGAGCCGGTGGCGAGCAGGATCGCCTGGCGCTTGCCCTCCGCCTCGGCCAGCACATACGCGCCGCGCGCGCACAGGTTGGCGCGGCTGTGCCCGGTGCGGAAGGTGGGCAGGTTCTGCCGGGTCAGCGCCAGCACCGACGGCGTTCCCGCCGTGGTCAGCGCGATCTCCCAGGCCTCCGCCGTCTCGACGATGTCCGCGGGCCGGAACACGTTGAGGTTCGGCAGCGCGCGCAGGTTCGCCAGATGTTCGACCGGCTGATGCGTCGGTCCGTCCTCGCCGAGCCCGATGCTGTCATGCGTCAGCACGTAGACCACGCGCAGCCCCATCAGCGCCGTCAGCCGCATCGCCCCGCGCGCATAATCGGCGAAGACGAGGAACGTGCCGCCATAGGGCGCGATCCCGCCATGCACCGCCAGCCCGTTCATCGCCGCCGCCATCCCGTGCTCGCGGATGCCATAGTGGAGATATCGCCCCGCGCGATTCTCCGGGTCGAACACGCCGAGATCCTTGGTCAGCGTATTGTTCGAGCCGGTAAGATCGGCGGAGCCGCCCAGCGTCTCGGTCATCACCGCGTTCACGACCTCGAGCACCATCTCGGAGGCCTTGCGCGTCGCGACCTTCGGTTTCGCCTTGGATTGCGCCTTGCGAAACGCGGTCAGCGCCGAGACGAACTTTCTCGGCGGATCGCCCGCCATCACCCGCTCGAACTCCGCCCGTATCGCGGCCGACAGCGCGTCGAGGCGCCCGGACCAGGCGGCGCGATCGGCGGCGCCGCGCGCGCCGATCGCGGCCCAAGCCGCGCGGATGTCCTCGGGTATCTCGAACGGCGGATGCGGCCAACCGTAGATCTCGCGGACCGCCGCAATCTCGGCCGCGCCAAGCGGCGAGCCGTGCGCCGCCTTGGTGTCCTGCTTGGTCGGCGCGCCGAAGCCGATATGCGTCTTGCAGGCGACGAAGGCGGGCAGCAGGCTCGCCTTCGCCTCCGTGATCACCCGGTCGATGTCGTCCGGATCGTGGCCGTCGCAGGCATGGACGGACCAGCCGGCCGCCTTGAACCGCGCCGGCTGGTCGGTGATGTCGGACAGGCTGACCTTGCCGTCGATCGATATGCCGTTGTCGTCCCAGAAGACGATCAGCTTCGGCAGCTTTTGCACGCCCGCGAGCCCGATCGCCTCGTGGCTGATGCCCTCCATCAGGCAGCCGTCGCCGGCGATCACATACGTATGGTGATCGACGACCTTCACCCCGAACCGCGCCGAGAGGCTCGCCTCGGCGATGGCCATGCCGACCGCGGCCCCGAGGCCTTGCCCGAGCGGGCCCGTGGTGATTTCGATCCCGACGCCGGGCCGATACTCCGGGTGGCCTTCGGCGTGCGAGCCGAGCTGGCGAAAACGGCGCAGATGGTCGAGCGTCATCCGCGCGTTGCCGGTCAGGTGCAAAAGCCCGTAGAGCAGCATCGACCCATGCCCGGCAGACAGCACGAAGCGGTCGCGGTCCGGCCAGGTCGGGGCGCTCGCGTCGAACTTCAGGTGCCGCTCGAACAGCACCGTCGCCACGTCCGCCATTCCCATCGGCATTCCGGGATGTCCCGACTTCGCCGCTTCGACCGCATCGATCGCGAGGACCCGCAGCGCGCAGGCGCGCAGCCAGTGGTCCGGGTGGCGCGCGCGAAGCTCGGAGATCTGCAAGAGCATGGCCTTTCTGGGTCGGGCGGCCCGCGAAAGCGGCTTGGCGCGAAAGCAGGCGCACCATTACCAGCCCCGCCCCGAGGGTCAAGGCGGTTTCAGGTGCGCAGCGCCAAGCGTCTGGCGCCCCGGTGACCGAGCGTTATCCCGACCACGTGAGAAGCGACGGCTTGTTCGGCCAGCGAGCCGCCCCCCTCGAGGCGCGTCCCGTTTGCCGTTCGCCGCCACGTCGCGCAGGGCATTTCAGGGGAATGATAACTAAACCATATCATTAAGATAGCCGGGTTTCATGCGTGGAAACGTCCGCCCGACCGCGCTTTCGGGCCGCGTCGCTCGGGACTGCGGCTGACCTCGCGACCGTGACGGGCGCGCGACCGATTGCATTGTCCGGGCGCCCTGCCTAAAACGGCGAGGACCCATGTGAAAGCGCCAGCGATGACCCAGATCAGTCAACTCGACGCCCAGGCCGAAGCCGCGATCGGCAGGCTTCGGACCGCTCTCGACACGCGCGCAGCCGCGGGGCCGGCGCCCGATACGGCCGATCTAGAGGCGCGGATCGCAGCGCTCGAAGCCGCAAACGCCGACCTCGGCGAGGAACTAGAGCGCCTGCGGACCAAGCGCGACAAGGACGTGGCGGCGCTCGACGAGTTGATCGCCCAGCTCAAACCGCTGATCGAGGAGGTCTGACATGCCCGAGCTCACCATCGAGATCGGCGGCAGCGTGTTCGAGGTCGCCTGCGAGCCCGGCCAGGAGCCTTCGCTCGCCCGCGCCGCGCAGCTTCTCGACGCCGAGGCGGAACGAGTGCTCGAGGCCATCGGAAAATCGACCGAAAAGCGCATGTTGCTGCTGGCCGGCCTGATGCTGGCCGACACGATGACCGCACTCGAAGACCGCTGTTCGGGCCTCGAGGATCGTATCCGCGCCGCCGAGGAACGCACCCGGATCGCCGAGGCGAAGTCCGCGATGCTGGCCGCCAACGCGCTCAAGTCCGAAACCGAAGCCAACCACCGCGTCAGTCCCGGGGAGTTCAATCAGCTCCGCGGCGAGAAGGACGCGGCGCTCGGTCTGCTGACGAGCCTGATCGCCGAAGTCGAGGCGCTGGCCGTGCTTGTCGAGACCGACGCGGTTCCAGCGGACTGATCCGGCGTTCTGCGAGCCTCCGACGCCCGCAGTCAGGCGTTCGCGGCGCGGATCTTTTCGGCGGCGTCCTTGTCGAAGGCGACGCCCTTGGCGGCGAAGAGCTGGTCCAGCTCGCCCGACAGCGTCATCTCGGTGACGATGTCGCAACCGCCGACAAATTCGCCCTTGACGTAGAGCTGCGGGATCGTCGGCCAATCCGAAAACGACTTGATCCCGTCGCGGATCCGTTCGTCGGCCAGCACGTTCACGTCCTTGAAGGCGACGCCCATGTAGTTCAGAACGCCGGTGAGCCGGCTCGAAAAACCGCACTGCGGCATTTGCGCGGTCCCTTTCATGAACAGCACGACGTCGTTGGCGTCGATGTCGGCCTGGATGGCCGCATGGGCGGGGTTGGTCGCAGGATCGGTCATCGGGCTCATTCTGTTCACTCCGGTGCTTTGGTCGTCAGGGCGAGCGCATGAAGCTCGCCGCGCGATCCGTCCATCTTGCCCTTCAGCGCGGTGTAGACCAGCTGATGCTGTTTCACCCGGTTCAGGCCGCGGAATTCCTCCGCTGTCACCGTCGCCGCATAGTGGTTGCCGTCGCCGGCGAGATCGGTGATCTCCACCGCCGCCCCGGGAAAGGCGGCCCGTATCAGATGTTCGATCTCTGCGGCGTCCATGGCCATCGCAGCGCGCTCCCTTGGCTCGGCCTCGATCGGCAAGGTAGGGGCCTTGGCGGGCGCGGGCAAGGCCAGCCGGTTCAATCGTCGAGGAAATCGCCGAACGCCCGCGGCCCGTCGCCCACCGCGATCTCGGCTGTGACCGCGCGCGTCGCGACATCGATGACCGAAAGCGAATTCGAGAACCAGTTCGCCACATAGATGTGGCGTCCGTCCGCACTCGCCTCGACGCCTTCCGGATATTCGCCGACCGCGATCTCGCCGAGCGGCGCGTTCGTCGCGACGTCGAAGACGGTGACGCTGTAGGAATTGCTGACGAAGCCTGTGCCCTGCGCCAGCGCGACCTCGTAGGGCCGCGCGCCGACGGCGATCGTCGCCACCAGGCGACCCGCCGCGATGTCGACGACGCTGACGCTGTCCGAGCCGACGTCGGCCGTATAGGCGAAGCGGCCCGTCGCGTCCACGGTGACGCCGAACGGCCGCGTCCCCACCGGAACGGTGGCGATGCGCGCCCGGCTCGCCGCGTCGAAGATCGAGACCTGATCGGAGTCGCGGTCGGCGGTAAGGATCCGCGCGCCGTCCGACGTGACCGCGACGCCCGAGGGACTGCGGCCGGTGGTCAGGGCGGCGGTCCGCGCGCCGTTCTCGATCACGAGCACCTGGTCGCCGTGCCAGTCGGTCACGTAGACCGCGCCGCCGAGCGGATCG
>JBBRUZ010000148.1:0-8515 GCA_038247355.1 Rhodobacterales bacterium
GGCGCGCCGGGCTCAGCGCAGCGGCAGCGTGACGCTGTTCTGGCCGGCGACGACGCGAAATCCGCGAATGGTTCGCAGTTCCAGCTCCTGAAAAAAGGCCGCGGTCAGCAGCAGGCGGGTGAGTTCCGGTCCGACTGCTTCGGCGGTCAACGGCGGCACGGCGACCAGCGACAGCGTCAGAATGCCCGCGGCGTCGGGAACGCCGCCGTTCTCGGCGAGCAGCGTCGCGTTGAAGAACCCCTGCGTCGGGGCGACGCCGGTGACGCGGACGATGACCCCGCCATAGCCGCGCTCCAGAACCGCAGTGCGCAGCACCGGCACGGGCACCGCGTCGGGCAGGTCGGCGGGTTCGTTGGTAAGCAGTCCGGTCAGAAACCCGCTCTCCTCGTCCCGGATCACCGCGGCGTCGTCGGTGTTGCGGTCGGACGGCGGCGCCTCCCAAAGGCCGAACGTGCAGCCCGCGAGCAGGCCTGCGCCCGCCAGCGAGACAACCGCATTGACCACCCGTGCGCCCTGTCCGATCATGGCCTCCCGATAGCTGCAGATCGGCGCATTGGAAAGGGCGAAACCGAAACCCCGCTCTGGACCTCGCGCGCTGGCAGGCATATCTGCGACGCACGCTTGGAAAGGGAGATGCACGGTGGCCACGCCCCGTTTCGAGGAGATCGCCGAGGATTTCGCCTTTCTCGACGATTGGGAGGACCGTTATCGCTACGTGATCGAGCTCGGCAAGGGCATGGCGCCCCTTGATCCGGCGCTGCGCGTGCCCGCGACCAAAGTGGAGGGCTGCGCGAGCCAGGTCTGGATCGCGCCCGTCCTGACCGGCGCGGGCGCCGCCGCGCGGTTCGATTTCCACGGCGACAGCGACGCGATGATCGTGCGTGGGCTGATCGCCGTTCTGCACGCGCTGTACGCAGGGCTTGACCCCAACGCAGTTCTGGCCGTGGATACCCGGACGGAGATGGAGCGGCTGGGGCTCGACCAGCATCTGTCCGCCCAGCGGTCGAACGGCCTTCGGGCGATGGTCGGTCGCATCCGGGCGATCGCCGAAACGACTTTGCAACAGGCCTGAAGGGAGTGCGCGTCGCCATGTCCAACCTGCTCGAAACCTTGCTGTCGGAGCGTGACTGGCTGCTCGCCGACGGCGCTACCGGCACCAATCTGTTTAACATGGGCCTCGAGGCCGGCGAAGCGCCCGAGCTGTGGAACGAAAGCGAGCCGGGCAAGATCCGCGCGCTTTACCAGGGCTCCGTCGATGCGGGCTCCGACATCTTCCTCACGAACACCTTCGGCGGCAACGCCAGCCGGCTGAAGCTGCACGACGCCGCCGACCGCGCCTACGATCTCAACCGCATCTCGGCCGAGATCGCGCGCGAGGTCGCGGATACGGCGGGGCGGCGGGTGGTGGTGGCGGGTTCGATGGGACCGACCGGCGAGATCATGGCGCCGCTCGGCCCGCTGACCATCGAGGGCGCGGCGGAGATGTTCGAGGAGCAGGCGCGCGGCCTGATGGCGGGCGGCGCGGACCTGCTGTGGATCGAGACGATCTCGGCGCCCGAGGAGTTCGAGGCGGCGGCGCTGGGCATCTCGCGGGTCGGGGCGCCCTGGTGCGGCACGATGAGCTTTGACACCGCGGGACGCACGATGATGGGCCTCACATCGGCGGACATGGTCGGCCTCGCGCAGAGTCTGCCCTATCCGCCGCTCGCCTTCGGGGCGAATTGCGGGGTCGGGGCCTCGGATCTGCTGCGCACCGTGCTGGGCTTCACCGCTTCGGCCCCGCACCTGCCGGTGATCGCCAAGGGCAACGCCGGCATCCCGAAATTCTCCGACGGGCGGATCCTCTACGACGGCACGCCCGAATTGATGGCCGACTATGCCGTTCTGGCGCGCGACTGCGGCGCGAAGATCATCGGCGGCTGCTGCGGCACGACGCCCGTACATCTGACGGCGATGCGTGAAGCGCTGGAGTCCCGTCCGCGCGGGCCGGCCCCGGATATCGAGACGATCACCGGGCGGCTGGGCGGGCTCTCCTCCGCGTCGGACGGACTCGGGGTCGAGCCCGGACCGCTACGCGAACGCCGCCGACGGCGCGGCTGAGGTTCAGGGATCGCCTCTGCCGGCGGCTGGATCGGCCCACCAGCAGTCCTCGTAGAACGAACAATACCGCGCGTTGAGCTGGATTTTCGCGTAGTCGATGACCTTGTCGCGCCATTCGTCGGTGTTCAGTCCCGGGGCGGGGCTGCTGGCGTAGAGCACCGCCTCGTCCCCGGCCCGCAGCACGTACTCGCCGTCCATCACGAAACACCCGGTGTCCCAGTCGTCGCCCTCGCGGCCGAGCCGTCGGTCGAGTTCGCGGCAGGCGTCCAGATCGACCTTGCCGAGATCGGCCTCCCCGTGGCCCAGCGTCACTTCAGTGACGATCGCCGGTCCGAAGCCGACGTTGACCATCTTGATCGTCACCGCGCCGGTTTCGTCCTCGTTCAGGCGAAAATCGATCCGCGGCTGCACGCTGAGCCGGGTGTGCTTGCGTCCCTGCGTCGCCTGGAAGATCGTCAGGCTGATCGCGCAGACCGAAATCAGCAGCGGCAGCCAGGTGCGCACGCCCTCCGCCCACAGCTTCCAGCGCGGAT
Organism: Rhodobacterales bacterium; assembly: GCA_038247355.1. Classification (GTDB taxonomy): domain Bacteria; phylum Pseudomonadota; class Alphaproteobacteria; order Rhodobacterales; family Rhodobacteraceae; genus Amaricoccus. Next base: position 2,634 of record JBBRUZ010000148.1, read on the forward strand.
CACCGCCGTCCGACCCCAGCATCATCTTCCCACGCCCAGCGCCACCGTCTGACCCGCGAAGTTCCTGCCCACCCGCGAAAATCTCGCACGCCGCAACGTGCGTGACAAGCCTCGGCGTTTCGGTCGCGGCGAGCCCCCTTGCAACGGACCGGGCCATCCGACATCAAGGCGGCGCGCCGCTCCAGCGGTCTGGACCCCGGAACAAGGAACCTGGGCGCATGCCCGACCTCGACATCGATTTCGTCCGCGAGCAGTTTCCCGCTTTCGCCGAACCGGACCTCGCCGGACAGGCGTTCTTCGAGAACGCCGGCGGCTCTTACGCCTGCGCCCCGGTGATCGATCGGCTGACGCGGTTCTATCGCGCCCGCAAGGTCCAGCCCTACGCCGCCTACACCGCGAGCGCGATCGCCGGCGCCGAGATGGACGAGGCGCGAACCCGGTTGGCGGCGCTTCTGGGCGTCGACGCGGACGAGGTGCAGTTTGGCCCCTCGACCAGCCAGAACGCCTATGTCCTCGCAACCGCCTTTCGCGCGGCGCTCGCGCCCGGCGACGCGGTGGTGGTGACGAACCAGGACCACGAGGCGAACTCCGGGCCGTGGCGGCGGCTGGTCGAGGCGGGCCTCGACATCCGCGAATGGCGGGTCGATCCCGGAACCGGGGCGCTCGACCCGGCGGACCTCGCGGCGCTTCTCGAGGACGGGCGCGTGCGGCTCATAGCCTTCCCGCATTGCTCGAACATCGTAGGCCAGGTGAACGACGTGGCGGCGCTGACCGCGATGGCGCGGGACGCGGGCGCCGTGACCTGCGTCGATGGCGTCTCCTATGCGCCGCACGGCTTGCCGGACGTGGGCGCGTTGGGCGCCGACATCTATCTGTTCTCCAGTTACAAGACCTATGGCCCGCATCAGGGCGTGATGGTGGTGCGCCGGGCGCTGGCCGAGCGCCTGCCGAACCAGGGGCATTACTTCAACGCCGGCGTCGCCTCGAAACGCCTGACGCCCGCCGGGCCGGATCACGCCCAGATCGCGGCGAGCGCCGGGATGGCAGACTACGTCGATGCGCTGCACGCCCGGCATTTCGCCGATGATCCGGCCGCCAGCGTCCGGGCGTCGCGTGTCCACGACCTGCAGCGCGCCCACGAGACCCGGCTGCTCGCGCCGCTGCTCGACTACCTGGGCGGGCGCAACGATCTGCGCCTGATCGGTCCCGCGCAGCCCGAAGGGCGGGTCCCGACCGTCGCGGTGGCGCTGGCCCGGCCCGGCGGCGAGGTCGCGGCGGCGCTCGCGGCCCACGGGATCATGGCCGGCGGCGGGCACTTCTACGCCGTGCGGCTGCTCGAAGCGCTGGGGATCGATCCCGAACACGGGGTCCTGCGGCTGAGCTTCGTGCACTACACGCACGAGGACGAGGTCGCGCGGCTGATCGGCGCGCTGGACGCCGTGCTGTGACGGCGCGCGAAACCATTCCGGACGCGGGCGCGTACTTTTCGGCATGACCGACCGCCGCCCGAATATCGTCTGGTTCCGCCGCGACCTGCGGCTGGCCGACCATCCGGCGCTGACGGCGGCGGTGGCGTTGGGCGGGCCGGTGATCCCCGTTTTCGTGCTCGATCCCGAAACCGAGGCGCTGGGCGCCGCGGCGCGGTGGCGCCTCGGGCTCTCCGTCGCCGATCTGCGGGCGCGACTGCGGGCGATGGACTCCGACCTGATCCTGCGCCGTGGTCCCGCGCTCGGCGCCCTGCGCGAGATCGTGGCGGAGACGGGCGCCGGCGCGGTGGCGTGGTCGCGGCTGTACGCCCCCGCCTGGATCGCGCGTGACCGGGCGGTGAAGGCCGGCCTGACCGCGGACGGCGTCGCGGTGGCGAGCCATCCCAGCCACCTGATCCACGAGCCCTGGAGCGCCGAGACCAGGGCCGGCGGCTACTTCAAGGTGTTCACGCCGTTCTGGCGCACGGTCGGCCCGCGGGGCGCGCCCGAGCCGCTGCGGGCGCCGTCACGGCTGGCTGCGCCCGCAGCCTGGCCCGCATCGGACCGGCTGGAGGACTGGCGGCTCGGCGCGGCGATGAACCGCGGCGCCGCGGTCACCGCACGGTTCGTCCGCGTCGGCGAGGCGGCGGCGCTCGACCGGCTGGCCGAGTTCGTGGCCGGACCGATCGCCGGATACGCAGCGGACCGGAACCGTCCGGACATGGACGCGACCTCGCGGCTGTCGGAGAACCTGACCTATGGCGAGATCTCGCCCCGAACGGTCTGGCACGCGGGCGCGCGGGCGATGGCCGAGGGGGCGGCGGGCGCCGAGACCTTCCTCAAGGAGCTGGTCTGGCGCGAATTCGCCTGGCACCTGATCTGGCACACGCCGCACATCGAGACGGCGAACTGGCGGCCCGAGTGGGACGAGTTTCCGTGGAAGGGCGACGGCCCGGAGGCGGAGCGCTGGCGGCGCGGCCTGACCGGCGAGCCGATGGTCGACGCCGGCATGCGCGAGATGCTCGTGACCGGGACGATGCACAACCGCGTCCGGATGCTTACGGCGAGCTATCTGACCAAGCATCTGATGACGCACTGGAAAGTCGGGCTCGACTGGTTCGCCGACTGCCTGATCGACTGGGACCCGGCCTCGAACGCGATGGGCTGGCAATGGGCCGCCGGGTCGGGGCCGGACGCGGCGCCCTACTTCCGCATCTTCAACCCCGCGACCCAGGCCGAGAAGTTCGATCCCGAGGGCCGGTATCGGCGGCGCTTCGTGCTCGGGTTCGACGGGTCGAGCGCGCGTGACGCGCAGGATTATTTCAACGCGATGCCGAAGTCTTGGGGCCTCGCCCCGTCGGACCCCTACCCAGGCCCGATGGTCGAGCTACAAAAGGGTCGGGACACGGCGATGACCGCATACGACAAACACACCGCCCGGCCGCGCGCCGAGGCGGATTGACACGGACGGGACAGGAACTTTGATGCGGATAGCGGTTGTCGGCTCCGGCATTGCCGGATTGGGAGCGGCTTACGCGCTGAAGGAGGACCACGACGTGCGGCTGTTCGAGCGGTCCGACCGGTTCGGCGGCCACGCGAACACCGTCACCGTCGAGGCGGCGGGCCGGAGCATTCCGGTCGACACCGGATTCATCGTCTACAACACCCGGAACTACCCCAATCTCTGCGGCCTCTTCGAGCATCTCGGCGTGCCGACGAAGCTGTCGGACATGTCCTTCGGTTTTTCGCTGAACGACGGCGCGATGGAATGGTCGGGAGACGGGCTCGACACCGTCTTCGCGCAGCGCGCCAATCTGTTGCGCCCGGGTTTCGTGCGCGGCGTCTTCGAGATCCCGCGGTTCAACCGGCGCGCGCGCGAAAGCCTCGCGGCCGGGTGCTGCGTCGGATTGGGTCTGGGCGACTGGCTCGGGCGCGAGCGATTCTCGCGCTGGCTGCGCGATTGCTACGTGCTGCCGATGGGCGGCGCGATCTGGTCGACGCCGATCGAGCGGATGCTCGACTTCCCGGCCGAGAGTTTTCTCAACTTCTTTCAGAACCACGATCTGCTCGCCTCCCTCGCCGAGCGCCAGCACTGGCGCACCGTCGAGGGCGGCAGCCGCGTCTACGTCGATCACCTGATTGCGCGACTAGGGTCGCGGGCGCAACCGCGCGCGCAGGTCGTCGCCGTCACCCGCCCCGGCGGCCAGCCGCATCTGCGCTTCGCCGACGGCGCGGAGGCGGTGTTCGACCAGGTCGTGCTCGCCTGCCATGCACCGCAGACGCGGGCGCTGCTCACTGACGCCGACGCGCAGGAACGCGCGGCGCTCGGCGCGTTCGCGACCTCGAGCAACCGCGCGATCCTGCATTCGGACCCGAGCCTGATGCCGCGCCGCCGAAAGGTCTGGTCGAGCTGGAACTTCCGCTCCGGCGGGCCCGCGATCGACCAGCATCGCCCGGCCCCCGTCACTTACTGGATGAACCGCCTGCAGGGGATCGACCGCGCGGTTCCGCTCTTTGTCAGCCTCAATCCCGACCGCGTCCCCGATCCCGCGCTGGTCCACCGCGACCTCACCTACGACCATCCGGTGATGGACGCCGCGGCCTTCGCCGGTCAACGCGCGATCGCGGCGGTGCAGGGCAGAGGCGGCGTCTGGCACGCCGGCGCCTGGCTCGGCTACGGCTTCCACGAGGACGGGCTGCGCAGCGGCCTCGCCGCCGCCACGGCGCTCGGCGCCCGGCCAGCCTGGGCGCGCGACCTGCCGTCGCCCGCCGCCACCGCCGAGGCCGCCGAATGACGCCGCGACCCGCCGCACGGCTCTATGTCGGCCACGTGATGCACATGCGGCTGATCCCACGCCGGCACCGGTTCCGCTACCGCGTCTTCTCGGTGCTGCTCGACATCGACCGCTTGCCCGAGACGCTGGGCCGCTCGCGGCTCATGCGCCACAACCGCGCCGGCCTTCTCGCGCTGATGGACCGCGACCACGGCGCGCGCGACGGCTCGCCGCTGCGTCCTTGGGTGAACGACCGGCTGGCGCAGGCGGGCCTCGCACCGGCGGCCCGCGTCGATCTGCTCGCCTTTCCGAGGATGTGGGGCTTTGTGTTCAACCCGCTGTCGGTCTACTTCTGTCACGATGCGGCCGACGACCTGACCGCCGTGATCTACGAGGTCAAGAACACGTTCGGCGATCAGATCGCCTACGTCCGACCGGCGGGCGCCCCGCGCGGCGGCGCCTACCGCCACGAACAGTCGAAGGAGATGGTCGTCTCGCCGTTCATCGCCATGGATCAGACCTACCGGTTCGACGTCGCCCCGCCGGGCGACCGCCTCGCCCTGCGCATCCGCCAGGCCGGCCCCGAGGGCGAGACGCTGATCGCCACCCAGTCAGGCGACGCCCGGCCCTTCACCGACCGCGCCCTCGCCGGCGCGGTGCTGACCCATCCGCTGATGACGCTGAAGGTGATCGCGGCGATCCATTGGCAGGCGCTGCGGCTCTGGCAGAAGCGCGTGCCGCTGGCCCGCCCGACGAACGCCGCGCCGGTTGCGGAGGTGCGGACGTGAACGCCATGAACAACGCCATGACCACGGTGCGCTCCCTTGCGCCGGACGCCGCGCAGGTCATCACGTCGACGCTGGGCCAGACCGACCTGCCGCGCTGGTTCCCCGCCTCCTTTGCGCTGCTCCAGGGCATGCGCGCCGGCCGGATCGACATCGCCATCCCCGACGGGCGGGTGTTCCGCGTCGAGGGCCGCGAGCCGGGCCAGTCGGCCCGCATCGACGTCAAGCACAAAGGGCTTTTCGGCCGTGTCGCGCGCGAGGGCGAACTCGGCTTCTGCGAGGCCTATCTCGACGGCTGGTGGGACACGCCCGATCTGCAGGTCCTGCTCGACGTGCTGCTGACATCCAGCGACTGGGTCGATCGCTCGCACCACCCGGCGGCCCGGCTGATCGCTTTCTGGCAGCGGTTCAACCACTGGCTGAACCGCAACACCAAAAAACAAGCGCGGCGCAACATCGCGGCGCATTACGATCTCGGCAACGCCTTTTACGCGCGCTGGCTCGACGAGACGATGACCTACTCCTCGGCGCTCTTCATCCATCCGGCCGAGACGCTCGCCGAGGCGCAGACGCGCAAATATGCGTCCGTCTGCGACCTGATCGGCGCGGCGCCCGAGCGGCGCCTGCTCGAGATCGGCTGCGGCTGGGGCGGTTTCGCCGAATATGCGGCCAAGGCGCGGGGCGCACGCGTGACGGCGCTGACGATCAGCCGCGAACAGCACGATTTCGCGCAGGCGCGCATCCAGCAGGCGGGCCTGAACGACCGGGTCGAGATCGTCCTGCGCGACTACCGCGACGAACGCGGCTGCTACGACGGCATCGCCTCGATCGAGATGTTCGAAGCGGTCGGCGAAAAA
>JBBRUZ010000149.1:0-8476 GCA_038247355.1 Rhodobacterales bacterium
GCGCCAACGATCGTCAGGCCCGCCTCCTCGAGGATGCGCCGTCCGGCCGAGTAGCGCGTCTCCAGCACGTCGACGCCCGGCAGGATGCGCAGCATCAGCACGTTGCCGCCCGCCTCGACGTTCGCGGCGACGAATTCCGCGCCCTGGATGCCGAAGCCGTAGCCGCCGACCGGATGGATGAACGTCACCGGGCAGTCGGTGTTGACGCCGCGATCGAACACGATCACCGGCAGGCTTTCGCAGGCCTTCTCGACCGCGGGGGTCAGCGCCGCCGTGGTGTTGGGCGAGACGATCAGCACGTCGCAATTCCCGCCTGCGAGCAGGTCGTCGATGTCGCCGATCTGCTTGTCGTCCGAGCCCTCGGCGTCGACGTGGATGAATTCGGCGATCTCCGGGTGAAGCGCCACCTCCTCGGTCATGTTGGTGTAGCCCACCACGCGCCAGGGATTGTTCACGCCGGCGTTGGAAAAGCAGACGGTATAGGGGCCTTCCTTGGCGAATTCGGCGGTGTCGACCATCGCGTCCACCAGATACTGCTCCCACGGCGCGCCCTCGGGCCCGAGCGGCGTCGCGGTCAGTTGCGCCTGCTGGCGGGCGAATTCTTCTGGATCGTCGAAGTTCGGCGCCTGCGCCGAGGCCCCGCACGCCCAGGCGAGGCCGAAGCCCGCCGCCAGCGCCAGTGTCGTTCGTCTCATGGTCAGTCCTCCCGATTGCAGTGACCTTGCGATCCGCGGCCCGGCGTTTCCCGTCGCCGCGGCAGTTGCGTCGTCGGGGATCATCCCCCGGAACTTCGTCGTCGGTACGTGGCGACCGCCACCGCCGCGATAAGAATGACGCCCTGGACCACCTGGCGCACCGGCTGCGGCAGGCCGAGGAAGTTCAGCAGCGTGAAGATCGCCGTCAGCGTCAGCGCGCCGGCGATGGTGGCGAGAACCGAGCCGCGCCCACCGAGCAGCTGCGCGCCGCCGAGCACGGCCGCGGTGATCGCCTGCAGCTCGAAGCCCGCGCCGACGTCGGTCGAGACGCCGGCGAACCCGCCGAGCAGCACGCCCGCCGTCACCGCGCTGAGCGCCGAGATCACGAAGGCCGTGATCCGCACGCGGTTGACCGGCACGCCGGCAAGGCGGGCCGCGCGCGGGTTGTCGCCGACCGCGTGGAGCAGCCGCCCGAGATTGGCGCCGTGCATCAGCCAGCCAAGCGCCGCGCCGACGACGCCAAGCACGATCACCGCGACCGGCAGGAAGCCTATGACGGGAATGTCGCCGAGGTTCGCCCGCCCGAACCAGCGAAAGCCGTCGCTGAGATACCCGCGCGGCGCGCCGCCCGACCACATCGCCGCTGCGCCGCCGAGGCTGATCATCGTGCCGAGCGTGGCGATCAGAGACGGAACGCGCAGATAGCAGACGATCGCGCCGTTGACGAGCCCGACCCCGAGCCCGGCGCCGTACATCAGCGCGATGACCCACCATGTGCCGTCCGGGTTCTCGCCCAGCAGCATCGAGGCGCCGACGACGACGAACGTCACGACCGCGCCCGCCGACAGGTCGAAGCCGCCCGAAACGATGACGAACAGCTGGCCGGCGGCGAGGATCGCGAGCGGCGCCGCGCGCTTGACGAAGTTCATGTAGCCGGTCGGCTCGACAAAGGCGGGGTTGTTCAGCGCGATGGCGACGAGCAGTGCGGCGAGCACGACATAGACCGGGTTGATCCGCGCGAAGGCGCGGCCGCGCCGCGCAGGGACGGCGCGGTCGGTCACGCCACCAGCCGCCGCGAGCGCACGGCGTAGAACGCGACCGCGGCGACGATGACGACGCCGCGCAGCACCTGCTTGGCGAACGCGTCGACGCCGGCGAGATTGAAGGTGGCGTCGATCAGCGAGAAGATCAGCACGCCGCCCATCGTGCCCCAGACGCCGCCGCGGCCGCCCGCGAGCAGCGTGCCGCCGATCACGACGACCGCGATCGATTCGAGATCGTAGACGCCGTCGCTGCCGATCCACGGCGCGCCGGACCGCAGGCGGCTCGCGAGATAGAGCCCGGCGATCGCCGCGCACAGGCTGCACACCACATGCGCGCCTATCACCACGCGGTCGGTGCGCAGGCCCGCGAGGCGCGCGGCGTCACGGTTGCCGCCGACCGAGTAGATGTCGGACCCGAACCGGGTGAAGCGCAGCACGAAGCCGGCCACGGCGGCGAGCGCGAGCAGGAACACGAGACTGAGCGGCACGCCCGCGATCGCGCCATAGGCGAAGACGAGGAACGCCTCCGGCACCGCGCCGGCGAAGTTCGACACGAACGCCGACAGGCCGCCCTGAATGATCAGCGCCATGCCGAGCGTCGCGATCAGCGGGTTAACCTCCAATTTGGTGATGATGAGCCCGTTCACGAGGCCGACCAGCGCGCCGAGCGCGAGGACGGCGACGATCGCCGGCAAGATCATCCGGGGCTCGCCGTTCATCACCACGGAGGCCAGCACCGCGCTGGCCGAGATCAGGCTCGCGACCGACAGGTCGATGGACGCGACGAGAATGGCGAAGGTCTGGCCGATCGCGGTGATCCCGAGCGCGATCGAGCGGCCGAGGATCGCCACGGCGTTGTCGGGCGTCAGGTACTGCGATTGCCCGGTCAACAGCGCGATGCCGACATAAAGGCCCACCGCACCCCCGAGGAGCAGCGCGGGCGCCCAGCGCTCGAAGCGCAGGCCGGCGCGGGCTCGGGCGACAACCGCCGTCACGCGGCCGCCTCGCGCTCGCCGGTGGCCGCGAGCATGATCGCGGCCTCGGCGGCTCCGTGGCCGAACTCCGCGACGATGGCGCCGTCGCGCATCACGAGGATGCGGTCGGCGGCGCCGATCAGTTCGGGCAGGTCCGAGGAAATCATCATGATCGCGGCGCCCCGGCGCGCGAGGTCGCGCATCAGCCGGTAGATGCCGGCCTTGGCGTTGACGTGGACGCCGCGCGTCGGCTCGATGAAGATCAGCACCCGCGGGTCCAGCGCCAGCCAGCGCGCGAGGATGGTCTTTTGCTGGTTGCCCCCCGACAGAAACCGGATCTCCTGGTCGTACGACGCGGCGCGCACGTCCATCCGGTCGAGCAGCGCGTCGATGTAGGTCGCGCCCGCATGGGCGTGCGTGCTCCGCCTCGCGAGCAGCCGCGCGAATGCCCGCGCGCCGAGCATCCCGTTGTCGCGAACCGATTGCATGAGCGCGAGGCCCTCGGCCTTGCGATCGCCCGGCAGCAGGCCGAGCCCGCCGCTGATCGCCGCGCGCGGCGAGCGGAACGCCACCGGCGCGCCATCGAGGCTGACCGATCCGGCCGTGATCGCCGCCTCGCCGTACAGCGCCATCGCGAGAGCGGCCCGGCCCGCGCCCTGGAGCCCGGCGAAGCCCACGATCTCCCCCGCGCGCAACTCGAAACCGACGTCGCGCAACGTCGCTGTCGCGAGGCCGCGCACGTCAAGGACCACGGCCCCGATCTCGGCGGGCGTCGCGGGCGGGGCGTAGAAGTCGGCGATGTCGCGCCCGACCATCGCGCGCACGATCGTCTGCGGCGCCGGCTGCGTGTCGAAGCGGGCCGCGACCTCGCCGTCCTTCAGCACGGTGACCCGCGCCGCGAGCCGGCTCACCTCGCGCATCCGGTGCGTGATGTAGACGACGGCGACGCCGCGGGCGGCCAGCGTCTCGACGGTGCGATAGAGGATCGCGCATTCGTGCTCGTTCAGCGCCGCCGTGGGCTCGTCCATCACCAGAACCCGGGCGTCGAGCGAGATGGCCTTGGCGATTTCCACCATCTGCCGCTCGGCGATGGCAAGCTCGCCGACGCGGGCGTCCGGGTCGAGCGGCGCCCCGAGCAGGTCGAGCGCGCGCGCGGTCTCGGCGCGCATCGCGGCGGCGTCGATCACGCCCCGCCGCGTCGGTTCGCGGCCCAGAAAGACATTCTGCGCGACGGTGCGCTCGGGCAGCAGCGAAAACTCCTGGTGGATGACCGACACACCGGCGTTCAGCGCATCGAGCGGATGGGCGAACGCGATCGGGCGCCCCGCCATGCGCAGCGCGCCCCGATCGGGCCGGTAGGCGCCCGACAGGATCTTGATCAGCGTCGACTTGCCGGCGCCGTTCTCGCCGACGAGCGCGTGCACCTCGCCCGCATGGCAGGCGAAACCGACGTCGCGCAGCGCCATGACGCCGTGGAACGCCTTCGAGACTCCCGCCATCTCGATGACCAGCGCGCCCTGCCCCGGCGACGGCCGGGTCACGGCGCGGTCTCGGCGGTGCGCAGGCGAAGAAAATCGATCGATTCGACGAACAGCGTGTCGAAATCGGGAAACAGCGGCCGCCAGACCCGCGTGGCGGCGGCAAGCTCGGGCAGGCCGGAGCCGAACGCCTCCACCGTCAGCCAGCCGTCGTGCCCGGCCCGGCGCAGCGCGCGAAAAATCTCGGCGAAGTCGATGTGGCCGCGGCCCGGGATGCCGCGGTCGTTTTCGGAGATGTGCACGACGCCGAGATGCCCGGCCATGCTCGCGATCGCGCGGGCCTGGCTGCGCTCCTCGATGTTGGCGTGGAACGTGTCGTACATGATGCGGAACGCAGGATGGTCGACGCGTGCGAGATAGGCGCGAGCCTGTTCCATCGTGTTCAGGAAATGCGTCTCGAAGCGGTTGAGCGGTTCGAGACTGAGATAGAGCCCGGCGGCTTCGGCCCGCGCAGCCATCCGGTGATGCGCGTCGGCCCCGTAGCGGATCTCGTCCGCCGTTGGCCCGACGCCGGTGAAATGGCCGAGCGGCGCGTGAAACGGTCCGCCGACGCTTTCGGCCCCGAGCGCAACCGCGCAGTCGAGCGCCCAGTCGAGATGTGCGACGCCGCGCGCCCGCACTTCGGCGTCCGAGCTCAGCGGGTTCGCGTCCGGCGACGGCACGATCGACGTGGTCGTGCGCCGCAGGCCGACCGCGTCGAGTTCGCGCCCGAGCCACGCGTAATGCGCCGGCTCGCCGATCAGCACCGGCACCTCGACACCGTCGTAGCCAAGCTCCCGGATGCGGCGGACATACCCGATGTGCGCCGTCTCGATGAACCCGGACAGGCACAGCAGATTGATCGCCAGTATCATCTTCCCCCCGTGACGACGTCGCGCGTCGCCAGCTTTTCGCCGAGTATCCAGCAGTCCCGTCCGATTGCCAACGCAAATCCGCCGGTCGCGCCGCCGCGCGGTGCGGGCCCGGCCCGACGAATGGACGCCGAACTCAGCGGGCCATCGCCATCTGGATGAACAAATCACGGCGGATAACCGCCCATGCTGGTCCTGATTCAGGCGAAAAACCGCCTATTCTGTACTATATGATCGCATTTAGAGTGGTATGTGGCACCTGGAGGCGAAAAAAGGTATTCCCAACGGCCCGATTACATGCAAAACACTCAATGATGTTTAACACTCTGAACGAACTGGTGTTGCGATGAATACGTCGAATGAGCGTCGCGCGATCATCGTCGATCAACTCGCCGATCATGTTCTCGCGGAAGGCGTCGCGTTGGCGAGCCTGCGGCGGCTGGCCGAGGCCGCGCATGTCAGCGACCGGATGCTCCAGTACTATTTCTCCGACAAGGCGAAGATCATGGACGCGACGCTCGAGCGCGTTTCGGAGCGCCTGATCGCGCTGCTGAACGCCCGCACCGCGCCATCCGCGATGTCGCACGACCGGTTGCTCGCGGAGCTGTCGAACGTGGCGCTTGCCGACGACCTCCTGCCCTACATGCGGCTGTGGCTCGAGGTCGCGGCGCTGTCGGCTCGAAACGACCCGGTCTATCGCGACGTCGCGGAACGCATCGCGCGCAGTTTCCTCGCGTGGGGGGCGTCGCAGCTCGACCGGGCGACGGCGCACGAACGCGAGGCGGACGCGGCCCGGTTGTTCGTGATGATCAAGGGCCTCGTCCTGCTCAAGTGCCTGGGGCTCGGCGACGTCTGCGAAACGGTGACATGGGCGCGTCCGGCGCAAATCCCCGAGCGCAAGGCGTCCTGAACCGCCTGAACCGAGCGTGCGCGCGCCCTTCGCGATGACCGCGACGTCGCGAGCTGCCGTTTTCGTATGGAAACGCCGGCGGTTCCGGGCTAACTGCCTCGGACCATGACCGCGACGCATCCGACCATCCGCCCGCAACCCGGGATCCTCGACATCGCCCCCTATAAGGGCGGCGAGGCGAAGCTGCGCGGGCACGCGGCGGCGCTGAAGCTCAGCTCCAACGAGAACCCGTTCGGCCCTGGCGCGACCACGCGCGCCGCCTACGCCGCCGCCGTGGCCAGCCTCCACGTCTACCCCGACAGCGGCCACGCGGCGCTGCGCGAAGCGATCGGACGCACGCACGGTCTCGATCCGGCGCGGGTGATCTGCGGCGCGGGCTCGGACGAGATCATTGCGTTTCTCGCGCAGGCCTACGCCGGACCGGGCGACGAGGTCATCCACACCGAGCACGGCTTCGGGATGTACCGCATCAACGCGCTCGGCGCGGGAGCGACGCCGGTGGAAGTCGCCGAAACCGAGCGCCGCACCGATGTCGACAGGGTCCTCGCGGCTTGCACCGGACGCACGCGGCTTGTGTTCTTCGCCAACCCCAACAACCCGACCGGCACGATGATCCCCAAGGCCGACGTCGCCCGGCTCGCCGCGGGCCTGCCGCCGCAGGCGCTGCTGGTGGTCGACGGCGCCTACGCCGAGTACGTGCCGGATTTCGACGGCCACGCAGGTCTGGTGGAGACGCGCGACAATGTCGTGATGACCCGGACCTTCTCGAAAATCTACGGGCTGGGCGGCCTGCGCATCGGTTGGGGCTATGGCCCGGATCATGTGATCGCGGCGCTGAACCGGCTGCGGGGTCCGTTCAACCTGTCGACGCCGGCGCTCGCCGCTGCGCAGGCGGCGGTCGAGGACGCCGACCACGTGGCGTTCTGCCGCGCCGAGAACACGCGCAACCGCGCGTGGCTCGCCGCCGAACTGGCCGCGCTCGGCGTGCCCTCCGATCCGTCGGAGGCGAATTTCGTGCTGGCGCGGTTTCGCGGCCCGGCGGAGGCTGCGGCCTGCGACGCCGCGTTGCGCGCCGCCGGGATCATCGTGCGCAACGTCGCGAGCTACAAGCTTCCGTCGGCGCTGCGGATCACCGTCGGCGACGAAGCGGGCTGCCGCCGGGTGGTCGATTGCGTCGCCGGGTTCATGCGGGTGCGGGCCTGATGGCCTACCGCCATGTCGCGCTGATCGGAATGGGACTGATCGCGTCCTCGATCAGCCATGCGATGCGTCGCGCGGGGCTCGACGCGCGCATCACAGCGCACGCGCGATCGGAAGCTTCGCGCCGCACCGCGACGGCGCTCGGCCTCGCCGAGATGTTTCCCACCGCGGGCGAGGCCGTCGCCGGCGCCGACCTGGTGATCCTGTGCACCCCGATCGGGGCGATGGAGCGCGTCGCCGCCGAGATCGCGCCGCATCTCGCGCCCGGCGCCACGCTCACCGACGTAGGCTCGGTCAAGCGCGCGGTGATCGACGCGGTCACGCCGCATCTGCCGGAGGGCGTGCGGTTCATCCCCGGCCATCCGCTGGCCGGCACCGAGCACTCGGGACCGGCGTCCGGTTTCGCCGCGCTGTTTGACAACCGCTGGTGCCTGCTGACGCCGCCGCCGGACGCCGAACCGGCGGCGCTCGCGGAGTTGACCGCGTTCTGGCAGGCGCTCGGCGCTCGCGTCGATCTGATGGAGCCCGACCACCACGATCTGGTGCTCGCGGTGACGAGCCATGTCCCGCACCTGATCGCCTACACGATGGTCGGCGTCGCCGACGACCTGCGGCGCGTCACCTCTTCGGAGGTCATCAACTATTCCGCCGCGGGCTTTCGCGATTTCACCCGGATCGCCGCCTCCGATCCGACGATGTGGCGCGACGTGTTCATGTCGAACAAGGACGCCACCCTCGACATCCTCGGCCGCTTCACCGAGGAACTGTTCGCGCTGCAACGCGCGATCCGGCTCGGCGACGGCCCGCATCTGCACGACTATTTCACCCGCACGCGTGCGATCCGCCGCGGCATCATCGATGCCGGTCAGGACACGCCGTCGCCCGATTTCGGCAGGACCCCCGCCCGGCTCGCGGACTGATGTCGAAGGACGAGCGCATCGTGGCGCTCGGCCGACGTGCGGCAGCGGAAATCGCGACCTGTCGCAAGCCGGTCAGATAGTCTAACGTCCGTTCGGCGGGCTCGATCGTGGCGAGCCGGCGCTTGGGGCTGGCAGATGGAATGGCTTGCTTCTTTCAGGCAAATCCGCTTCGCCATTTTGCAGCTTGGGTCCGGGGTGGCCGGATCAGGCCAGCAGACTGAAAATGCCGAGGACCTTCCACCGCGTCCCAAGGCGCTCCGCTCGAACAACCTGCGTGCCGACATCCAGACTGAGGTTGACCGGTTCATTGACGTCGCCGGCGCACGGATAGATCTTTCCGAGGGA
>JBBRUZ010000150.1:0-8403 GCA_038247355.1 Rhodobacterales bacterium
AAACCGAGGTTGTTGTTCCGGTTGTCCGGCGTGTTGTTGTTGCGATTGGCGGCGCGGCAGTTCTGCGCGTCGTTGTTCCAACTGCCTCCGCGGTTCACGCGGTGCGAGCCCTATGGTGTTCCCGCCGGGCCTCGGCGGCCTGCTCCGCCTTGCGCTCGTCCTTCGCCGCGGCGCGCGCCCGCTCGGCGGCCTGGCGTTCGTCCCGACGACGCTCCTCCGCCGCCCGTTCGTTCGCGCGGTCGCCGTCGTCCGGTTCCACCGCCCGGCGTTCGCGCCGCGCGTCTGCTGCGGCCTTGCGTTCGCGATCTTCGCGTTCCGCCGCCTCCTCGGCCCTGCGTTCGGCTCGGTTTTCCTCGCGATTCTGCGCGCGATTTTCTTTTTCTTCGCGAGCCTCGTTCCGCCGGGCGTTGCGCTCTCTCTCCGCCGCTTCGCGTCGCCGCGCGTCGCGCCGGGCCTCGTCTTCGGCTTCCTCATGCCGGGCGGCCGTGCGCGCTTGCGCGCGCCGCCGATCGCGATCCGCCTCGGCCTCGGTGCGGCGTTCGACTGCTGCGAGGGCGTCGTTCCAGTCCTGAAGCCGGACCCGCGCCACCCCGGTGTCGGGGTCGCGCCGAACCTCCCAGGCGCGCCCCTCACGCCGGTCGCGCCACGCGGCGCGGCGCGCGTCATCGGCCTCCGGCCGCCAGCGTTGCGCGTCGCGGTCCCAGTTCAGGTCCCGCTCCCGGCTCCAGGCCGCTTCACGCCGCCGGGCGTCGTCGTCCCACGCATAGGCGCGCGGATAGACCTGGCGATCGCGCCAGTCGATGGCCTGCCGGTCGCGCCGCCAGTAGTCGTCCCAGCCGTCGCTGTCGTCATCCTCGTCATCGTCGCCGAATAGCTCGTTCACGAGCAGGGCCGAGCCGAAGCCGATCCCTCCGGCAATCAGCGGATTGTCGAGACCGAACGCCGATCCCGGACGCTGGATCACCGGCGCCACCGTCGGCGCGCTGGTGAAGGCCAACGCTGGGTCGTAGCGCGGCACGTAGACGATTTCCGGATCGGCGGGCTCGATGACGATGCGGTTCTCCTCGCGCTCAACCACCTGTGCTTCGTTGCTCGCGAGATAGCCGGTGTCCTCGGCCTGAAGCCGCAACCGCTGCACCGCGTCGAGCACGTCGACGTCCTGCTGCGCCATCGCGACGCCGAGCCGCTCGGTGTCATCGAGATCGACCGCCATGCGCCGGATAACGTCGGGAAAGCCGGTCATCAGCACGAGCACGCTCGGGTCCCAGTCATACCCGTCGATCGCCGCGGTCAGCTCCTCGTCGCTTTGATTTATGCGCGCCTCGAGCAGCCGATCGGCCTTGACAATCTGCAGCGGAAAGGTCGCGGCGACCAGCACCTGCGCGAGCAGCGCGTCCGGATACAGTGCCACGGGGGCAAGAAGCTCGTCGAGTTCGTCTTCGGAGAACAGCTCGGGCGCGGTCTCGGAGAAACCGAAATCCGATGGCGCCGGACGCGCCGCCGGTCCGGCTTCGGGGCCGAGTCCCTCGAGGGCATCCTCGATCATCCGCTCCAGCGGACGCTCCTGCGCGCCGAGCGGCGTGAATGCGCACAGGGCCGCCAGAAGCGCCGTCGTCGTCAGGATGTGTCGCATGGTTTCCTCCGTCCGCCTCGGTCAGCCCGGCGAATCAACTCCGGTTAACACGCGCGCGGCGCTAAGGTTCCGTTAAGAACCGGCGTCGCCGCCCGCGTAGCGCCTCTTGAGCGACACCGATTTCGGCCCCATATCTGCGCCAAGCGATCGCGCCACGACGGGCGGTCAATCATTTTTGAGGACCGGCGCCCGCGCCGATCGGGCGGCGCGCCGGGCAGCTCAAGGGGAATGACATGAATTTCGAGAAGTTCAGCGAACGGGCGCGCGGTTTCGTGCAGGCCGCTCAAACCATAGCGATGCGCGAGAACCATCAGCGCTTCCTGCCCGAGCATCTGCTGAAGGCGCTGCTCGACGACGATCAGGGCCTCGCGGGGAACCTGATCCGGGCGGCGGGCGGCGATCCCGGCATCGCCTACGCCAACGTCGAGGCCGCGCTGCTGAAGCAGCCGAAGGTCGAGGGCGCGGGCCAGCTGTTCATCGACACCCAGACCGGCAAGGTGCTGGCCGAAGCCGAGAAGATCGCCAAGCAGTCGGGCGACAGTTTCGTGACCGTCGAGCGGCTGCTGACCGCACTCGCTGTGACGAAATCGGAGGCTGAAAAAGCGCTGAAGGCCGCGGGCGTCACCGCGCAGGGGCTGAACACCGCGATCAACGACATCCGCAAGGGCCGCACCGCCGACAGCGCCTCGGCCGAGTCCGGCTACGACGCGCTCAAGAAGTATTCGCGCGACCTCACCGAAGCCGCGCGCGAGGGGAAAATCGACCCGATCATCGGCCGCGACGAGGAGATCCGCCGCACGATGCAGGTCCTGTCCCGCCGCACCAAGAACAACCCGGTCCTGATAGGCGAGCCCGGCGTGGGCAAGACCGCCATCGCCGAGGGCCTCGCGCTGCGGATCGTCAACGGCGACGTGCCGGAGTCCATCGCCGACAAGCGCCTGCTCGCACTCGACATGGGCTCGCTGATTGCGGGCGCGAAATACCGCGGCGAGTTCGAGGAGCGCCTGAAGGCGGTGCTGACCGAAGTGCAGGCCGCGGCCGGCGAGATCATTCTCTTCATCGACGAAATGCACACGCTGGTCGGCGCCGGCAAGGCCGAGGGCGCGATGGACGCGTCCAACATGCTCAAGCCCGCCTTGGCGCGCGGCGAGCTGCATTGCGTCGGCGCGACCACGCTCGACGAATACCGCAAGCACATCGAAAAGGACGCGGCGCTGGCCCGGCGCTTCCAGCCGGTCCTCGTCAGCGAGCCGACCGTCGAGGACACGATCTCGATCCTGCGCGGGATCAAGGAGAAGTACGAGGTCCACCACGGCGTCCGGATCACAGACAGCGCCCTCGTCGCCGCGGCGACGCTGAGCCACCGCTACATCGCCGACCGCTTCCTGCCCGACAAGGCCATCGACCTGATGGACGAGGCGTCGTCGCGGCTGCGGATGCAGGTCGACAGCAAGCCCGAGGAACTCGACGCGCTCGATCGCGAGATCCTGCAAAAGCAGATCGAGGCCGAGGCGCTGAAAACCGAGAAGGACGCCGCTTCGCAAGACCGCCTCGCGAAGCTGGTGAAGGAACTCACGACGCTGGAGGAGCGCTCGGCCGAAATGACCGCCCGCTGGCAGGCCGAACGCGAAAAGCTGAAGGGCGCCGCCGAAATCAAGGAGCAGCTCGATCAGGCGCGCAGCGAACTCGAGACGGCCAAGCGGCAGGGCAATCTCGCGAAGGCGGGCGAACTCGCCTATGGCGTCATCCCCGGCCTCGAGAACAAGCTCGCGGAGGCCGAGCGCGCCGGCGCCGACGCGATGGTCGAGGAAGCCGTGACGCCCGAGCAGATCGCGCAGGTGGTCGAGCGCTGGACCGGCATCCCGGTGGACCGCATGCTGGAGGGCGAGCGCGAGAAGCTCCTGAAGATGGAGGAGGGGCTCGGCCGCCGCGTCATCGGCCAGCACGAAGCGGTCCGCGCCGTCTCCAACGCGGTGCGCCGGGCGCGGGCGGGCCTCAACGACCCGAACCGGCCGCTCGGCTCGTTCCTGTTCCTCGGCCCGACCGGGGTGGGCAAGACCGAATTGACCAAGGCCCTCGCCGCGTTCCTGTTCGATGACGATGCGGCGATGGTCCGCATCGACATGTCCGAGTTCATGGAGAAGCACTCGGTCGCCCGGCTGATCGGGGCCCCTCCCGGCTACGTCGGCTACGACGAGGGCGGCGTGCTCACCGAAGCGGTGCGGCGCCGGCCCTATCAGGTCATCCTGTTCGACGAGGTCGAAAAGGCGCATCCCGACGTGTTCAACGTGCTGCTGCAGGTGCTCGACGACGGGCGGCTGACCGACGGACAGGGCCGCGTCGTCGATTTCAAGAACACGCTGATCGTGCTCACCTCAAACCTCGGCAGCCAGGCGCTGTCGATGCTGCCCGACGGGACCGACGCCGAGGAAGCCCGCGACCAGGTGATGGCCGCGGTCCGCGCCCACTTCCGCCCGGAGTTCCTGAACCGCCTCGACGAGATCGTGCTGTTCGACCGGCTGTCGCGCGCCAACATGGACGGGATCGTCGACATCCAGCTCGGGCTGCTGGAGCGGCGGCTGGCCCCGCGCAACATCACGCTGCAAGTGGACGCCGCCGCCCGGACATGGCTCGCCGACCGCGGCTACGATCCGGTCTACGGCGCGCGGCCGCTGAAACGGGTGATCCAGAAGGCGCTGCAGGACCCGCTGGCCGAAAAGCTGCTTTCGGGCGCGATCCTCGACGGCGCGGTCATCTTGGTGAGCGCGGGGCCCCAAGGGCTCCTGATCGACGCCGATGCGCCGGCGAGCGCGATGGTGCACTGATCGTGCAACGCCGCGCCGTCGGATCGCCCGGCGGCGCGTCGCTTTTGCGCATTCTCGCTCCCGGGTCATACGCCAGTGGCAAATCTGTTGCGCGGCTCGTTGGATGACGTCGAGCGTAGTGGATCGAGGCTGCCAGGAAATCCCCTGCCCTCTCGTCCGAGTTCATCGTCGCGACGGTGTTCGGCGCACACCCGAATAGCCAATCAATCGAGGCGATTTCCTTCGGCGCCATGATTGCCACAGTCGATCGCCGTTCGGGCAAGCGACCTGCGCCACACGGTCGCGACGTTCCCCTCCGCCGCGGCCCCGAAGTCGATGCCCGGCAACGCCGCCAGCGTATCGGGCAGCGCCCCCGCCCCCGCCGCGCCGAACGGAACGACCAGCCGCCCGCCGTCCTCCGAGCGCAGCACCCAGGCCCGATCCGCGGCGCCCGGCGCGCCCTCGATCTCCACCGCGACCAGCGACGGCAGATCGACGAACCCGCCGCCGTGGGGTCCGAGAATGCCGATGCGCGCCTCGTCAATCACCGTCACTCCAGGCCCCGGCGGGGCCGAGCCGAGCGCCATCCGCCCCAGCGCGCCGCGCAGCAGCGCCAGCCCTACGGCGGTCAGCGCCAGTCCCGCGACCAGCGCGAGCGGTTCCAGCCGCAGGTATCCCCGCCAGACCAGCGCCGCGCCGATCGCCAGAACCGCGCCCCAGATCAACGCCTCGCGCCACCGGATCAATCGGGTGACGAGCGCGGGTCGAATGAAACTCACCGCCAGTCCCCGAGCGCCGCCTGCCACAGCGTCACCGCGGCGACCGCGGCGGTGTCGGCCCGCAGGATCCGCGGGCCCAGCGTCACCGGCAGCACGAAGGGAAGCGCCCGCAACCGCGCCGCTTCGTCCGCCGCGAACCCGCCCACAGGCCCGATCAGGATCGCCCAGGGTCCCACCGCCTCCCCGACCGGCGTCGCCGCCGCCAGCGCCGCCGCCGCCGGCCGCCCAGCCCGCGCCTCGTCGCAGAACATCAGCCGCCGACCGGCGTCCCAGTCGTCGAGCACCGCCTCCAGCCTCGCAGGTTCGGCGATCTCCGGCACGTAGGTCTCGCCGCATTGCTCGGCCGCCTCGATGGCGTGGGCGCGCAGCTTGTCCACGCGGATCCGCTCCGCGACCGTGTGCCGCGTGAACACCGGCTGCACCCGTGCGCACCCGAGCTCGGCGGCTTTCTCCACGATGAAATCCGTCCGCGCCTTCCTGATCGGTGCGAACAGCAGCCACAGATCCGGCGGCCGGCGCTGCGGCCGCCCTGCCCGACGCGGCACGACGGCCCCGCCTCGCCGTCCCGCCGCCTGCGCCTCGGCGAACCACTCGCCGTCCCGACCGTTGAAGACGGCCACCTGCGCCCCGGCCTCCACCCGCATGACATTGAACAGATAATGCGCCTGATCGGGCGTGAGCACGACGGCGACGCCCACCGCCAGATCCGCCTCGACAAAAAGCCTGATCTTCGCCGCGCGATCTGTCATAAGCTCTTCCTCATGACCGGAGACATTATTCGACCCCAGCAGGCCGAGGGAAGGGTGGCCGACGCGCTGGCCGGCAATTGGGTCGATCGTCACGCCCCTTTCGCCGCCCGCCCTTTCCTGCGCCTCAGTCGGGCGGACCGGCCGGCGGGCACATGGCTGCTGCTCCTTCCCTGCTGGTGGGGGCTCGGGCTCGTCGCCGCCGCCGATCCCTCGGGCCTCCGTCTTTTCGACCTGTGGATCGCCATCGGCTGCGCCATCGGCGCGCTGTTGATGCGCGGGGCCGGCTGCACGTGGAACGACCTGACCGACCGCGACATCGACGCCGCGGTCGCCCGCACGCGGTCGCGCCCGCTGCCGTCGGGCCAGATCACACCGCGCGCAGCCCTGGTCTGGATGTTCGCCCAGGCGCTGGCGGCCTTCGGGATCCTGTTGACCTTTCCCGACCTCGCGATCGCGCTCGGCGTCGCCTCGCTCGCGCTTGTCTGCGTCTATCCGTTCGCCAAGCGCTTCACCTGGTGGCCGCAGGTCTTCCTCGGTCTTGCGTTCAACTGGGGGGCGCTGCTCGCCTGGGCGGCCCATTCAGGCGCCCTGGCGGCCCCCGCCGTCGCCCTTTACTGCGCAGGCGTCGCCTGGACGCTGTTCTACGACACGATCTACGCCCATCAGGACCGCGAGGACGACGCGCTGATTGGCGTGAAATCCACCGCCCGGCTGTTCGGGACCCGCACCCGCGGCTGGCTCGCCGTGTTCCTCGTCCTTTCGGCCGGGCTCGCGGTCGGCGCGATCCTTCTCGCCGATCTCGCGCCCGCGCCGCGCGCCCTCGCCCTCGCCGGCGTCTCCGGCTTTGCCGGCCATCTTGGCTGGCAACTCAGCCGGCTGGACATAGAGGACCCGACGCGCTGCCTCGGACTTTTCCGCTCGAACCGCGACGCGGGACTGATCCTCGCCCTCGGCCTCGCGGCGGCGGCCCTGGCCTGACCGGCGGAGGACCGCCGAACCATGGCGCCAGTCGCGTGAACGGCCCGGCCGCGCGCTTGCGGGCAATGCGGGGCTGACCTAAACAACCGCGTTAAAGACCGTTGCGAGAAACCGATGCGTCTGCGCGCCGTTCTCTTCATCGTACTCGCCTGCGCCGCCGCCGGCGCCGGCGCGCAGCGGCTGGCCGAACGCGCGACGCTCCACGTCGAGCGCACCACCGCGCGCGCGGTCGCCGAGGGCCTCGCCGCAGCGGGCGAAAGCTGGGCCCGCGCCGCCACCGACGGGCTCGTCGTGACACTTGCCGGCGCCGCCCCCGACGAGGCGAGCCGGGTGCGGGCCGTCGAAATCCTGCGCCGCACCGTCGACCCTCGCCGGGTGCGCGACGCCACGTCCCTCGCCAACCGCGACCCGGCGGCGCCCCCAGCCTTCGCGCTGGAACTTCTGCGCAACGGGACCGAGGTGACGCTGATCGGCCTTGTCCCCGCGACGTCCGGTCAGGCGACCATCGAGGCGGCGTTGCGGCGCAGCGGCCTCGACAAGGGCCTTGATAACCTGATCGAGAGCGCCGATCATGCCGCGCCCGCGGGTTGGGACGCCGCCCTCGGCTTCGGACTCGAGGCGGTCGTAGGTCTGCCGCGCGCAAAGGTGTCCGTGACGCCAGGTCGCGTCGCGGTGGCGGCGCTTGCGGGTGACGAAGCCACCCGCCGCACGCTCGAGGTGAACCTGCGGGCCGCGCGTCCCGACGGCGTGGCGCTCGAACTGGCGATCAAGGCCCCCCGCCAGGTCATCGCGCCATTCGGTCTGGCCTTCACCGTTGACGGGGACGGTCCCCGCTTCTCCGAATGCGCGGTCGAGGGGCCCGAGGACGCCGCCGCGATCGCCGCCGCGGCGGGGCTCCCCACGATCGATTGCGCCATCGGACCGGGAAGTCCGTCCCCCGACTGGGTCGCGGCCGCCAGCGCCGGCGTCGCCGCCGTCCGCGAGCTCGGCGGCGGCACTTTCGCGTTGTCGGACATCGGCGCGAACCTCACCGCTCCCGCCGGGACTCCGCTTGACCGCCTGCAGACGGTCGGCGCCGTTCTCGACGAGGAACTTCCCGCGATCTTTTCGCTCTCGGTGGAAACCGATGGGCCAGCCCCGAGCGAGAGGCGCGCGACGCCGACGCCCACGCCGCGCTTCACCGCGACCCTGCGGGCCGATGGTGCGCTGCGTCTCGCGGGGACGACGCAGGACGCCGTCTCGCGCGACGCCGTCGGCAGCTACGCCGCAGCGCTCTTCGGACATGCGGCGGTGACGAACGCCGCCGTGGTGGCCGCCGGGTCGCCCGAAGGCTGGTCGGGGCGCGTGCTCGCGGGGATCGACGCGCTGGCGCTGCTGAACGAAGGTGAGCTTGCCGTCTCGGCGGCCAGCGTGACGCTGCGCGGCTGGTCGGCTTCTGCCGACGGCGCCGCGCGGGCGAA
>JBBRUZ010000151.1:0-8356 GCA_038247355.1 Rhodobacterales bacterium
ACGCGGCATGGCTGGATCAGGGTTTCCCCCATTGTCAAAGATTCCCCACTGCTTCCTCCCGTAGGAGTCTGGGCCGTGTCTCAGTCCCAGTGTTGCTGATCATCCTCTCAAACCAGCTATGGATCGTCGGCTTGGTAGGCCGTTACCCCACCAACTACCTAATCCAACGCGGGCCGATCCTCCTCCGATAAATCTTTCCCCCCCATCAAACGCCATTCAGCGTCCGGCGATCCTGAAATCGCCAACCAAATGGAGTTTGATTGGGGGGCGTATACGGTATTAATCTCGGTTTCCCAAGGCTGTTCCGTAGAAGAGGGCACGTTCCCACGCGTTACTAACCCGTCCGCCGCTCATCCCCCATCAAACGAGCCAGCTCGTTCGGAAACCAATGGTCTCCCCAAGCTCGTTTGAAGGAGGATGCGCTCGACTTGCATGTGTTAAGCCTGCCGCCAGCGTTCGTTCTGAGCCAGGATCAAACTCTCAAGTTGAAATGCCCGAAGGCATTCTTGACGATCGAACCTCTGCACATCACCGGTAACCCCAGTCACAGGGAAACCGGCTAAACGTCATTGTTCGCGTGCTTTGATCCCAACAGGAACCAAAGCCCGACAAACAGTGAAGCTGACACCGCGATCATCGGAGACCTTGCGGTCCCCTACGCGGCCGACATGCGAAAGGTCCGTCCGTCGAAACGAAACCAAACCGCCCGCATATCCCTTCATCATTCGCAAATTCAAAGAACGATCGAGACCCAAAAACAACCGCCTGCGCACTTCCGTGAGCGCAACCAGCTGCCCAGTCCCCGATTTCACCAACACCAAGTAGCCCCGATGCCGATGAAGCGCTATCTAAGGATACTCGAAGAGACGCGCAAGCGGAAAATCACACTTCGTCACAGATTCTTCGCATTGCACCGCATGACCCGACAAAACCCGAAGCCGTCACCGCCCCCAGGTCATCCGCGCCAGGACGTCGTCGCGCTTGACGAAATGGTGCTGGAGCGCCGCCGCCATATGAACCGCCAGCACCGCCGCAAGCAGAAGCCCAGCGAAGAAATGCACGCGCGCCGCCCCATCCGCGACGACCTTCACCCCCGGCACCCAAGGGTCGGGCATCGCGAACACGCCGAAGACCATGTTTTCGATCCCGAGCATGTCCTGCACTGGCGAGGCCGCCGACGTCGCCCAACCCGACAGCGGCAGCACGAAGATCAGGAGGTAAAGCAGCAGATGGCTCACGTGGGAGGCCCGAACCTGCCACGGCGGCGCGCCGGGCAACCCGGGCGCCGCGCGGTTGCCGAGCCGCCAGGCGATGCGCGCCAGCGCCAATGCGAACACGACGAACCCCCAGCTCTTGTGCAGCTGGACAAGCTGGAATTGCCGCAACAGGTCGGGGACGAAATTGGTCATCCAGACCCCGAGCCCGAGCTGGAACAAGATCAACAGCGCCATGATCCAGTGAATGGCGCGTGCGACCCAACCCCAGCTCCTGGCCGTGTTGGAGGCGGCCATGGCCTCAGCCGCCCTGGACCAGCTCAACGTTGATCGTCAGTGGCAGCGTGGCGCCGATCACCGGCGCGCCGAAGTCGATGCCGAACTCGGTCCGGTTGATTTCGCCGATCAAGGTGAAACCAGCCACCTGCTGCTCTGGGATGAACGGGTTCGGCCCGATCTGGTTCAGCGTCGCGTCGAGCGTGACCTCTTTCGTCACTCCCTTGATCGTCAGGTCGCCGGTCACCGTCGCCGTCGTATCGCCGGTCGATGCGACCGACGACGAGACGAAGCTGATCTTGGGATGATTTGCGACGTCGAGAAAGTCGGCGCTTCTCAGATGCTCGTCGCGAGCAGCCCACAGCGTATCGACGCTGGCCGCATCCACAGTGAAGCTCACCGACGTTGCGGCGAGGTCGTCGGGGTTGAAGGCGATCTCCGCCTCGAACTCCCGGAAAAAGCCGGTGACGTCCGAAAAGCCGAGATGGTTCACCTTGAAGGCGACCGATGTATGGGCAGGGTCGAATGCCCACTCCTGCGCCGATGCGGCAAGGGGGGCGAGCACCAGGGCGGCGGCGAAGGCGAGGGTATGTGGGGACACGGTGAATCCTGTCTGAGTTTACATTCGCTTATCCATAGGCGGACTATTGCCTCGCCGCCAGTTTCCCTTTGGAAACGATCTGTGTGCGTAGCCGCACACGCGCTCAAGTCGACGTCATCACCAGTCGGATCCGCACCGGCAGCACCGCTGCGACATCCGGCAACCCGCCGGTCGATCCGAATTCAGTGCGGTCGATCGCGCCGTCGAGGTCGAAGCCCGCCTCGAAGCGCGCCGCCCCGTCCGCGGCCGGCCCGAACCGGATCACCCGCGCCTGGAACGTCACCGGGCGCGTCACGCCACGCAGCGTGATTCGCCCCGAGATTTCGGCTGTCCGGGGCGACGTCCGGTCGAGCCGGTCGAGTTCGAAAACGATCTCGGGGTACTGATCGGCGTCGAGATAATCACGGCTGCGCACCAGCCGATCGACGAGTCCGACCCCGGTTTCGGCGGCGCGCGTCAACACGACGATCCGCGCCCTCGCCGTCTCGGGCCGCACCTCGTCGAACGCGATCACGCCCGAGAGTTGCGGGAAGCGCACTTCGACAACGCCACCTTGCCAGGTCACATCGACCACCACGCGGGTCGCCGGGTCGAGGCGCCATTCGGCGGCCCAGCCCAGCGCGGGTAGCAGCCACAGCATCAGCACCAGTCGCCACGTCATCGCGAATCTCCAGCGTCCCGAACGGCCAGAACATAGCACGAAGCGCCGCGCCGGCGCCCCACTTGAACTGGCGTCGGGAAATGGCGCATCATTGCCGTGCAGACGGTCGGTCCGTCAGGCAGACGAGCGCCGTCGACATCTGTCCATCGAGAGGAACCCTGCGCGCCGCAGCGCCCGGATGAAGCGCCTCGCCGTGGCGACCGCCGCAGACCTGCCCGCCTCCGTCCGTCGCCCGGATTCCGACAGCAGCCGGATCGGACCCGGCATCCTCCACCTTGGCGTCGGCGCATTTCATCGCTGTCACCAGGCGGACTTCACCGAGGACGCGCTCGCCGGCAGCCTTGGAAACTGGGGCATCGTCGGCGTGACCCTGCGCTGCCCGACATCACGCCGGCGCTGGCCGCGCAGGACGGTCTCTACTGTCGCGAACTGCGCGAAGGCGGTCGGGCGGACCGACGCCTGATCGGCTCGATCCTGCGTACCGTCCCGGCCACGGCGCGGGCCGAAGCGCTGGCGGCGGCCTGCGATCCCGCGATCCGCGTCGTCACCCTCACCGTCACCGAGAAAGGCTATCGCCACGTCCCCGCGACCGGCGCGCTCGACCTCGCGCATCCCGACATCGCGGCCGATCTCGCCTCCCCCGACCTGCCGCGCAGCGTGCCCGGCTTCGTCACCCGGATGCTGGCGCTGCGCCGGAAGCGCGGCGTCCCGCCGCCGGTGTTCGTCTCCTGCGACAACGTCGCCAGCAACGGCGCCACGCTGCGGGCCTGCGTCATCGCCTTCGCGCGGGCGCTCGATCCGGCGCTGGCCGACGCCATCGAGCGCGAGACGCGATTTCCCGACACCATGGTGGACCGCATCGTCCCCGCGACGCGCCCCGAGGATCTCGACCGCTTCGCCGCCGAAACCGGCCTCCGCGATGCGGCCCTCGCCGTGGCCGAGCCGTTCCGGATGTGGGTGATCGAAGACGCCGCCGCCGCGCCCCTGCCGGCCTGGGCAGCCGCGGGCGCCATCTTCGTGCGCGACGTCGCGCCGTACGAAACGCTGAAGATGCGCGTCGTCAACGGCATCCAGTCGAACCTCTGCCAACTCGGCGCGCTCGACGGCGTCGCCTTCATGGCCGACGTGATGGCCGATCCGGTGTTTTCCGCCTTCGCCGAGCGCACGATCCGCCGCGAGGTGCTCCCCCATCTGCCGCCGGTCCCCGGCATCGACACCTCGGCCTATCTCGAGCAGACGTTGCGACGGCTGAAGAACCCCGACCTGCGCCATGGAACGGCGCAGATCTCGACCGACGGTTCGCAGAAGATCCGCCAGCGGCTGGTCGAGCCGCTCCGCGCCGCGCGGACGGCCGGCACGCCGTTCGCCGGGCTGGCGCTCGGACTTGCAGGCTGGATCGAGCACGCGAGCGCCGTCGATCGCGCGGGCCGCAAGATCGCGTTCGAAGACCCGCTCGCCGCCGAGGCCCGCGCCATCGCCGACGCGACCATCGGCGATCCCGCGGCGCGGGTGCGCGGCTTTCTCGGGCTCGCCAAAGTCTTTCCCGCGGACATCGGCCAGGACGCCGTCCTCGTCGAAACGCTCGCGCGCATGGTTGCCGAGCTGGGGCGTCGACCGGCGCGCGACGCGGTTCGCGGCGTCCTCGACGCCGGAACGGTCGTCTACCGCTCCTGACGCCGCGCCTCTTGACTGCGATGGAGCGCGGGACGACGTATGCCCCGAAGCCGACGACCCCGGAGGACCGACGATGAACGCGCTGCTGGAGGACTGGACCGGGCCGCTGAAACTGCCGCCGTTCGAAGCGGTGCGCGACGAAGACTTCGCCCCCGCCTTCGAGACCGCGCTGGCGCTGGCGCGGGCCGATATCGACGCCATCGCCGCCGACCCCGAACCGCCGACGTTCGCCAACACCATCGAGGCGATGGAGCGCGCCGGCCAGCCGCTCGACCGGGTGGCGGCGGTGTTCTTCAACCTCGCCGGCGCCCATGCCAATGATGCCATCGAAGCCCTGCAACGCGACCTGAGCCCCAGGCTCGCCGGCCATCGCGCGGCGACGATGATGAACGAGCGCCTGTTCGCCCGGATCGACGCGCTGATGGCCGAGCGCGAAAGCCTCGTGCTGACGCCCGAGCAGGACCGGGTGCTGGACCTCTATCACCGGATGTTCGTGCGGGCAGGCGCGAAACTCGAAGGCGCCGACCGAGCGCGGCTAACCGGGATCATGCAGCGGCTCGCGACGCTCGGGACGACGTTTTCGCAGAACGTCCGCGCCGACGAAAAGGCGTGGACGCTGCCGCTCGGCCCCGAAGACCTCGACGGCCTGCCACCGTTCGTCATCGACGCGGCGGCGCAGGCGGCGGCCGACCGCGGCATGGCGGGCCATGTCGTCACGCTGTCGCGCAGCCTGATCACGTCCTTCCTGCAATTCTCAGCCCGCCGCGACCTGCGCGAGACCGCGTTTCGCGCCTGGACCGCGCGTGGCGCGGGCGGCGGCGCGACCGACAACCGCGCCATCGTCGCCGAGACGCTCGCGCTGCGCAACGAACGGGCAAAACTGCTCGGCTTCGCGAATTTCGCGGCGTTCAAACTCGACGGCGAAATGGCCAAGACCGTCCTAGCTGTGCGCAACCTGCTGATGGCGGTCTGGGGTCCGGCGCGGGCGCGCGCCGAGGCCGATGGCGCGCGGCTGGAGGAACTGATGCGCGCCGAGGGCGTCAACGACGCGCTCGCGCCGTGGGACTGGCGGCTCAACGCATCGATCCGCCAGCAGCGGGACCACGATCTCGACGAGGCCGAGATCAAGTCTTACTTCAAGCTAGACGCGATGATCGACGCGGCGTTCGATACGGCGGGCCGGCTGTTCGGCCTCGCGTTCACGCCAATCGACACGGTGCTCTATCACCCCGACGCCCGCGCCTGGGAAGTGACCAAGGCCGGGCGACACGTCGGCGTCTTCATCGGCGATTACTTCGCGCGGACGTCAAAACGCTCCGGCGCTTGGTGCTCGAGCTTTCGCAGCCAGTCGAAGCTCAACGGCGCCGATGCGCCGATCGCCGTAAATGTCTGCAACTTCGCCAAGGCGCCGGCGGGCCAGCCGAGCTTGCTCACCTTCGACGACGCCCGCACGCTCTTCCACGAGATGGGCCACGCTCTCCACGTCCTGATGTCGGACGTCACCTACCCGTTTGTTTCCGGGACCTCGGTGTCACGCGATTTCGTGGAACTGCCCAGCCAGCTCTACGAGCACTGGCTCGCGACGCCCGAGGTTCTCTCGGCTCATGCGCGGCACGCGGAAACCGGCAAGGCGATGCCGCAGGATCTGCTCGACCGACTGATCGCCGCCCGCAACGCTGATCAGGGCTTTGGCACGGTCGAATATATCGCGTCGGCGCTGGTCGACCTCGATCTCCACGCCGGCGAAGCGCCCGCCGACCCGATGGCGGCGCAGGCGGCGACGCTCGCCCGGCTCGGGATGCCGCCCGCCGTCGTCATGCGTCACGCCGCGCCGCATTTCGACCATGTATTTTCGGGCGACGGCTATTCTGCGGGTTACTATTCTTACATGTGGTCCGAGGTGATGGACGCCGACGCCTTCGCCGCGTTTACCGAGACCGGCGACGTCTTCGATCCCGGCGTCGCCGCCCGACTCTCGCAGCATATTCTGAGCGCCGGCGGTTCGCGCGACGCGGCCGAACTGTACGTTGCGTTCCGGGGCCGCCTGCCCGGAGTCGAGGCGCTGCTGGTGCAGCGTGGGCTGACCGCTGCCTGATCGCGCGGATAGGCGGTCGCGATGGGCCGAGGCACACCAGACGAGGCACGACCCGTTATCGAGATCGCGGCGCTGGGCACGCTACCCTGTGTCCCCGCACGGCCTGCGCCGCACTCGGCCAGCCGATCGGCTGTCATGGCAGATGGTGCGCCGCGCCATCACGCAGCGGAGCGGCTCGCTCGCGGACGGCATTGCTTGCCGGATCGCACGCGCCCAGTCAGATAACACCCCCTCGCGAACATCGGTTCGGAATTGACTTGTCCATCCGCAAATGAGACTGCGGCTGACATTGCCTCGTTCAAAATTCTTTCCTCTAAGCAGCCAGAAGTATTCAGAATAGGAGAATACGGGCGAGACCAATGAATATTATCTCTGGTCTGCCCCCTGAAAAGTGGTCTTCCCTGAAGTAGGCTTTCGAGCCTTAGGAGGATGCCAGGAATGTCACAGAAGAAGCACGAGCCTGAGGAGATCGTCGCGAAGCTGAGGCAGGTCGACGTGCTGTTGTCGCAAGGCCGTCCGGTTGCGGAGGCGATCCGCGCGATCAGCGTGACGCCGTTCACGTACTACCGCTGGCGCAGGGAGTTTGGCGGGCTGAAGTCCGACCAGGTGAAGCGGCTGAAGGAGCTCGAGAAGGAGAACGAGCGGCTCCGCAAGGCGGTCTCGGATTTGACGCTCGAGAAGCTGATCCTGCGCGAGGCCGCCTCGGGAAACTTCTGAGCCCCGGCCGCCGTCGCCGCAGCATCGATCAAGTCGTGGAAAAGTTCGACGTGTACGACCGGATTGGCCTGCCCCCATTTGGTGGCCCGATTCAAATCTAATGCATCGTGGGCTTGGCGGCTACGGTTGAGGGCGGCGCAGCCGGCCACTGCTTGACGAGCGGCGCCGGCGGCCTGTAGCCGAGGCTGGAGTGCGGGCGCAGCGTATTATAGTGCTGGCGCCAGCTCTCGATGACGATCGTCGCCTCGGCGAGGATGTAGAACATCTCCCCGTCCAGCAGCTCGTCGCGGAGCTTTGAGTTGAAGCTCTCGCAGCAGCCGTTCTCCCAAGGGCTGCCAGGCTCGATGAAGGCGGTCATGGCCCCGACGGCGGCGATCCATTCCCGCACCGTCTGGGCGATGAACTCCGGTCCATTGTCGGATCGGATATGGCCCGGAACGCCGCGCAGGATGAAGAGGTCCGACAGGACGTCGATGACGTCCGTCGACTTCAGCCTCCGGTCGACCCGGATCGCCAGGCACTCTCGGGTGAACTCGTCGATGACGTTGAGCATGCGGAACTTCCTGCCGTTGTGGGTGCGGTCCTAAACGAAGTCGTGGGACCAGACGTGGTTGGGGCGCTCGGGTCGAAGCCGAACGCAGGAGCCGTCATTCAGCCAGAGCCGCCCTTTCTTCGGTTGTTTCCCCGGCACTTTGAGCCCCTCCAGACGCCGCTCTACCATTGTCCCCGGACCAATGGCGGACAAGGTCTCGCCGCTCGACCCGCTTGACGTTCACCGCCCAGCCGGCCGCTCGCAGCATGGCCGTGATCCGGCGGTAGCCATAGCGGCCATACTGGGTGGCGGGCGCGACGATCTCGGCGGTGAGCGCCGCATCATCGGCGCGCCCGGTGAATTTCACCGCGAAGTGCAACGGTTCAAGCAAAGCGGATTTCGACCTCCCTGCCAAGCTCCGACAGGAACGCCTCGACGGGGGATCTGTATCCGAGGCACTTGCGCGGTGTGAGGTTGATGGTCATGGCGATTTCCTGGATGTCGGCTTCATCGATCTCTTCGAGGTCTGTTCCGCGCGGCAGCCATCGTCGGATGCGGCCGTTGGCGTTTTCGATCCCGCCCTTCT
>JBBRUZ010000152.1:0-8322 GCA_038247355.1 Rhodobacterales bacterium
ATGGCGATGGTGACCCAGCCGTCGCTGGTGGGATAGACGCCGAAGGGCGCATCCATGCCGGGGTGGCCGATAGAAGAGTTGGGGCGCTCCAGATCCTCTTCGAAATTCATCACCCAGACCATCTCCTGGTTCTGGTGCTGCATTAACGCCGAGAGGAGGTCGACCTTGATTTCATGGCCCTCGCCGGACTTCTCGCGCCAGTAGAGGGCGGCGAGGATCGCGTAGACGATGTTAAGCGCGCCGATCTGATCGGCAAAGCCCGCGCCCACCGGGACCGGCGGCCCGTCGCGCCTCCCGGTGGCCGCGGCGAGGCCCGTCAGGCCCTGGAGCAGCATGTCCTGGCCGGGCCGGCCGACATAAGGGCCGTCGTCGCCGTAGCCGACGCGGAGCAGTAGATGATCTTCGGGTTCAGCGCCTTGAGTTCCGCGTAGCCGTAGCCGAGGCGCTCCATCACGCCGGGCCGGAAGTTATGGATGACGACGTCGGACTTCGCGGCGATGCGGTAGAGCGCCTCGCGGGCCTCTGGCGCCTTGAGGTCGATGGCGAGCGAGCGCTTGTTGCGATTCCAGGCGAGGAAGTTCGGGCTCTCGCTGCCGCCCAACCAGCGATCCTTGAAAGTCATGGTGCGAAAAAGGTCGCCCTGTCCCGGTCGCTCGACCTTGACGATATTGGCGCCCATGTCGCCCAGCAGCTGGGTGGCGAACGGGCCCTGCAGCAGGTGGCTGAAGTCCAGGACCGTGACGTCTTGCAGGGCTTTGGGCATTCGGAGCTCCGGGCGAGGTTCAGCGCGCTGCTGCGACGCTGGCGCGCGCATAGGTCGAGTTGGAGGAAGCGATCAAGCCGGCGCGGTCGCCTTCGCCGGCGAGCCAGGCGTGCACCAACTCCCCCATGTGCTCGAAGGCCGGGATGAAGCCGTCGAAGCGGGGGCGGACGTAGCTCTTTTCGAGCGTCTGGAGCGTGCCCGAAAAGAATCCGCCGGCGGCGCGGTCGACCTCCGGGTCGGTCCAGGCGGCGCGGAGGCCCGGCTGGCCGCCCTCGCGGAAGTAGTCGCCGGCCTGATGCTCGCGCGGTGCACCCAGGCAAGGTAGACGACCGCTGCATCGACGTCAGCGCAGCTGGCGGAGATGGCGCAGCCCGCGCCGCCAAGTATTGCGCCTGCGGCGGGATCGGCGCCCGGCCCTGCCATATCAGCAAAGCGGATGGGCTTCGCGGCGCCAAGGCAGGAGTAGTTGACATAACCGAAGCCGAAAGGGACGTAGACGATGTCGTCCGCCGACGACATGGCGTCATAGACGGCGATCGGATTCATCCGGGGCGAGTCCGGATGGCTGAGAGCAATGAGTTCCTGAAGGTAGTCGAGCACTGCCTCGAAGACATCTCCCGGCAGCATCCGATCGTCTGCCTCGCGGATCGGGCGGCCGAGGTTGGCGGAGAGTGTTGCGACGAGACAGGCCGAGTCGCTCGCGACGGAGGGAAGAGCCAGGTGCTTGCCGGCCTTGCGCGCCCTTCGCCCGAGGGCGAGCACCTCGCCGGCGGTGCGCGGGGGCGTCGCGCCGAGGGCGGTGAGGAGGTCGGGGCGATAACTCGCCACCTGCGCGGCGGCGTCGGTCGGCAGCGCCCAGATGCCGCCCCGGCAGTCGTAGGAACGGGTGGTCGGGCCAACGCTCTCGGCATCGAGCATGGCGAAGAAGTCGGCGGGAAAAAGCGGCCTGAGATCGCGCAGGCAGCCGGTGACGCGAGCGCGGCCGCAAAACGGGTGGTCGATCACGATGAGGTCGTAGCGCTCGGCCAGCATCTCCACCGGCTGCACGCCAAAGTCGCGCAGGCTGCGACGGCTCCAAACGACTTCGATGTCGGGATGCTCGGCGGTGAAGCGGGCGGCGTTGGCGGATAGCGGCCGGTAGCCGCGCGGATGATCCCACGTGATCCCGCGGAGTCTGCGGGTCATCGGACCGTTTCCAGGGTCCGGCGAGCCAGTGGCGTGCCGTAGCTGTCACTCGTGAGCCGGGTGATGTGCCAACGGCCGAGGTTGGCGGTGTAGAGGTCGCGGCCGTCGAAGGCGATGTTGGTCGGGTGGCAAAGGACATGGTCGGTCGGGTCCTCGGCGTAGATCTCGGGTTTGCCGTACGCGCAAACTCGCAGGATGCGTGACGGCCGGTAGAGCGAGACATAGAGCGTCCCGGCGTCGTCGAGCGCGATGGCGTCGGGCAGGCCATCGATTCCCGTGACGCAGTCGGTCCGGCCGGCGGGGAGGCCATCCGCGCCGATGGCGATGCGGCTCACCTTGTGGGAGAAGGTTTCGACGACGAAGAGCGCAACGCCGTCGTGCGCGAGCGCCATGCCATTGGCGAAGCGCATCGACTCGGACCACCAGAGCTCGCCCGTGCCGGTGCCGAGGTCGTAGCGCCAGACGCCGGGCCCTGCCGTGTCGCCGGCAAAGCTGTCGGAGACGTAGAGGCATCCTCGGGCGGCGTCCACCACCGGGTAGTTCGGAATTCGGATGCCGGGCGAAGTAAAGCGGTGGAGCGCGCCGCTTGCGGGATCAAGGCGCCACACGGCGGCGCTGCGCTGGTCGCAGGCATAGAGCTGGCCGGCGCCATCGAAGGCGAGGCCGAGCGTGAACCCGCCGGTTGAGGCGACCCGGGTGGCGGCGCCACCGTCCCGCTCGATGCGGACGATGTCGCCCTCGGCGTTGCCGCACCAGATCGCGCCGTCGGGTCCGATGGCGACACATTCGGGGTGATGCAGGCGGGGGGAGGAATACTGGCCGTCGAAGAAGACGGCGGCGCTGTCGAGGGGCAGGATCGGGGTCATCCGCGCCGCTCCATCCGCAAGGCGTCGCGGCCCGCGACAAGGCGCTCGCCGCTCGTGGCCGAGAAGAAGTGCAGGGCGCGCGGGTCGAACTTGAGGCCGATCTTGTCGCCGATGCGGGCGGCGCAGTCCCTGTCCGCCTTGACGGCCAGGAGGTCCGCACCGAAGCGCACGGTGACGAGCGTGCTGTCGCCGAGCTGTTCGGCGGTGAAGACCTCCGCCGGAAAGTCCCCCGCCTCCGGCTCCACGACCCGCATGTCCTCCGGGCGCTGGCCAACGGTGGCCGAGCCATCCGCCACGCCCGCGGCGGGAAGCGAAAACTCCGCCCGGAAAAACCGGCCGCCCGCAATCTCGCCCGATATCAAGTTCATCGACGGATTGCCGAGGAACCCGGCGACGAAGATATTGCACGGCCAGTTATAGATTTCGAGCGGAGGCCCGACCTGCTGCAGCCGGCCCTCCGACATCACTGCGACCCGATCGGCGAGCGTCATCGCCTCGACCTGGTCGTGGGTCACGTAGATCGTCGTCGTGGCGAGTTCGCGCTGCAGGTGCTTGATCTGCGCCCGCATCTGCACCCGAAGCTTGGCGTCAAGGTTCGAAAGCGGCTCGTCCATCAGAAAGAGTTTGGGCGTCCGCACGATTGCCCGCCCGAGCGCCACCCGCTGGCGCTGCCCACCCGAGAGCGCCTGCGGCCGGCGGTCGAGATAGCCGCCAAGCTCCACCCGCTCCGCGGCGGCGCGCACCCTGCGAGCCCGTTCCTCCCGCGGCACCCGCGCCACCTTGAGCGGATAACCGATGTTCTCGGCGACGGTCATGTGCGGGTAGAGGCCGTAGTTCTGGAACACCATCGCAAGATCGCGCTCGCCCGGCGGCAGGTCGTTCACCACGCGCCCGTCGATGGCGATCTCGCCGTCGCTCGGATCCTCGAGCCCCGCGATCATCCGCATGGTCGTGGACTTGCCACAGCCCGATGGCCCGAGCAGCACCACGAACTCGCCGTCCGCCACCTCGAGCGAGATCGCGTCGACGCCGGTGACGGCGCCCCAGCGGCGGCTGACGGACCGGAGCTCGACGGAGGCCACCGGGCTCAGGCCTCCCCGAAGAAGTCGGTGTCGAACGGCGCCGCCTCGGTCGCGCCGCCGCTGTCGGCGAGCGTCAGCCTGCCGTCGCCGAGCGTGATGCTCGCGATCTCGCTCCAGCCGTCGGGCGCCGGAATGGCCCCGAGGGCGTAGCGGACGACGACCTCGCCGCTCAGCGGCACGGCGGTGCGATAGCCCGCCCGCGACAGATCGTTCGGCGCCTCCGCGGCCAGCCGGCCGTCGCCGAAATGCGTAGTGCTCTCCTCGATGCCGAGCACCGCCAGGTGCCGCGACGACCACGGCGCGTAGTGACGTCCGCCGTTGCTCATCCAGAGCGAGGTCTGCGTCAGCGCCTGCGCGTCCTTGACCGCGAAGAAGATGAAGCCGTCCGCAGCCGCCACCGCCGCCGACCAGCCGAGCTGCGCAGCCGGCGGATCGAAAAGCGTCAGGAAGTCCTCGTGCCCCTCCTCACAGGGATAGCGCCGGAGATCTCGCGTGGCGCCGTCGGCGAGAGCCACCGCCTCGAGGTCGTCGAAGCGCTGCGGATAGGCGAGGATCGAGCGGCCGCGCGCCGGGTCGCTCTCCGGCGGGGTCTCGGGCGTCCCGCCGAAGTCCTTGGGCGAGAACGAAAGCCTTGCTCCACCGGGCACATGGATCATTGCGTGATGCGCCAGCGGGATCGCCCCGTGGCCACCCGTCAGCACGTGCCGCTGGTAGACGACCGGATGCCCGGGCCGGAGCGTGATCTCCTTCATCACCCTCGCGCCGCGCACCGTCTCGGCGAGCTCGAAGCGCGCGGTCACCGCGCCATTCGGCGCGGTCTCCCGGCTCGCGTCCCGCCACGCGCCGTTGGCCGGCCAGCCGTGCGCCGGCACGCCTTCCTCGTCGGTGAGCCCGAAGGGCGCGCAGAAGAAGTCGCCCTCCAGCACCGCGAGATGCGCCGCCGCGTCGGCTGGCGCCTCCCCGGATCGCCCGACCCAGGGCGCCCGGTGCAGCGGCGCGATCCGCCGCCCGCCGCGCTCGATGACGAGCCCTTCGAGCATGCCACAGGCGGCCGTGATGGCGACCGAGATGCCTTCCGCCGAAAGCCGCGTCATCGTCAGTCTCCTTTGATCGTCAGGCCGCCGTCGACGCGGATGATGTCGCCGGTCATGAACGAAGCGCGATCGCTGGCAAGGAAAAGCACCGCCTCGGCCACTTCCCCGGGCTGGCCGAAGCGTCCGAGCGGATGCGCGGCGCTCCAGCGGTCGATCAGTTCTTGCGGTTCGGCGGTTTCGCGGAATACTTTCTCGTTCAGGGGCGTCATGATCGTGCCTGGCGCCACCGCGTTCACCCTGATCCCGTGCGGCGCGAGATCCACCGCTGCCTGTCGGGTCAGCGCGTCGATGCCGCCTTTGGCCGCGGCATAGGCGGCCCAACCGTGGAAGCCGCGTAGCGCCTGCACCGAGCTGATATTGACGATCGATCCGCCACCCTGCCGGCGCATGTGCGGGATCGCGCACTTCATGAAGCGCCAGACCGAGGTCAGGTTGGTCGAGATCACCTCGTTCCACGTGTCCTCGTCGATCTCGTCGATCACGCCGCCGATCGCGCGGGCGGCGTTGTTCACCAGGATGTCGACGCGTCCCCAGGTCTCTATCGCCACTGCCGTGGCGGCGTCGGCGTCGCTGAGATGCCGCACGTCCGTGCGCACGAAGCGTGCGCGCCCACCCATGCCGACGATCGCCGCCTCGGTCGCGCGCCCGGCCACCTCGTCGATCTCGGCGATCAGCACGCTTGCGCCTGCGCCCGCAAGCGCCAATGCGCAGGCGCGGCCGATGCCCATGCCGGCGCCGGTGACGAGGGCCACGCGCGTATCGAGATCCGCCATGTCACGCACCCTTGAACGCGGGAGACCGCTTCTTCAGAAAGGCGTCGATGCCCTCCTGGCCGTCGTCTGAGCAGTAGAGCCGAAAGAGCACTTCCTGCTCCAAGGCGAGCGCGGTCGGTAACGCCGCGTCCGCGCCGAGCCGCACCAGCCGCTTCATCTCGGCGAGCGCCAGG
The DNA here is from genome assembly GCA_038247355.1 of Rhodobacterales bacterium. Lineage (GTDB taxonomy): Bacteria > Pseudomonadota > Alphaproteobacteria > Rhodobacterales > Rhodobacteraceae > Amaricoccus. Next base: position 5,937 of record JBBRUZ010000152.1, read on the forward strand.
GGGGCGAGTTTCAGCATTTCGCGGGCCTTTTCGAGCGCGGCAGGCAGCAGCGCGTCGGGCTCGCAGCGCCTCGCAGCGAGACCGAGCGCGTAAGCGCGCTCGCCGCGCATCCGGCCCGCGGTCAGAAGGAGGTCGGCGGCGACGTGCCGGCCAAGCGATCGGATCAACCGCTGGGTCCCGCCGCCGCCCGGCGAGAGGCCGAGCAGCCCCTCGGGCAGCCCGAGCCGGGCGGTGGTCGAGACCATGATCACGTCGCAACAGAGCACGATCTCGAAGCCGCCACCGAGGGCGTATCCGTTGACCGCGGCGATCGTCGGCTTCGGAAGCGCCTCGATCCGGTCGTTGAGGCGCCGTCCGGCGAACTGGAATTGCATGAACGCCTTCTCGTGGCGGCCCCGATAGCCGGCGACATCGGCGCCCGCGGCGAAAGCGCGGTCGCCGGCGCCGCGCAGGATCAGAACGCGAATCGCGGCATCCGTTTCGACCTCGTCGAGCGCGGACTGGAACGCCGCCACGAGATCATCGTTCAGAGCATTGAGCTTTTCCGGCCGGTTCAGCGTGAGGAGGCCGATCCCGGGTTCCGGGCGGTCGAGCAGGATCGTGGGCTCGCTCACCGAGGCTATCCCTTGACCGCGCCGGCGGTCAGGCCGGCGACAAACTGACGTTGCAGAAAGAAGAACACCGCCACCACCGGCAGCGAGATCATCACCGAGGAGGCCAACAGCTCGCCGTAGCGGATGCCGTACTGGCCGATGTAGTCGTTCATGCCGACAGGCAGCGTGCGCATGTCCTTGCTGCTGGTGAAGGAGAGCGCGAACAGGAACTCCTGCCAGGTCACAATCAGAACGAAGACCGAGGTCGCCACGATCCCAGGTCGCGCCAGCGGCACGACGATGTCGAAGAACGCCCGAAGCGGCGTCGCGCCGTCGATCGCGGCGGCTTCCTCCAGCGTTCGCGGCATGCGCAGCAGGAAGCCGCGCAGCATCAAGAACTCCACCGGCAGCGTCACGGTGATATAGGCGATGATCAGCGAGGCGTAGGTGTCAAGCAGGTTCGCCGCGCGCACCAGCTTGTAGATCGGGATGATGATCGCGCCGGCCGGAAAGAACTGTGCGAGCACGACCGCGGCGAGGAAGACCGACAGGAGGCGGAACTGGTAGCGCGCCAGGCTATAGGCGGCAAGCAGAGCCAGCGGCACGGTGATCAGCAGCGTCGCGCCGCAGACCACAAGGCTGTTGATGAAGTACTGGCGGAACTCGGGCCGGAACGCGAGCAAGTAATTCTCGAGCGTCGGGTCCGTCGGCCAGAGGCGCGCCGGGATCGAGAAGGGCTCGGCCGCGGGCTTCAGCGAGACGCTGAACATCCACAAGAACGGGAAGAGCACCAGCGCCGCGACCAGGAGCTGAAGCACGACAAGCGGCGCTTTGCGCAGCGCCTTGCGCCGCCTGCCGCCAACCTTGGAATCGGAATTGCGATCCTCAGCCATGCCGCTCCCCTGCCGGCCCGGTGCGAAGCAGCAGCCACAGGAGCGCCACCAGCAGAACCAGCACCTCCACTGAGGTCGCGCCGTAGGCGGCGGCCTCGCCGAAGCGGAACTGCCCGAAGCCGACCTCGTAGATCCGCGTCGGGAAGATCGCGGTGGCGTTCAGCGGGCCGCCGCGGGTCAGCACGAAGATGATGTCGAAGTAGTTGAAGGTCAGGATGGTGGTCAGCAGGATGTTGGTCGCCGCGACATTGCGGATCGCCGGCAGCACCACGTCGAACAGCCGGCGCACCGGCCCCGCGCCATCGACCTTGGCGGCCTCGACCTGCTCCTGGTCGATGTTTTGCAGAGCCGCGAGATAAACTACAGTTGAGAAGGGAAAGCCCTTCCAGAAGGCGATGAAGATCACCGCGGCCATGGCGGTGGACGGATCCGCAAGCCAGCCGAAGCCTTGGTCGATCACCCCGAGCCGCATCATGAACGAATTGATCAGGCCGAATTGCGGGTCGTACATGAAACGCCAGAGGATCGCGACCACCACGCCGGGCAGCACCCAAGGCAACAGCACAAGCGACCTTAGCAATCCCTGCATGGGCAGCCGCTGATTGAGGAGGAGTGCGATCAAGAAGCCCAATCCGTTCTGCAGCAGCACGACGCCCGCAGTCCAGACCACGTAATTGCGAAGCACATGCCAGAACACAGGATCCCCGAGCATCTCGCGGTAGGTCGCGAGGCCGACGAAGATCGGGTCGGGATTGATCAACAGAGGTGGCTCGGTTTGTCTGAACACCTGTCGGGGCGTTTCTAAGTGGATCGGCCGCTCGTTCAGGCCGCCGCCGGGATTGGTGACAGCAGGTTGACGTATGCCTGATCGGGCGTTCGCCCGCCAAGCGATGAATGCGG
>JBBRUZ010000153.1:0-8254 GCA_038247355.1 Rhodobacterales bacterium
CGGCGCCGCAGCCTCCGTTGCGCCAGCCTTCGGGTCGTTCTGTCCGTCCATGTTCTACCTCCGGTCGATCGGAAAGTAGCGCTCGCACCTGTCTCATGAAACCGTGCCGCAACCCAGGGCGGGTTCCTTACCGACCTGTTAACTCTACGCCGTTCTGCCGGCTCCCGGTAAACCAATTGTTAATCCTTTTCGGACTAATCCTCTGATCTTGCGTAGGCGCATATAAAGTTCACGCCAGAGGGAGCGCCGCGAATGTCGGGTCGGGTTCTGGTCGTCGACGACGTCGCGACAAATCGGCTTTTGCTTCGGGCGAAACTGGCGACGGCCTATTACGACGTCATCGTCGCCGAAAACGGTCAACAGGCGCTCGAAATGGCGCGCTCCGAACAGCCCGACATGATCATGCTCGACGTGATGATGCCCGACATGGACGGATTCGCGGTCTGCACGCGGCTGAAAGCCTGCGAAGACACCGCCCATATTCCGGTGATCATGATCACCGCCCTCGATACGCCCGAGGAGCGTATCCGCGGGCTGGAGGCCGGCGCCGACGATTTCCTGACCAAGCCCATCAACGACCTCGCGCTTTTTGCGCGGGTGCGCAACCTGATGCGGATGAAGATGATGTTCGACGAACTGCGCCTGCGCGATCTGACGTCGCGTGAGCTCGGACTTACGGACTTCGTTTCGGAGCAGGAAATCGACCTCGACGTCGGTGGTTCGGTCCTGCTGGCCCCCAACCGCACCAGCGATGGCGCGATCTGGGCGGCGGAAATGCGGGCGCGGCTCAATCTTTCGACGATCGTCACCTATTCCGAGCGCGAGGCGCTGAACCTCGCCCGGCTCGAGCTTCCCGACTGCTTCGTCGTGCATCAGAATCTGATGGAGGGCGGTGATGGGCTGCGCCTCGTCTCTGCATTGCGCGCGCGACCCGAAACCCGTCAATCCGCGGTGATCCTCGTCGTCGAGGCAGGCGACGTGGAGACCGCCGCGAAGGGGCTCGACCTCGGCGCCTCGGACTATATTGAGGCGCCGTTCGACGTGAACGAGCTGATCGTGCGCATCCGCTCGCAACTGCGACGCAAACGCTATTCCGACCGGCTGCGCACGAATGTCCGCAACGGCTTAAAGCTCGCCGTGATCGATCCGCTCACCGGTATCTACAACCGTCGCTACGCGGCCCAGCATTTGCACCGCGTGATGGAGCGCGCCCGCGAGATCGACGGCGTCTTCGCGGTGATGATGGTCGATCTCGACAAGTTCAAGACCATCAACGACAGATTCGGTCATGACGCGGGCGATTCGGTACTGAAAGAATTCTCACACCGTCTGAAGGCCAACATCCGCGGCGTCGATATGGTGGCGCGCTTCGGCGGCGAGGAGTTCTTCGTGGCGATGCCCGACATCGGCCACGCCGCCGCGGCATACGCCGCCGAGCGCATCCGGCGCGCCGTCGAGGTCGCCGCCTTCATCGTGCCCGGAACCGCCGAGCCGATCCACGTAACGGTCTCCGTAGGGGTCGCGATCGCGGGCGCGGGGGACGCGGACCCCGAGGCGATCATCAAGCGCGCCGACAGCGCACTCTATCGGGCCAAGGACGCAGGGCGAAACCGGGTCACGTTCTTCGCCGAGGCCGCCTGACGCCGCGACGGGCCCCGGTAGACGCGGCGCTCCGGGTCGATCCGGGCGATGTCGCGGGTCCCGGTCGGTTTCGGGGCGCGGGACCTGCCCGTCGACGCATATCGCGGCGAAGAGACATATCTCGGCGACGGAACCCGTGGAGGTCATTCGACGTTCGCGGGCCGGTCCCGGGACCGTCGGTCGGGGCGAGCCGTCGCCGCGCCGGGTCCGCGCGTCCGCGTAGTCCGCGCGCTCATCCGGGTTCATGCGCTCGATCTGCGCTAGCAGCAGCGCCGTCCCCCGATGCACCAGCGTCCCGAGGAGTTCGCGCTCGAAGGCAAGCAAGCGCGCTACCGCCGCCTGATCGTAAGACTCCGCGACTTGGGCCGCCGCCAGCGCCGCGCTCTGGGCGCGAAGGCCGCGTCTTGGACCGTCCCATTGCGGCCGGCTGTCGCGACGGTCGCGCGCGAGGTCACGCCGGAAGGGCTCGGGCAGCACCGCGCCGTAACGCCAGAGGCCGACTTCGCCACGGGGACCATGCGACGGACCGTTCAGGATCAGGCCGCCCAGCAGCCCCGCCACCGCGAGGTTGATGCCGAGCGAGATCAGAAGCGCGATCCGCAACCCGCGCGAGGCCGCCAATTTCGGCGGTGGCGCATCATTCATTGCTCAACCCTCCGTGACGTCGAGATCAAAGAAGCCGTCCACGCCGTCGATGGCGCGCTCCAGCGTCACCACGTCCGCCCAGAGCGTGCCGCCGACGACCTCGCCCCCCGCACCGAGCGCGCCCACCCAGAGCCCGAGCGCAAGACAGCCCGCCAGCGCGCACGCGCCCGCCCAACCCCCGAACGGCGTCAGCATCGCGCCCAGTCGCGACCAGACGGAGCGGCGCGACCGACGGGGTGAGGTCGTCGCGGCGGCGTCGGCCGCATCGGCAGGGATAGCCCGTAGCAGCGCCGGGCTCACCTCGACGGTTTCGGCGCGCTAGGCGTCGAAGAACTCCGCCAGCACGCCTTCTTCGACGCGCAGTGCCGCGCGAAAAGCCGGCAGATCATCGTCAGGTTTCTCCATCATCAAGCTCCAGTTCCGACCGTCGCGGGCCGAGTTGCGCCGCCGGGGCCCGTCGTCCGCGCGCGAGAAGGCTCTCCACCGCTTCGACGCTAACGTCGAGGATCGCCGCGATCTCGGCGTTGCCGCGTTCCTCGAAGTGCCGCAGCACGATGGCGACGCGCTGCCGCTCCGGCAGGCCGGAAAGCGCCGCGCGGAGCGCCGCGGCCCGCTCGGCGCGCACGAGGTCCGCGACCACGGTCGGCGCCGGGTCGGCGACATCCGGGGGCGTCGCCACTGCGCCCGCGCCGCCGGCGCAGCCGGTCGACGCAAAGGTTGCTCGTCACGCGGTGGAGCCACGCGCCCACGCCGGCCTCGCCGGGGCTCCATTCCGCGGCGTTGCGCCAGAGGCGGAGCATCGCCTCCTGCGTCACGTCCTCGGCCTCGGTCGCGTCGCCAAGCATCCGCCCCGGGCGCGCGCCAGCAGCCGCGGTGCGTGACGCAGCGTCAGCGCCCGCGCAGCTACGGCGTCGCCGCCCGCCGCGAGCCGCAGCAGGTCGTCGTCCCTGCGGCGTTCTGCGTCCAGCGCCTTCATCTTCCGTTCGGCTCGGGGTCGCGCCATATCTGCGAAAGCGCGCCGCCGGGCGCAATGCGCGTTCGCTCAGTGACGCGGGCCTCCTTCCGGGCCGTCGCGCAAGCCACGTCCGGCACGGCGCGACGTCGCCTCGTCCGCCTCGACCTCCGCCTGGCTCAGCGCATCGTCGCGGTCGTCGTCGGGGCGGGCCATCAGCATGTTCACCTGCTGTTCGGAAAATACCGTCAGCGCGACCGCGCCAGCCGCGGTCGCGTCGTGCGTCGCCAGCATGCGGTCGGCCATCGCTTAAGCGCGATCGGGCGCGAACACGTCGTGCAGACTGCCGCGCGCCGGCCTCGCCGCGATGATCTCGGCGCGGGTGATCTGGCCGTCGCGGTCGACGTCCATCACCGCGATCCGGGCCGAGGCGCGTGTGACCAGTTCTTTGCGCGAGTGCGGGCCGTCGCCATCCGCGTCGATGGCGGTTAAGTCGACGCGGCCGGGGGCCAAAACAGCCCGGACCGCCCTTCGGGCCGTCATCGGCCGCCGCGTAACCGGCCACAGCGAGCGCGCCGATCACCGTCGTGGTGGCGAGAAAGCGGGAGCAAGTCGTGATGTTCCTGTATCCCTGATATTTGTCGAGGCGGACAGCGCCGCGTGGTTCGTCCTTCCTCAACGGAGTCGGGCGCCCGTTCCGTCGCGCCGATCACGCAGTTGCGATGTTGCGGCCGCTCCGACCCGCGACAGCGACGCGCTGGGCAAATCTCACGGCGCGGCGTATCCTAGTGTGGCATAGGGACAGGATTCGGGAACATGACGGAACCCACGCGCGATCTGCGGACCGCCCTGGTGCGCGGCTGGAGCAGGCGGTGCCCTGCTTGCGGCGGCGGGCCGATGATGGACGGCTATCTGAGCGTCCGCGACACTTGTCTCGCCTGCGGGGCGGAGTTGCATCACCACCGCGCCGACGACGGTCCGGCCTGGGCGACAATCCTGATCGCTGGCCATTTCCTCGCGCCGCTGATGCTGTTCGTCTTCGTGACCTGGCGGCCCGAGGGTTGGGTGATGGCCCTTGCTTTCTCGGCGGCGTTCCTCGTCTTGTCGCTCTATCTGCTGCCGCGTCTGAAGGGCGTGTTCATCGGCTTTCAGTGGGCCAAGCGCATGCACGGCTTCGGCGGCGTGACGAAATTCGCGCCGGGTGAGTGAGGCGGGTCCGAACCCGCCCATTCGCAACGCCGCGTCGATCGTCCTTACGCGACGGGACGGCGGTCGCGCCACGGTGCTGATGGGACAGCGTGGCCCGGCGGCGGTCTTCATGCCCGACAAGTTCGTATGTCCCGGCGGCGCACTCGATCCCGGCGATCTCGATTGGCCGCAAGCGGCCGCGATCGACCCCGAGAGCGCCCGGAGGCTCGCCATAGACACTCCGCCCGACGTGGCGCGCGCGCTGCCCCTGGCGGCGGTCCGCGAACTCTGGGAGGAGACCGGGCTGCGGCTCGGACTGGTGGACGCTGCCGCGGTGAAGGCGGCCGAAACGGCGCCGCCGGTCTGGCGCGGGTTTCTCGCGGCGGGCCTGCGCCCGCGCACCGAAGCGCTGCGCTTTGTCTTTCGCGCGATCACCCCGCCGGGCCGGCCGCGCCGATTCGACGCGCGGTTCTTTCTCGCCGACGCGACGGCGCTCGCCGACGATCACACCGACTTCACGCGCGGCGACGCCGAGCTTTCGATGTTGCACTGGGTCGATCTCGAGGCGGCTCAGGCGCTGCCGCTCCCCTTCATCACGACGGTCGTGCTCGCAGAGATCGAAGCGGCAATCGAGGATCGCGACGGCGCGCGGCCGATCCCGTTCTTTCATCACGACGACCGTGGGTCGCACTTTCGCCTGATCTGAACCCCCTGGCCAGTGCCGGCGCGCGCGCAAGGCCCGATCCGGACGCGGGCGGGTGCGGCGGCCTTTACAGCGCCGAGTCTTGCGGGCTATCCAACGCCCAGTGTTCAGGGAGCTTGCAGGATGGTCGACGCCAGGACCGTGGAGATCGGCGCGCTCCGCCTGTCGAACGCGGGTCCGGTGACCTTGATCGCCGGGCCCTGCCAGCTCGAAGGCCGGGACCATGCGCTTCGGGTCGCGGCGTCGCTGGCGGCGGCGTGCGGCGCGCTCGGAATGGGGCTGATCTTCAAGAGCTCGTATGACAAGGCCAACCGGACGTCGGCGGGCGCCACGCGCGGGCTGGGCATGGAAGAAGGCCTGCGGGTGCTTGCCGAGGTGCGGGCCGAAATCGGCTGCCCGGTGCTGACGGACGTGCACCTGCCCGATCATTGCGCCCCGGTCGCCGAGGCGGTCGACGTGCTGCAGATCCCCGCGTTCCTGTGCCGCCAGACCGACCTGTTGCTGGCGGCGGGGTCGACCGGGGCCGTGATCAACGTCAAGAAGGGCCAGTTCCTCGCGCCGTGGGACATGCCCCACGTCGCGGCCAAGATCGCCTCGACCGGCAACGAGCGGATCCTGCTGACCGAGCGCGGGAGTTCGTTCGGCTACAACGCGCTGGTGGCCGACATGCGGAGTCTGCCGATCATGGCGCGCACCGGCTATCCGGTGGTGATGGACGCGACCCATTCGGTGCAACAGCCGGGCGGCCTTGGCGGCGCCTCGGGCGGGCAGCGCGAGTTCGCCCCGGTGATGGCGCGGGCCGCGGTGGCGCTGGGCGTGGCGGCGGTGTTCATCGAGACCCATCCCGACCCGGACCGCGCCCCGTCCGACGGGCCGAACATGATCCCGCTCGACGCGATGCCGGCGCTGCTCGCCGAGCTTTCGGCGTTCGATCGGCTGGCGAAGGCGCATCCGCTGTTCAAGTAACCCTGTCACGAGTGAGCCAATGATCCCGCATTCCGTCTGCACGCCGAACACCTGGGCGTTCCTGTCCGAACCGATGATCGCCCCGACGGGTTTTCGCGAGTACGACGCGCGCTGGATGTATCCCGGCGACGTCAACCTGCCGGGCGTGACCGCACTCGGCATGGGGCTCGGAACGCAGATGTTCGAGCGGGGGCTGCGCCCCGAGATCGCGGTCGGCAACGACTACCGCGACTATTCGCTGGCGATCAAGAACGCGCTGACGCTCGGACTGATGCAAGCCGGGATCGGCGTGCTCGACATCGGGCCGGCGGTCTCGCCGATGGCTTATTTCGCGCAGTTCCATCTCGACGCCCCCGCCGTGGCGATGGTGACGGCGAGCCACAATCCGAACGGCTGGACCGGGGTGAAGATGGGGTTCGAGCGACCGCTGACCCATGGGCCGGAGGACATGGCGCGGTTGCGCGACATCGTGCTCGGGGGGCTCGGCGTCGCGCGGTCGGGCGGCCAGTATCGTCGCGTCGAAGGGGTGAAGGTGGCCTATATCGCCGATCTGGTCGGGGATTTCCGGATGCGACGGCCGCTGCGGGTGGTCTGCGCCACCGGCAACGGCACGGCCGGGGCCTTCGCGCCGGACGTACTGACCCGGATCGGGGTGGAGGTGATCCCGAGCCACAACGGGCTCGACTATACGTTCCCGCATTACAACCCGAACCCCGAGGCGCTGGAGATGCTCCATGACATGGCGCGTTCGGTGACGGCCAGCGGCGCCGATTTCGCGCTCGGCTTTGACGGCGACGGCGATCGCTGCGGGGTGGTGGACGACGAAGGCGACGAGATCTTCGCCGACAAGATGGGGGTGATCCTCGCGCGAGACCTGGTGAAGCTGCACCCCGGCGCCACCTTCGTCGCGGACGTGAAATCGACGGGGCTGTTCGCGTCGGACCCGGAGCTGATCGCGGGTGGCGCGAAGGCCGATTACTGGAAGACCGGGCACAGCCACATGAAGCGCCGCGTCAAGGAACTGGGCGCGCTGGCCGGCTTCGAGAAATCGGGGCACTACTTTCTCGCCGAGCCGATCGGGCGGGGCTACGACTGCGGAATGCGCGTCGCGGTCGAGATATGCAAGCTGATGGACCGCAATCCGGGCAAGTCGATGTCCGACCTGCGGCGCGCCCTCCCCCGGACCTGGTCGACGCCGACGATGTCGCCGTTCTGTCCCGATCGGGACAAGTACGCGGTGCTGGAGCGGATCGTGACGCGGATCGCCGAACTGGAGGCCGCGGGCGGGGAGCTGGCCGGGCGGCGGATCGAGCGCGTGGTGACGGTGAACGGCGCGCGGGTGATGCTCGAAAACGGCGCCTGGGGGCTCGTGCGCGCGTCCTCGAACACTCCCAATCTCGTTGTGGTCTGCGAAAGCCCGCACAGCGAGGCCGAGATGCGCGCGATCTTTGCTGATCTCGATGCGCTTATCCGGACGGAACCGAGCGTGGGCGCTTACGACCAGACGATATGAGCGGCCGCGCACGGCAGTGCCGGTTCGGATGCGGTCGGGCAGGCGTCGAGCCTTTGCGACGACGCGCGTCCAGGTCGGTCGCGTCGGGCCGGCGCCGATCGCTCCCGCTACATCGACCTGTTCGCCATCGCTGCGCCGAACGCGGCCTCGGTCTGACGGCGCGTGGTGGACGAGGTCGGCTGCGCGGCGCACGAGACTGGACCGATCGTTTGCACGGCAATCATCCGGCCTTGCCCGCACTCGCAACGGCGCCTCCAGATCGTTCGCACGATCGGGTCGCCATTTCCACCGGCGCGGCCGGCGAAATGCCGACCGCTCGATCGAATTTTCATCGACTTTTCCAGCGGTGAATCGCACCACGCAGAGACCGGACGGCCAATTTGCTATTTACACGCCAAAGTGCTGACATTATGAAACGCGCCACGATGGCGATCGGCGCCTTGGCCTCAAGTCAGTATGGATGACGCGGACATCCCGACCTCGAAGCCAGAGCGCTCGGCACCAACGGTTGTTCCGGCGTAGCTCAGCGGTAGAGCAGTTGACTGTTAATCAATTGGTCGTAGGTTCGATCCCTACCGCCGGAGCCAATTTCTGAAAATCCCCGCGATATCAATGTGATGCGGCGCGAGAGTCGGGCAAGTTCCGA
>JBBRUZ010000154.1:0-8187 GCA_038247355.1 Rhodobacterales bacterium
GGGTCGTGAACAAGCGGTGGGAGCCCACAGGTCTGGTTTGCGAGATGTCGTTCCCTTTCCGCGGCGCGATCTGAGCGCTGGCTCATGCGGAATCCGTCTGATCGCGCCCAGCCGGCCCAAGGCTGTCCGCACGCGGACACACATGCGCGTGTTTCTCTTAAAAGGAATTCTGTTGTTCGTTTATCGAATGGCAACCATTTGGACTCACCGCCGTCGCCACTTCACCACGCCGTAACGTCCGAAGCGATGCGACGAAATCAGGTCCAGCGCGTGTGCAAGACGGCTGTGGAACAGCGCCGCCGCCTGCGCCGGCGGCGTGCGCGCGTCGTCAAAGCGAACGAGATGATGGACGGCGATCAGGACGCCGCCCGGTTCGAGGCGCGCGACGACCGCATCCGCGAGCGCGGCGATCTGATGGGGCGCTAGATAGTAGACCAGCTCGGACACAACGATGCGCCGCCAGCGACCGCGCGGCAGCCGATCGGGCAGCCGGGCGCGGCGGAGCCGCACGCGAGGATCGTCCCCGATCAGGCGCGCAGCGGAGGCGAGCGCCGCCGCGGCTTCGTCCACCGCGTCGGTCCGCAACGCCCGGGCTGCGATGTCCCGCGTCCCGGCGCCGTCTCCGCAGGCAACGTCGAGCGCGGAGCTAACAAGCGGCAGACCCGCGAACGCCCGGCGGCGCTTCACGGCTTCGCTGCGCGACGTGCGGCACGCCCAAGGGTCGTCCGAGGCCGCGAACTTGCTCTGAAAGCCGGCCCCGTCGATCCGCCGCGTCACGCGCGGGCCTCGAAATAGATCTCCGGCCCCGAGGTGAGACGCGTCACCGTTCGAGCAGACAGCGCGAAGCCATCGGGATCGTCATCGACAATCTGCCCCAACTGCGAGCGATGTGCCGCCACGGCGATGCGCTTGTGAACGCGCCAGGGCGCGATGTCTAGCGAAACCACGTCGACTTCGCCAGGCTGCGGCCTGTCTTCGGGCGCGCCGAGTTCATCGAGCCAGATGGCGTATTCGAGCAACCGGGGCTCAAAGCCCCCGCGGGCGAGCAACTCGCGCGTCAACGCATGCGCATGTCTGTGATCACAATGCGGGTCGCGGCGCCATGGCGCAAGCACGATTTCGGGCCTGATCGCCGCGACGAACGCCGTCGCCCCCGTCAAAGCCGCGCGCCATGCCGGATCGCCCGGTTCGATGCCGGCGTCGGGCAGATCGAGATGCAGGCGCGCCGCGCCGGCTGCGCCAAGTGCGGCCAGTGCTGTGGCCGCCTCTTCCGCCCGGCGCATCGCGAGGCGCGGCCGTGGCCAGGCCCGTGACCGAGGATGCGAGGCGCCCCCATCGGTCACGAAAAGCACGCCCAAAGTTGCGCCGACCTCGGACAGCGCGGCGATCAGACCGCCGCAGCCGAGCGATTCGTCATCCGGATGCGGGGCCACGACCAGCGCCGACCGGGCAGAGAGCAGGTCAGCGGTCATGGATGCGCCACCCGATACAGCCCCGCCGCGAACGCGCGACCCACCGCCTCGCGCGCCCCGTCGGGGTTCGGCTGCCGCACGTAGGTCAGCGCATCGCGCAGCCGTCGCTCCAGCGGATGGGGCGCGATCAGACCGCTCAGGCCGACGGCGCGCTGCACGAGATCCGCGACATCGAGCAGCGCGCGCTCGGCAGCGACCCTCGCGAGATTGCCGTACGCCGCCGCGTGCGCCGCAGCGCCTTTGGATGCGCCTTTCGCGCAGCCGGCGTCCCATGCAACCGCAGCCGCATCCAACACGCCATCGAGGCCGGCCAACGCCACGGCCATCTCGCCAAGCCGGGCCGCCTGATGCGGCGCGCTCGAGCGCTCCTGCCGGACCAGATGCGCCGCGGCCACCTCCGCGAGCCCGCGGGCGACGCCGGATTGAACCGCGGCGAAGCGCATCGCGCCCCCGATGAACCAGGGATCGGCGAGATAGGCCGCGCCGCTGCAGACCACCGCCTGCGCCGCGGCGAGCGTGACGCCGTCGAACGCGACTTTGTGACTGCCGGACGCGCGCATGCCGAGCGGTCGCCATGCGCTGCGATCGATGTCGAGGCGTCCGTCGATGGGGACGAGTAGCAGCGTGCGGCCATCGTCGGGCCCGTCGGCGAGGGCCACTGCGGCGTCGAGGCCGTCGGCGCCCGAACAGAACAGCTTCGCGCCGGAGAGCCGCAATTCGTCGCTCTGGCGCGAAACCCGCAGCCGATCCTCGACGGGGTCCGCGCCCCAAACCCCGAGGATCGCCCCGCTTCGGACCGCGGCGAAAACGCACTTGCGCAGCGGTTGCGGCGCAGTTCGCCCGATAAGTTCGAGCGCATTCGCATGACCTTCGAGAAGCCGCCCGACGCTCGCGTCGCCCTGGCCGACTTCGGCCAGCAGGCCGAGCAATCGAGCCATTTCGCCGCAGCCGAGGTCGGGGACCATCGCCTCCGGCGTGGTCAGACCCCGAGCGACGAGGATATCCAGCGCCGCGCGCGGAAAGGTGTTGTCAGCGTCGCATGGGGCGGCGGCCGCCTCGATCACGCGAGCGAGGTCATCGCGGACCGGTTCAGGCTGCGCTGCGCTGGCGGATACGAACATCGAGAGCGTGCTCCAGAATTGTCATTGCGTCATGCGCAGGAATTTCAGCGCGCCAGTCGACCGGGTCGGGACATCGCGATGCGAGGATCGCGGCGATCGACCTCGCCGCGAGCGTCTCGGGCAGATGTGCCGCAGCGCGAGCCGCCTCCGTTCGGGCACGGGCGCGTGCGCGCCAGTGTTCGATCTGCTCCGCCGGATCCGGAACCAGAAGGACGCCGCCCTGGGCGATCCGTTCCGACCAGGCCGAGATCGTGCTGGCCATCCCGCCCGCCGCGCGTCCGTGCATCCGTGCCGAGACGGTCACGCGAACAGCCGGACAATGCCGAACGACGCCCCCCAAGCGACGAACGGCGTCGACCAGACCGAGGTCTTCCCGGCATGAAAGCGCCGGGCACCCGCCGACCGCCCGATAGGTCGCAAGCCGCAGCGCCAGCCCGCCGCCGGTGTGGTCCGTGTGCCGGGGCGCCGGATCGCCGGGGATGGGATCGATCCGGTCCTCCACGTCACGCGCGAGCGCCCGCACCGCCATGACATCCGAGATCGCCGCGCGGAACGTGGCCGAAAAGCGCGCCTCCTCAGTCGGATCACCAGCGATGTGTGCTGCCGCGATATCCGCTCCCGCTTCCAATGCGGCGCAGGAGGCGGCCACCCAGTCTTCGTGCGGCACAGCGTCCGCGTCCGTAGTAAGTATCACACCGCCGCTTACTCCGTCCCGCTCCAGCCATCCGGCGCCTGCCTCCATGGCGGCGCGGCGGGCCGAGCCGGCGTGTGCGTAAGCTGCCCCGAACCACCGCTCGACGATGCGCAGATCAACGCCGGGCGCTTCGATTCGAACACGCTCGGCGGCGCGCCGGGATGCGTCGAAAGTGTTGTTGAGCAGGAGCAGCACCCGCAGCCGCTCCGAAGCGCGCCGGGTCTGGCGACCAAGCGCCGAAATCAGGCCGGGAAGTCGGCGCTCCTCGTTCCGTGCAGGCACGCAGACCACGACATCGCTGCACGAACCAAACGCGATTTCTGGCCGCAACACCGCAAGTCCGGCGTTCAGGTCGATCCCGTCCGGATAACTGTTCATGGGTAGGTGGGCTCATTCTTGAGTGCATCGTGGCGATGCGTCGTTTAACGCCGATCCGTTCGATGCGTTCCACTGTCATTGTTGCTTGGAACGGCGCGCAGGCGATGCGCGAAAAGCGCTGCGGCTGGCGGCTGGGCAAGCATCACGTGACGGGCTCACATCGGAAGGTGATCGCTTGCGCTTTGACCACCCACCTTGGGAACGATTGTCTGTTTCGAGGGTTCAGAACATCACAACGAGCAAGGAGACATCAAGTGGAACAACTCATCGCGATAGTCGTCTTCGGCGTCCTCGGCGCCATCACGCTCTACGGTTACGCCAGCAGCAACAGCGCTGCGCGCACGCCCGGTCGACTGGACCACGAGCGTCCGACAGCTGGCGTGTAGGCATAATTAGCCAAACGGGTACAGACCGAACCCGAATTGTTTATGCGCTGTTATTTACGCGCTGACCCTCCGAACAAAAGGAATCTCTCGATGTTCCTCCGCGTCGATAAAATAGAACTTTCAGCGTCAGAGCTGCAGGATCCGAATGCATCAGCCGCGCTCCAAGCGTGTTGACTACGGCGAAAATTACGCAGATCGTTACTGACGCGGCTTCGGTCTACGCTTTCCGGATCGGGGGCGGCGTGACGACCGGGGAAATGGCCGAGATGGCGGAAGTGATGAACGCTGCGTTCGAGCGCGGAGAAGTTGTGAACATGCTGCTGATCCTGCACAACTTCGAAATTTTCGATGCGGCGTCAGGGCTTTCCATGCGGAGTCTTGTTTCACAATTTCGTTCGCTCACCCATGTCAAGCGTTACGCAGTCGTGGGGGCGCCTACGTTCGCGGCGGCCATGATCGAAACCTTCGATAAGATTGTGCCGATCGAGGCCGAGACCTTTAATCCCGGAGATGAAGCTGCGGCCTGGAAATTTGTAGGCGCGGAGCCGGTTCAGTGAGGCGCTGCGCTCCCAAGCCACTGCCGATCATACCTTTCATCATGGCGATTAGGATACTCTGATGTCCACTGCCCCCACCGCCGCCGAACGGACGGCGATGAATGAAGCCGTCGATCGCGCGCTCAAGGCGGCGCAGCAAAGCGGAAAAGCGGGAATAGCGGCATCCGTGCTCAAGGATGGACGGATCGTCGCCACCGGCGAGAACGAGGTCAATCTGCAGTGCGACCCGACGAAACATGCCGAAATGGTCGCGATCACCCGTGCGGCGACCGTGCTTGAAACAACCGATCTATCGGAGTGCGTCATCATCTCGACCCTCCAGCCCTGCGAGATGTGCCTGTCCGCGCTGCGGTTCGCAGGCGTCTCGCGGGTCGTCTTCGCCGCTACGCAAGCGAACGTTCCGTCGAAGTATTTCGCATTCCCCCACCTTCGGATCGAAGATTTTCAGAAAGGCCACGAATTCACCTTCGTGGCGGGCCTGTACGAGGACCGTGTCTTGCATCTCTATGAAAATGGCGAGGAATAGAGGCTCGATATGCCAAACCTCATTTGTGTTCTCGAAACTGCTCTTTATGTCGATCACCTTGGCCGCGCGGCTACGTTTTACGAAGAAGTCATGGGCCTGCAGATCCTTCATGCGGACGACCGGCTCCGCGCCTATAACGTCAACGACCGCAGTGTGCTGCTTCTGTTTATCCGGGGCGGCACCCTCGAGCCCGTGCAAACCGGCGGCGGACTGATCCCGCCGCATGACGGTTCTGGCGCACTTCACGTGGCCTTCGCCATTGCTCAGTCGGAATTGCCGGAATGGAAGGCGCATCTGGAAGCTCACGGCGTTGAGATCGAGAGCACATCAGATTGGAAACGTGGCGGACATAGCCTTTATTTCCGCGATCCCGACGGCAACCTCCTGGAGATCGCCTCGACGCCTGGATTGTGGGAAGGGTTCTGACGCTCGCCGGGCCAGACAGTCCGCGCCGACGATGTAGGCCCAATGGCGGAGGGTGCCGCGCGGCACTCGCGGCCGCCCCATCCGGTTGCCGCGCCTGGGCCAACAAGCGCGGCATCTTGCTCAGATTTGCAATCCTGGCGCTTGCGCGTCAGGTCCGGGTTATTTGTTCCTCTTTCGATGATTGGGGGTGGTCGGTGCTGGCGTCCGCAACTTCCGTGTTGTGCTCCGCCGCCTGTTCCCCGGCCGCAAGCGCCACCTTCGCCACATCTCCCAGTCGCTCGACGACGGGTTTTCCCTCGATCGTGAGGCCCTCCTCCTCGGAAGCGGTTCGCGCGGCCTCAAGGGCCTCGCTGGCGACATGCTGCGCGCTCTCCGCAGCGCGGTCGACGGCGCGCCCGGCGTCATGCACGAGCGAGTCGCGGGTCTTGCCTAAGGTCTCGTCCTCGAAGCGCGTGCTTGGCAACATGGCCCCCAGCGCCGCGCCGACGGCGAGGCCGATCGCCCCGAGCACGAGCGGTTCGCGGTCGAGCGCGTCCGTCAGGCTCCGTCGTCCGCTGTCCGCGTAATCCCGAACGTTCTCCGCCGCGCGCCGACCGGTCGCGGACGCGTCCTGCCGATAGCCGTGCAACTGCTCCTTGACGCCCCCGACCGCGTCCCGCAGTCGCGCCGAGGTGGCGCTGGCAGCCTCCTGGGTCCGTTGCGCATAGTCGCTCGCCCTGTCGGCCAGACCACCCGACTCGTCACCCGCCTCCGGCGATTGCGGCTGGTGGTCACTGCCGAGGGGCGACTGCCGCTCGGTCGGCCCGCCAGTGCTTCCGCCGTCGGCGAACGTCGCCGCCCCGTAGGAAGCCGCGGCTGCGGGGGGGCTCCGACGCCGTCGGCGACGCCGCGCCGCCGCCTAACATCAACCAGGCGGCGCCTGATCCGATCATCGCGAGGGCCATGGGGTTATCCCGCGCCTGACGTCGCAGATTGTCGAGCGCAACCGAGCCGTCCGACCCCTTCAAATAACCCATGAGCTCGTCGACAATCTTGCCGGGGCTCATCTTGTCCTGGATCGCTTCGGCCGTCTGCGCAATGTCCGCGCGAATCTTCTCGGCTTCGTGCTCGAGTTCTCCTGATGTCTGGTCGGTCATTTCGCCGTCTCCTTCACGAGGTTCACGTCCTTCTCCATCTGACGGACGGTGCGATCGGGCGTCATTCCAGCCGGGGACAGGTTATCGGCCCCCTTTTTCACCATCACGCCGCCGACGACCGCAAGAACCACGCCGACAATGAGCGAAGCGACCCAGACGCTGAGGCCCGCGCTCACCAGCCCGGCGACGACGGCCTGCACGAGTACGATCAACGCCGCGAGCACAAAGGCGGCGCCGACGACGACGGTGATCAACGCAGCTCCGATCGCGCGGAAGTTGTCCTTGGTCTCGGACTTCAGCAGACTGATTTCCGTACGAAACAGCGAGGTCATCTGGTGGACAAGATCGGTCAGCAGGCCAGAGACCGGTCGCGGATCGGTTCTGTCATCTCCGGCGATCATGACGATGCTCCCGATGTCGGCCGGTCGTATGGCGCGTCGCCGGGCATTCCCGGGGTCATCGGCTTGCCAAAATCTTCGCTTCCCGCGCCGAACTCCGGAGACTGCCCGCCGCCGGTCATGGCGTCCGGTTCATCGTGTCGCTGCGACCTGCCTGGGTCGGGCGAGGCGCCGTGGACTGTCCGGGTCGACTCTCGCGACGCCGTTTTACCCGGGCCCGAAGGCGCGCCGCTACCGGCGAACCGGGCAAGCGAGAAACCGGCAAGCATGGCGCCAGCGAGAAAACCCACGGGGTTCTGCCGACCGAAGTTGCGAAAGCCGTCGATCATTTCGGCGGGAGATTGCCGCCCGAGCGAGCCCGAGAACTGTTCGAGTCCTTGTGCGGCCTGGCGGACGATGTCCGAAACCGGGCCGGGATCCTTTTCCGCGAGGTCGTCGCCGGCCATGCGAACGGCGTCGGCGAATTTCCGAAAATGGCTGGCGGCGATACCTTGGAGCTCTTCGGCCTTGTCGGCCGCCGCTTCCTTCGCCTGAGCTCCGGCGGAGGACGCCGCGGCCTTGGCGTCATCGACCAGACGTTCGGCGGCGCGCTTCTCCTCCCGGAGATACTCCTGCCCGGACGGTTCGCCGGGCGACGCCTGGGCGCCTCCGGCCGGGTCACTCCATTCTTTCTGATTCATGGATATCTCCTTTGGAATCGCTGTCGGCGCTGGCGCTTTTTCCACGATGGGTTTATAGGCGTGCGCACTGTCCGAAGAATCGCCGGGCGGTCGCATTGTTCCTTAAAAATTTGTGAATTGCAGCTCGCGCACCCTCACGAGAGAACATTGCCGCTCCTCGGCCTTGACGGCCGCCGTGCGCGGCGGTGGGGCTCGCTTCAACCCGCCTTAGTCACCGAAATCGCCTGAAGGTTGTTGCGCGTGCCTAAAAGTGCTTTAGAATCAGATTGTCTGGCATGATTTGAGAGCAAGATCGGACACGCGCATGGGTGAAAAGCTGAAGCCAGTTGTCGCCTGTTTCAACCGGTCTCTTCGGATCGAAAGCCGGACCGATCGGCTTACCGGTGATCCGGGGGCTGTGGTGCTGCGCGACA
>JBBRUZ010000155.1:0-8130 GCA_038247355.1 Rhodobacterales bacterium
CGATCTGGCGCAGGCGGTGCTCGATGGTCGGATTGCCGAACCGGGCGAGCAGCGCGTCGCGATACGCGGGCGCCGTGGATCGCACCGCGTCGGGCAGCGTTTCGGCCGCCTCGTCCATCAACGCCGCGGCGCCGTGCGCGAGCGCCCGGTCCGATACCGCCTGATCCACGAACACGTGGCCCGCCAGCGTTCCGGCATAGGCCAGATAGCTGTGTGCGCCGTTGAGCATCCGGAGCTTTCGCATCTCGAACGGCGCGACTTCGGCGACGAAGACTACGCCCGCTGCGTGCCAGGGCGGGCGTTCGGCGGCGAAGCGGTCCTCGATCACCCATTCGGTGAAGCCCTCGGTCGCCACCGGCGCCTGCGGCGGATGACCGCTGGCCGCGACCTCGGCGCGCAGGGCGGCATCGGTGTGGGGCGTGATACGGTCCACCATCGAGGAGGGGAAGGCGACGGCTGCGTCGAGATAGTCGGCGATGCCGAGCCCGGCGGCGGCGGCATAGGTCCGCACGGCGGCGCCGAGTTTCACGCCGTTGTCGGGCAGATTGTCGCAGCAGAGAACGGTGACCGGCCGTCCCGTCACGGCGCGGCGCGCAAGACCCGCCGCGAGCAGGCCGATGGTGGTCGCCGGAGGGCGCCCCGCGAGATCGGCCGCGACGCGCGGCGCGTCAAGCCGCAGGCTGCCGGCTGCGTCGAGGTCATACCCCTTCTCGGTGACGGTCAGCGTGACGACGTGGGTGTCGGGATCGGCGATCGCGGCGATGACGGCCTCCGGGCGCTCCGCGGCGACGAGGATGTCTTCGATCACCCGGATGTCGATCATCTCGGTTGCGCCCGCATCGCGCACGACCAGAGTGTAGGCGTAGCCCTGCAGGCGCAGCGCGTCGCGCATGTCGGGGCGGCGCAGCGAGACGCCGGTGATCCGCCAGCCGGTTCCGGTCGCTGCGTTGGCGACATGGGTGTACCAGGCTTGATGCGCGCGGTGGAAGTTGCCCACCCCGAGATGAACGATGCGTTTCACGCGGCGTCCAGCTTGTAGGCGTCCCGCGCGAGGCCCTGCGCCAGCAACGGCGCGAGATCCTCGGCGTCGGCCATCCCGAAGCGCCCGGCGCCGATCTGGCCGGCGAGATGCCGGGCGACGGCGCGGCGCCACATGTCATGGCGCGCGGGGATGGACAGCAGCGCCCGGGTGTCGTTGCTAAAGCCGGCGAGATTGCGGTAACCCGCGGTCTCGGCCACCTGATCGAAATAGCGCGCGATGCCGTTCGGGCTGTCGTGGAACCACCAGGGCGGCCCGACGCGCAGCGCCGGCCAGTGCCCGGCCATCGGCGCCGGCTCGCGGGCGTAGGCGCTTTCATCGAGCGTGAAGGCGATGATGTGCAGCGACCGCTCGTTGCCGACGCGGTTCAGCAGCACGCTCAGGCCGTCCACCCAGTCGACGCGGTGCGGGATGTCCGCCCCCACATCGCGGCCGAAGCGGGCGCGGACCACCGCGTTCGACGAGCGCCGGTTGTGGAAACGGATCGCCTCCGAGGTGTCGATCGTGCCCGCCAGCGCCTTCGAGAGCAGCGCCTGCGCTTCGGGCGGATCGGGACGGACGGTCATCAGGTCGGGAATGTCGTGGTCGGTGGCCGTCGCGCCATGGGCCTTGAAATGGGCGCGACGCTGGCGCAGCGCGTCGAGACAGCCGCTCATGCGGGCGGTGTCGGCGCCGGTGATCTCGCCCAACCGCGCCACGTCGGCGCCGAAGTCCGGCATCGCCGGGTTCAGGACACCGTCGGGGCGGATGGTCGGGACGAGGCGGGTCGGGTGCAACACTTCGGCGGACAAGACAAGCCCCTCGAAGTTGCCGTGCTCATCGAAGACCAGCGCCATATGAACGGTCGATGCGCGCAGCGCCTTGATCACGTCGAGCGCCCGCGAGGTGTCGGCGACGACCGGCGATATCTGCTTCGGCGACCGGATGTCGGGCGTGTCGGAAACCTCCTTCGCGGCGATCAGGTCCTTGGTGCGCAGGACGCCGATGACCTCGTCACGGTCGCAGTCCCGTGCCGGGAGCCGCGAGCGTCGGGTTTCGCGCGCCGTACGGTGCAGCGTGGCGAAATCGTCTCGGATATCAGGCATCCCGACGTCGACGGGGCGTCATCAGGCCGCGTGCGGTGCGTTCCGCGAGGCGCATGACGCCGGAGATCATGTCGCGCTCCTCGGTCTCGAGCATGCCGCGCTCTCGGCCTCGGCGACCAGCGAACGCACCTCCTCCTCGGTGACTGTCTCCGGCGACGGACCGCCCTGACCGAGCAGGCGCAGCACGGCCTTGCCCGCCGCGTCAAGCACCCGGACCACCGGCGCCGCGACCCGCGATAAGTATCCGCATCGCGGGCGCCACCCGCATCCTGACCGCTTCGGGATTGCGCAGCGCGATCTGCTTCGGCACGAGTTCGCCGACGATCAGCGACGGATAGATGATCGCGACGACGACCGATCCGACGCCGAGCGTGTATTCAGAACGAAGAAAACGACGACGACGGCGATTTTAACGTACAACGGAGCCCCGGCGTCGCGATCCCGCAACCAGCGTCGGGTCGCCTCGTCGAGTTTTCTATCGTCTCCCGGCCGATCTTCCAAGCCCCGCGCTGCGCGCGTCGGTCCGCGCCAAATCGCCTGAACGGCCGCTCGGAGCTTGCGCCCGGCGGCATTCCGCTGGAATGCTTGCCCAAAACCCGAGGGGAGGATCGACGATGAAGACGATGCGGGGCCCTGCCCTGTTCCTGGCGCAATTCGCCGGAGATGCGGCGCCGTTCGACACCTGGGACGGGATCACGAAGTGGGCGGCCGATTGCGGTTACGCCGGCGTGCAGGTCCCGTCGTGGGACGGGCGGTTCTTCGACCTCGCCGAGGCGGCGGGCTCGAAGGACTATTGCGACGCGTTCAAAGGCGTGGCCGCCGCGAACGGCGTCGCCGTCACCGAACTCTCGACGCACCTGCAGGGCCAGTTGGTGGCGGTCCATCCGGCCTATGACGAGGGCTTCGACGGCTTCGCGGCGGCCGGCGTCCGCGGCGATCCGAAAGCGCGGCAGGAATGGGCGGTCGAGCAGGTGAAGCTGGCGCTGACCGCGTCGAAAAACCTCGGCATGACCGCGATGGCGACGTTCTCCGGCGCGCTCGCCTGGCCCTATCTGTATCCGTGGCCGCAACGACCGGCGGGCCTGATCGACGCGGCCTTCGACGAACTCGCCCGGCGCTGGCGACCGATCCTCGACCACGCCGACAGCTGCGGGATCGACGTCTGCTACGAAATCCATCCGGGCGAGGATCTGTTCGACGGCACGACGTTCGAGATGTTCCTCGACCGCGTCGGCGGCCATCCGCGGGCCAACATGCTGTATGATCCGTCGCATTACGTGCTGCAATGCCTCGACTATCTCGAGAACATCGACATCTATCACGAGCGGATCCGGATGTTCCACGTCAAGGACGCCGAGTTCAACCCGACTGGGCGACAGGGCGTCTATTCCGGTTACGCGCCCTGGGTCCAGCGGGCGGGCCGGTTCCGGTCGCTCGGCGACGGCCAGGTCGATTTCGGCGCGGTGTTCTCGAAGCTGACGGCGTACGATTTCGCCGGCTGGGCGGTGGTCGAGTGGGAATGCGCGCTCAAGCATCCCGAGGACGGCGCCCGCGAAGGCGCGGCCTTCGTGCGCAGCCACATCATCCGCGTGACCGAACGGGCCTTCGACGATTTCGCCGGCGGCGGCACGGACGACGCCGCAAACCGCCGCATGCTCGGCATCGCCTGAAAACGCGGCTGTCGCCCGAACAAGGGCCCGAAAAAGGGAAACGGAAACCATGACCATCGAAGGCAGCAGCGAGACGCGCCAGCCGCCCATCCGGCTCGGCATGGTCGGCGGCGGCAAGGACGCGTTCATCGGCGGCGTGCACCGGATCGCCGCGCGTATGGACGGCGAGTTCGAACTGGTGGCCGGCGCGCTGAGCGCCATGCCCGCGAAGGCGCAGGAGTCCGGGCGCGCGCTCGGTCTCGCGCCGGACCGCACCTACGACGACTTCGAGGAGATGGCGAAGCGCGAGGCGCGCCGCAAGAACGGCATCGAGGCGGTGGCGATCGTCACGCCGAACCACATGCACGCCCCCGTCGCCCGCGCGTTCCTGAAACGGGGCATCCACGTGATCTGCGACAAGCCGCTGACCGCGACGCTTGCCGACGCGAAAAAGCTGGCGAAGGCGGCGGCGGACTCCGACGCGCTGTTCATCCTGACGCACAACTACACCGGTTATCCGATGATCCGACAGGCGCGGGCGATGATCGCCGAGGGCCTGCTCGGGCCGATCCGCGTCGTCCAGGCCGAATACGCGCAGGACTGGCTCGCGACGCCGCTCGAGGGCAGCGGCCAGAAGCAGGCGGAGTGGCGCACCGATCCGGCGCGCACCGGGGCGGGCGGCTCCATCGGCGATATCGGCACGCATGCGTTCAATCTCGCTAGCTTCGTCACCGGGCTGAAGCTCGAGCAGCTCGCCGCCGACCTGCAAGCCTTCGTGCCCGGGCGGCGGGTCGACGACAACGGCCACATCCTGCTGCGCTTTCAGGGCGGCGCGCGCGGCATGTTATGGTGCAGCCAGGTCGCTTCGGGCTGCGAGAACGCGCTGCGGCTGCGCGTTTTCGGCGAGACCGGCGGGCTCGACTGGGAGCAGGAGAACCCGAACCGACTGTGGCACACGCCGCTCGGCGAACCGCGGCGGCTGCTGACGCGTGGCGGCGCCGGGACCGGTCCGGAAGCCGCGCGCGTGACCCGCACGCCTGCCGGCCATCCGGAGGGCTATCTCGAAGGGTTCGCCAATATCTACGCCGAGACCGCGCGCGCGATCCGGGCGCGGCAGGCCGGCGCTCCCGCTCCGGCCGACGTGGTGTTTCCCACCGTCGAGGACGGCGTCGCTGGCGTCGCGTTCGTCGACGCGTGCGTGCGATCCTCGGCAAAGAACGGCGTCTGGATCACGCTCTAGGCGCGGCGGTCGAGGCGCGGAGCCGCAGTTCCGGCGGTTGCGTGACCTGCAGCGACGCCAGCGGCTCGCCGCTATCCGCCGGACCAGCAGATCGGCAAACGGTGCGGCGGCGTCGCGCCGCGCGCCGTACGTGACGGTCAGCGGCGGCTCCATCCGCGCGGTGTCGGTCTGGCGCAGCGCGTCGTCGTGGGCGATCACCGCGACCTCCTGAGGCACGCCCTGACCTCGCGCTGGAGGACAGGGCGCCTGCGCAACAAATTTTGTTCAGTTTGACGCGGGGTTCGGGAAACAAACGCAAATGTTGCGTCCGCGCAGGGTCCGATCCGTTTGAAGAGTGGTCAGACCGGCGCGACCTCGCGCCCGGCCATCGCCGCGACGATCTCGTCGGCGCGGCGACACGCCCCGGTCTGCAGATACTCCATCGCCGCGAGCGACGCCTTGTGCGCGGCGGCCGACGTGCCGCCGACGCAATCAGTGACGACGCGGCAATGGTAATCGTGCTGGTGGCCGTCGACGAACGTGTAGTGGACGCACACGTCGGTCATGCCGCCGATCAGGATCAGCGTCTCCGCCCTGAGGCCTTTCAGCAGAATTTCGAGTTCGGTGCCGAAGAAACACGAATAGCGACGCTTTCGGATGAAAAGGTCGTCTGCACGGAAACCGGTTTCCTCGATGGCGATCCCTGTGCCAATGGCGCCCTCGATGCAATGCACGCCCTCCGCGCCGTCGAGTTCGCGGCCGAAATCGATCATGGCCGGGCGATGCGCCTCCTGAAAGAACACCAATGGCGCGCCGGCGGCGCGGGCGGCGTCGATAACCCGCCTGGCGCGGAACATCGCGTCGCGGTAACCGGGCATGAACGGAATGCCGTTGTCGTAGCCGTCGAGAAACGCGCCCTTCTGGATGTCGATAACCAGAACGACGGCGCGGCCGACGAGGATCGGTTGTACGGGCATCAAGACCTCCTCAGGACGAGCGGGCCGGATCGGCGCCCATCAGCCGGGGCAGGTCGCCGAAGCGCGCCACCAGCGAAAAGGCGACGACCGAGACGACGATGAACGTGATCGCGCCGACCGCCATCGTTGGCGTGAAGCCGTTACGCAGCGAATTGAAGATTTGCAGCGTCACGGTGGCATAGGCGGAGGACGAGACGAAAAACATCACGATGAACTCGTTGAAGCTCAGCACCAGCGCGAAAAAGAACCCCGAAGCCGTGTAAGGCAGCGTCTGCGGCAGCACGATGGTGCGAAAGATCACGCCGTCCGTCGCCCCCATCGTCGCCGCGGCGTCGAGATGCGCGCGGTCGATCGACTGTAGCCCGATCGACACGGTGACGAGCGGCAGCGCCGCGAACAGCGCCGCATGGCTCAGGACCGCCGACCAGATCGAGCCGAGCGCGCCGAGAAACCCCCACTGGAACCCGAGTCCCACCCCGAGCACGATGGGCGGCAGCGCGAACGGCAGCGCCGCCAGCGCCGCCAGGGCCTTCGCCGCCGGACTGTCGCGCCGCCACAGCGCATAGGCGATGGGCCAGGCGATCAGCACCGCCAGCAACGCGCTCGCCACCGCAATGACCACCGAATTGGTCAGCGCACGCACCCAGACCTCTTCGGTGACAAAAAACTCGACGAACCGCACCAGCGTCACGTCTGTCGGTGGAAAGTCCATCGTGCGTCCGCCGTTCAATGCGGCGGCGCAGACCACGACGATGGGCGCCAGAACGAACAGCGCGCACATCCCGAGGAACCCCCGGCCCACCACGCGCCCGGTCACGCGGGCCGCTCCGCCAGCTGTTTCAGCCAGAGGCTCGCGCCGAGAAACCCGCCCGCGGTCAGCAACAGGATGACCGCCTGCGCCGACCCGAACGGCGCGTCGAGCGTGGCGCCGCGCACGCTGTCATATACCGAGACCGCCAGCGTCTGTTTCGCCGGATCGGCGAAGACCGTGATCGCCACGTAAACGCCGAGCAGATAGACAAAGAGCAGCAGCACCGTTCCGAACAAGGGCGCGGCGACCAGCGGCAGCACCACCGTCCGCACCACCGCGAGCGGCCCCGCGCCCATCGTCCGCGCCGCCTCGACCATCGACGGATCGATCCGGGAGAGGCCCGGATAGAGCAGGATCACCGCATAGGGAAAGACCAGGTAGGTCATGGTCAGGATCGTGGCGAAATCCGAGGTCTTGAACCTGACGTCGCGCGGATTGGCGAGACCCCATGCCCGCAGCGTGTCGAAATACCCCTCGGCCTTCAGCCAGTCGGTCACGCCGGTTTCGCGCAACACCATCGGCAGGCCCGAGCGGTTCGACAGCAGGATGTCCCAGCCCATGACGATGAACACCTCGGACAGCGCCAGGCTGGACAGCAGGAAGATCAGCCACAGCGTCTGCGCCTGTCGCGACTGGCGCGTGATCAGATAGGCGAACGGAAACGCCACAAGGACCGCGACGATGGCTGCGATCACCGCGAAGTAAAGTGAATACCACATTTTCTGCAGATAAAGAAACGAGATCGTGGCCGGCCAATCCGCCCCGACAAAAAACCGCCGATAATTGGTTGCGTCGAATGCCCAGCGCCAGGCTGCGCCTTCGATCTTTTCCCCGAAACTGATGACGATCACGAAAAGGAACGGCACAAGGCAAAGAAAGATCACGATTGCCGCGAACAACCAGGCGAACGGCCGCCGGACCGAGGCGCCGTGCTCCGCCGCGGCATCGAGCGCCCGTGCCTCGATCGCCGTCACGCGGCCGCCTCGACGGTGCGCGGAAACACCCGGATCGCCTCGGGCGGGAAACGCACGAACGCGCGCTCTCCGGGGGCCAGCGCCATCGACCGCGCCGACCCCGCCTGTTCGACCGTCACCATGCCGGCGGACGTGCGCAGATGCACCTCCTGCACCGGCCCCAGATCGCGCACGAAGACGATCTCGGCGGGAAGGCCGTTCGCTCCGGACGGGCCGTTCGCGTCCGCCGCGCCCAGTTCGGTCGCCTCCGGACGGCAGGCGATCGTCACGGGTGAGCGGTCGATGAAGGCCGCGTGCGGCGTCGTCCGGATCAACGCCGGCCCCACGCGCACCGCGCCGCCTTCGATCACGCCATCGATGAAGTTCGCCTTGCCGA
>JBBRUZ010000156.1:0-8101 GCA_038247355.1 Rhodobacterales bacterium
CATCCGCTACGCCTCGCTAGAGGAGCTTGACGGCCTGTGCCAGCTCCTGGGCCGCTAGACCGATCACGCGAAGGGCGAACCTATTGATTTAAAAGGGTATTCAACACCGCATTCAGCACCGGCCGCCCAGCTTCAGTGACAGCCATCCGGGCGCCCCGCCGCTCGATCATCCCGAGATCGACCAGCGTTCCGACGCCCGCGGCCGAAACCGGGCGACCTCCAAGCGCCGCAAATCGCGCAAGATCGACCCCCTCGCGCAGCCGCAGCCCCATCATCAGCATCTCATTCGCCTGATCCTCCGCCGGGATCACCTCAAGCGGCGTCTCCCCGACGCCATCGCGCTCGACGGCCTCCAGCCAGTCCTCCGGGCGACGGATCGTCTCGCTCGCCCATCGGGTTCCGGCGAACGTCATCCGGCCATGCGCGCCGGGCCCTATGCCAACATAATCGCCGTAACGCCAGTAGATCAGATTGTGCCGGCCTTCGGCGCCGGCTCGCGCATGATTTGACGTCTCGTACCCGATCAGACCCGCCGCCCCGCAGATGTCCTGCGTCATCAGGTAAAGGTCCGCCGCGTGGCCCTCGCTCGGCAGATCGCGCAACCCGCCCCGCGCCGCCAGCTCGCCAAACCGCGTTCCCGTCTCGATGGTTAGCTGATAAAGCGACAGATGGTCGACCGCCATCGCGATGGCTTCGCCAAGCTCGGCCCGCCACGCCGCCAGCCCTTGCCCCTGCCGCGCATAGATCAGATCGAAGCTGACCTGGCCGAACGCCGCCCGAGCCAGATCGAACGCCGCCCGTCCTTCCGCCACCGTATGCATCCGGCCAAGCGCCCGAAGGTCGCGATCGTCGAGCGCCTGGATCCCCATCGACAGGCGCGTGACGCCCGCTTCGGCATAGGCCCTGAACCGCCCGGCCTCCGCCGATGTGGGGTTGGCTTCGAGCGTGATCTCGGCGCCTGGCGCGAGGCGCCACGCCGATGCGATGGCGCCGATCACTGCGGCGACGGTGTCGGGCGGCATCAGACTCGGCGTGCCGCCGCCGAAGAACACCGTATCGACCTCGCGTCCCGGCAAGCGCGCCGCCGCCGCCGCGATTCCGGCGAGTAGCGCCGCGCGCCAACGCGCCTGATCGACCCCTCCGCGCACATGGCTGTTGAAATCGCAGTACGGACATTTCGCCGCGCAGAACGGCCAATGCACGTAGACGCCGAAACCGCCGGCCCGCCAATCCTCGACCGGGGCCCGCTCAGCCAAGGCGCCCGACCTTGAGTTTCGCGAACGCGTCCGCCCGATGGCTGATCCGGTTCTTTTCGGCTGGGTCCATCTCGGCGAGCGTCAGCGTGTGGCCGTCGGGCTGGAACATCGGGTCGTATCCGTGCCCGTCCGCGCCCCGCATCGGCCAGACGCACCGCCCCTCGAGCTTGCCCTCGAAGATCTCGTCGTGTCCGTCGGGCCAGGCCAGCGCCAGCGTGCAGCGAAACCGCGCTGTCCACGGCTCGGGCTCCCGGGCGCGTTCGAGCGCGCTCCAGGCTCGCGTCATCGCCAGCACGAAATCCCGCCCGGTCGGCGTCGCCGCCCAATCGGCGGTGTAGACCCCCGGCGCCCCGTCCAGCGCGTCGATCTCGATGCCGCTGTCGTCAGCGAGCGCGGGCAGGCCACTGGCACGCGCCGCGGCATGCGCCTTGATCCGCGCGTTGCCGACGAACGTCGCTTCGGTCTCCTCCGGCTCCGGCAACCCCAGCGCATCAGCCGACACGATCTCGATCGGCCAGTCGGCCAGCA
Source organism: Rhodobacterales bacterium (assembly GCA_038247355.1). Lineage (GTDB taxonomy): Bacteria > Pseudomonadota > Alphaproteobacteria > Rhodobacterales > Rhodobacteraceae > Amaricoccus. Next base: position 1,785 of record JBBRUZ010000156.1, read on the forward strand.
ACGCCGCGATCTCCGCGATCTTGCCGGCGTTATGGGTCGCCGCGACCAGCCGAGGCCCGGTCAGTCGCCGGATCACGCGACCGCCGCGGTCTGCGCCGCGACGAGGACGGCGACCCCCCGCTCGGCCAGATCGAGCATCCGCTCCAGCTCGACGCGCGAGAAAGTCGCACCCTCCGCGCTGCCCTGCACCTCGATCAGCGCGAGCGCCCCGGTCATGACGAAATTCGCGTCGGTGCCGACGACGCTGTCCTCGGCGTAGTCCAGATCGAGCACCGGCGTCCCGCCATAGATCCCGCAGCTGACCGCCGCGACATGCGCGGTCAGCGGGTCGCTCTTGATGTCGCCGCGACCCATCAGCTTGTTCACCGCGAGCCGCAGCGCCACCCAACCCCCGGTGATCGCCGCACAGCGCGTGCCGCCGTCGGCCTGGATCACGTCGCAATCGACGGTGATCTGCCGCTCGCCAAGCCCCACCCGATCGACGCCCGCCCGCAGCGACCGCCCGATCAGCCGCTGGATCTCGACCGTGCGCCCGGTCTGCTTGCCCGCGGCGGCTTCGCGGCGGTTCCGCGTTGTCGTTGCGCGCGGCAGCATGCCGTACTCCGCCGTGACCCAACCGAGCCCGGTCTTGCGCAGGAACGGCGGCACGCTCTCCTCGAGGCTCGCCGTGCACAGCACATGCGTTTCGCCCATGCGGATCAGACACGAGCCTTCGGCATGGCGCGAGACCCCTGTCTCGATGCTGATGTCCCGCAAGGCGTCGGGGGCGCGGCCGGAGGGGCGCATCGGGATCCTTCCCATGGATGAACTCCGCGGGTTCATAGCGGGGGCCGCGCGTCCCGTCCAGCCTTCGGCCGATTGACCCGCACCTCCGGGCTGCCTAAGTCAGGGGGTCGCCCCCATACGCAAGGCCGCCCTTGACCGCGCCCCGCTCGCCGCTCGCCGACATGAACGACCGCAGCCGCGAGGTGTTTCGCCGGCTGGTGGAGACCTACCTCGACACCGGCGAGCCGGTCGGCTCACGCACGCTCGCCCGGGCCCTCCCCGAAGGCGTGTCGCCCGCGACGATCCGCAACGTCATGCAGGACCTTGAATTCCTCGGCCTGCTCGACAGCCCGCATGTCAGCGCCGGCCGGGTTCCGACCCAGCTTGGCTTGCGAATGTTCGTCGACGGCATCCTCGAGGTCGGCGACGTGTCGGGCGCCGAACGGGCCGAGATCGAACGCGTCCTCGGCGGCAACGAACGCGACATCGGCGCCGCCCTCGACCGCGCCGGCGAAATGCTGTCGGGCCTCACACACAGCGCCAGCCTCGTGCTGGCCCCGAAAACGGCCTCGCCGATCCGCCACATCGAATTCGTTTCGCTGGCCCCCGACCGCGCGCTGGTCGTCCTCGTCACCGCCGACGGAAACGTCGAGAACCGGCTGTTCGCGCCGCCGATCGGCCTCACGCCTTCGGCGATGCAGGCGGCCGCCAATTTCCTCAACGCGATCCTTCAGGGCAGGACCCTGGGCGAAATGCGCGCGACCGTGACGGCCGAGATCGCGAAGCGCCGCGCCGAGCTCGACACGTTGTCTGCGAGCCTGATCGAAGACGGCGTTGCGGTCTGGTCCGAGGACCGCGAGGGCAGCCGGGACCGGCTGATCGTCCGTGGCAGGGCGAACCTTCTCGACGGCGCCGATAGCGCGATCCAGCTCGAACGCATCCGCTTGCTGTTCGACGACCTCGAACGCAAGCGCGACCTTGCCCAGCTTCTCGACCTCACCGAAGGCGGCGACGGCGTCCGCGTCTTCATCGGGTCCGAGAACAAGCTTTTTTCACTTTCCGGTTCCTCTCTCGTGGTCTCTCCCTATATGAATGCCGATCGCAAGATTATCGGCGCGGTCGGGGTGATCGGGCCGACGCGGCTCAACTACGGCCGCATCGTGCCGATCGTGGACTACACCGCTCAGCTGGTCGGCCGGCTGGTGTCGGACCGAAGCAAGGGCTAACGAGGCGACAGATGGTCAAAGACCGCAAGACGGACGAGTTCGACGACGAGTTTCTCGACGACATCGAGGCGATCCTCGACGAGGATCAGGAGATTTCCGACGAGGCGATCGAGGCCGACGAGATTTCCGCCCTTCGCGCCGAGTCCGCCGAGCTCAAGGACCGCCTCCTGCGCGCCCTTGCCGACGCCGAGAACGTCCGCAAGCGCGCCGACCGCGACCGCCGCGACGCCGAGGTCTACGGCGCCACGCGATTCGCGCGCGATCTTCTGCCGGTCTACGACAACTTTGCGCGCGCGCTCGAACACGCGACCGACGCGGTGCGCGCCGCAGCCCCGGCGCTGTTCGAGGGCATCGAGCTGACGCAGCGCGCGCTGTTGTCGGCCTTCGAGAAGAACAAGATCATGCCCATCGCCCCCGAGCCGGGCGAGCGTTTCGACCCCAACCTCCACCAGGCCATGTTCGAAGCGCCGGTGCCGGGCACGAAGGCCGGCGACGTCATCCAGGTCATGGGAACCGGATTCACCATCGGCGACCGCCTCCTCCGCCCCGCCCAGGTCGGCGTCTCCTCCGGCGGTCCCGCCACGCCGCCCCAGTAAATGTATGTAAGGCGTGGATTCGCTCGCCATTTGGTGCCTGTATCGCAAATTGTCATGGTTGAATAAGCTCATCCAGGAAAACCGCGAACGTCGCAACGATGGGCGCTGGCCCGAAAAAGGCGACACCAACCGACCAACAAGAACCCCCCAGAGTTAGCCGCGACACTTGCTCCCTTCCATGGCTGATGCGCCGGCGATTGTCCCCGGATCGGACACCGAAACTCCATGGTGTGGAGTTTCGCCGATCCGATGCCTGAAGCCCATGGCGGAGGGCGCGGGGGGTTCAGATTTTCCTTCGCTCTCGATCGACGCGTGGCCGCTCTGGTGGACGCGAGAATCGCGCCTGCCCCCGGGAGGGCGGACGCGCGTCGATTTGTCGACGGACAAATTGACGAAGGATCAAGAGCGGAACTTTGCAGCATAATGCTTTAATATCATTGACTTGCCGAGATAACATTGTGTTATGTCCCGCCCCGCGTCACCCCTTCGCCAGCCCCTTCAGCTCATAGACCAGCGCCAGCGCCTCCCGCGCCGACAGCTCGTCAGGCTCCACCCCCGCAAGCAGCACCTCCACCGCCGACGCTTCGGCAGCCACCGGCGCCGCGCGCGCCGCGACGCTGAACAGCGGCAGGTCGTCCACCAGCGCCCGCGCCTTCCGCCCCGGCTCGCGGTCGCCCTTCTCCAGCGTCTCGAGGATTACCCGCGCGCGCTCGACCACCGCGCCGGGCAGGCCCGCCAGCCGCGCGACCTGCACGCCGTAGGACCGATCCGCCACCCCCTCCCGCACCTCGTGAAGGAACACGACGTCGCCCTTCCACTCCCGCACCGAAACGGTCGCGTTCCGCAGCCCCGCCAACTTCGACGCCAGCACCGTCAGCTCGTGGTAGTGCGTCGCGAACAAGGCCCGGCAACGGTTCACGTCATGCAGATGCTCGAGCACCGCCCAGGCGATGGAAAGCCCGTCATACGTCGCCGTTCCCCGCCCGATCTCGTCGAGGATCACCAGCGCCCGCGGCCCCGCCTGGTTCAGGATCGCCGCCGTCTCGACCATCTCCACCATGAACGTCGATCGCCCCCGCGCCAGATCGTCGGCGGCGCCAACCCGACTGAACAGCTGATCCACGACCCCGATCCGCGCCGAAGCTGCCGGCACATACGACCCCATCTGCGCAAGAATCGCGATCACCGCGTTCTGCCGCAGGAACGTCGACTTGCCGGCCATGTTCGGCCCGGTGATCAGCCACAGCGGCCTCGATCCCGCGTCGTCGGCCCCCGCCTCGCAGTCGTTGGCGACGAACGCGCCGCCCGTCCGACGCAACGCCGCCTCGACCACCGGATGCCGCCCGCCGCGCACGTCGAACGCCCGCCCGTCCTCGATCTCGGGCGCAGCCCAGGCCTCGGCGAGCGCCAGATCCGCCAGCGCCGCCGCCAGATCCACCTCCGCCAACGCCCCCGCCGCGCCCGCCACCGGCCCCGCCGCCGCCATCACCGCCCCGCGCAGGCGCTCGAACACCCGCCGCTCGATCGCCAGAGCATGGTCGCCTGCGTTGACGATCTTCGTCTCGATCTCCGCCAGCGCCAGCGTCGTGAACCGCACCGCGTTCGCCGTCGTCTGCCGATGCACGAACAACTCGGCCAGCGGAGCGCCGAGCATCTTCGCCGCATGGGTCGCCGGCGTCTCGATGTAGTACCCGAGCACGTTGTTGTGCCGGATCTTCAGTGCCCCGACGCCGCTTTGCCGCACATATTCGCCTTGCAACTCCGCGATCACGCCGCGGCCCTCGTCGCGCAGCCGCCGTGTCGCGTCGAGCTCCGCGTCATATCCCGGCGCGACCATCCCGCCTTCCCGCAACGCCGCCGGCGGCTCGGCCGCGAGCGCCGCGTCGAGCAGCCCTGCCAGCGCCTCATGCCCCCCCAACGCCGCCCGCGCCTCGGCCAGCACGTCGGGCGCGCCCTCCCCCAGCACGCCCCGCACCCGATCCGCCTGCGCCAGCCCGTCCCGGACCGCGGCGAGGTCTCGCGGGCCGCCGCGCTCCACCGCCAGCCGCGACAGCGCCCGCTCCAGATCCGGCGTCCGGCGCAACGCCTCGCGCGCCGCACGCATCGTCTCGGGCGCGGCGACGAACCATCCCACCGCCGCCTGCCGCGCCCGGATCTGCGCGACGACCGTCGACGGCGCCGACAGCCGCGCCTCCAGCAAGCGCCCGCCCGCGCCGGTCAAAGTCCGGTCGATGACCGCGAGCAGCGCCCCGTCGCGCCCTCCCGACAGCGCGCGCGTCAGTTCGAGGTTTCGCCGCGTCGCCGCGTCGATGGCCATCAATCCGCCCGGCGCCTCGCGGACCGGCGGGCGCAGCAGCGGCATCCGGCCCTTCTGCGTCAGCTCCAGATAGTCGACCAACGCTCCCAGCGCCGCGACCTCGGCTCGCCCGAACGCGCCGAACCCTTCGATCGACGCCACCCCGAACGCCGCCGCGATCCGGGCCTCGCCCAGCGTCGAGTCGAAACTCGCCCGCGCCAGCGGCGTCGCGACTGCGCCGGCCTCGCCCACCAGCGCGCGCAACTCACCTTCCAGCGTCTCGGACACCAGAATCTCGCGCGGTCCCAGCCGCGCCAGCATCGGCCCCAGCCCGGCGCGCGCGCATCCCGCCACCGCCAGTTCGCCCGTGGACACGTCGGCCCAGCCGAAAGCGCCCTCGCCCCGAACCTCGGCGTAGGCGCCGAGATAGTTGTGCCGTCGCGCCTCCAGCAGGCTGTCCTCGGTCAGCGTGCCCGCCGTCACCAGCCGCACGACCTCGCGACGCACGACGGATTTCGATCCGCGCTTGCGCGCTTCCGCCGGGTCTTCCATCTGTTCGCAGACCGCCACCCGAAACCCCTTGCGGATCAGCGTCAGCAGGTAACCCTCCGCCGCGTGAACCGGCACGCCGCACATCGGAATATCCGCGCCCCGGTACAGCCCGCGCTTCGTTAGCGCGATATCGAGCGCCGCCGCCGCCGCCTCGGCGTCGCCAAAGAACATCTCGTAGAAATCGCCCATCCTGTAGAACAGCAGCGCATCCGGATGCGCCGCCTTGATCTCCAGATACTGCGCCATCATCGGCGAGACGGTGGCGTGGTCATTCACGAGCGGCGCTCCCCTTACCACCCTCGTCCTAGCGCGGACCCCCCCGAGGCGCCAAGGCATGTGCGAACGCCACGCGACAAAGGCCCGTGCGCCGCGATGTTTCATCCGGCACACGGCCAGGTGATCGCCGCTGCGAAACGCCCGCGCCCGGCCCGGCGAATGGCTGTCATCGCAACGAACCAACAAACCGAAGGACAGTCCCGATGACCCGCCTCGCCGCAACGCCCGCCACGTTCCCCCGCCTTGACGCCCGTTCGCTCGTCACCATGCTGGTGGCAGGGGCCCTGGCCACGGCTGCGTTCGACTTCTACGGCCAGAGCCTCAGCCCGCTCCTCGGCTTTGCGAGCCTCGCCCCGGTGCCGCTCGCCAACGCCACGCTCCAGGCGTTGTTCGGCTTCACTTCCGAGCCGGGCGCCCAGATGCTCCACTACATCGCCGGCATGATCGCCTACCCGCTCGGCTGGATGCTGATCGCCCGCCCGCTCGCCGCCCGCCTCGCGCCGCAGCTTTCCTGGCTCGCCGCAGCCGCCCTCTACGGTGTCGCGCTGTGGATATTCGCGTTGTACATCATGGCGCATCTGGTCGCGGGCCTGCCGGCCTTCCTCG
>JBBRUZ010000157.1:0-8075 GCA_038247355.1 Rhodobacterales bacterium
GATTTCAGCCGAGCCGCTGACCTTCTTCGCCCGCTTCTTGATGTCCGCGACGACCTCGGTCTCGGTCTCGAAGCCCTTGTTCTCCTCGACGGTGATGACGCCCTCGTTGCCGACCTTCTGCATCGCGTCGGCGATCTGCCGGCCGATTTCGGTCTCGCCGTTTGCGGAGATCGTGCCGACCTGGGCGACTTCCTCGGTGCCAGAGACGGTGCGGGCCTGCGCCTTGATGTCCTCGACGACGACCGCGACAGCCTGTTCGATGCCGCGCTTGAGATCCATCGGGTTCATGCCGGCCGCGACCGACTTCATGCCTTCCTTGACGATCGCCTGGGCGAGGATGGTGGCGGTGGTGGTGCCGTCGCCGGCCTCATCATTGGTCCGCTGGGCCACTTCGCGGACCATCTGCGCGCCCATGTTCTCGAACTTGTCCTCGAGCTCGATTTCCTTGGCGACGGTGACGCCGTCCTTGGTGATGCGCGGCGCGCCGAACGACTTGTCGAGGATGACGTTGCGCCCCTTGGGGCCGAGCGTCACCTTCACCGCGTCGGCGAGGATGTCGACGCCGCGCATCATGCGGTTGCGCGCGTCGGTGTTGAACTTTACGATTTTAGCGCCCATCGAGAGTGCTCCTGGTAAATTTCTGGTGTCGGAAAGGCGAGATCGCGATCAGGCCGCCTTGGCCTGGGCGGCGTCGGAGACGATGATCCCGAGGATGTCGCTTTCCTTCATGATCAGAAGGTCTTCGCCTTCGATCTTGACTTCGGTCCCCGACCACTTGCCGAAGAGGATGCGGTCGCCGGCCTTCACCGACGGCTCGATCAGTTCGCCCGAGTCCTTGCGGGCGCCGGGGCCCACGGAGATGATTTCGCCCTCGGAGGGCTTTTCCTTCGCGGTGTCGGGAATGATGAGACCGCCCTTGGTCTTCTCTTCGCCTTCGATACGGCGAACGAGCACGCGGTCGTGCAGCGGGGTGAATTGCATGGAGGTCGCTCCTTGAGTTGCGTTCCAACCTGATGGTGGCTTTGCAGCGGGTTAGCACTCGCCACCGATGAGTGCCAACGAAGCGGACAGGTATTGGGCGCCCGGTCGCATGTCAAGGCCGTCATGCGACCGTCTCGCGCGATTCACGGCGTCGCTGTCGTCTCGCGCGCGTCGTCGCCGAAGGCCCCGCCGAGCATGCCAAGGGCGATCTCGCGCCGCCCGATCACGACCTCGTCGGCGCCCTGCGCGCGCAGATGCTCGGCCTCGGTATCGTTCTCGGCGCGGGCCGAGATGCGGAGTCCGGGATTGACCTTTCGGGCCTTCGCGATGACCTGGCCTGCCTCGAAGACGTTCGGGATGGCGACGAACAGCCGGTCGGCATAAGCGACGTTCGCGGCCTCGAGGACGGCGGCGTCGGCGGCGTTGCCGGCGAGCGCCTCGACGCCGCCCTCGCGCAGGCGGGCCGTCTCCTCCTCGCGGTCGTCGATGACGAGGAAGGGCCGGTCCTCGGCGCGCAGCTGTCCGGCGAGCGTGCGACCGACGACGCCGTAGCCGACGATGACCGAATGGCCGGTGGCATAGGATTGCTCGAGGATCGCCGCCGTCGGATCGGGCGGGGCGATCGGTTGCGGCGCACGCGCGCCCGCCCGGTCAAGCGCCGCGAACAGCAGCGGGTTGAGCGTGATCGACAGGATCGCCCCGGCGAGGATCAGATCCTGCGCCTCGGTCGACAGCAGGCCGAGCCCGATGCCGAGCGTCGCGAGGATGAACGAGAACTCGCCGATCTGCGCGAGGCTCGCCGAGATCGTCAGCGCCTGGAAATGACCGTAGCCGAATGCGCGGACGATGGCGTAGGCGGCCGCCGACTTGCCGACCACGACGATCAGCACGGTCGCGAGCACGTCGAACGGCCGCTCGACCAGCACGGCGGGATCGAACAGCATCCCGACCGAGACGAAGAACAGCACCGCGAACGCGTCGCGCAAGGGGAGCGAATCCTCGGCCGCCCGGTGGCTGAGTTCGGACTCCGCCAGCACCATCCCCGCAAAGAACGCACCGAGCGCGAAGGAGACGCCGAACAGCTCCGCCGAGCCGTAGGCGATGCCGAGCGCCACCGCGAGAACGGCGAGCGTGAACAGCTCGCGCGATCCGGTTCCGGCGATCCGGTGCAGCGCCCACGGGATAACGCGGCGCCCGACGATCAGCATCAGCGCGACGAAGGCCGCGACCTTGGCCAGCGTCATCCCGAGCGGCGCGAGCAGCGTGGCGAGGCCCACCGTCGCCGCGTCCGGCGCGTTCAGCGTCTCGGCCACGACCGGCAGCAGCACGAGCGTCAGGACCATCGCCAGATCCTCGACGATCAACCAGCCGACCGCGATATGACCGCGCTCGGTCTCCAGCAGGTGGCGTTCCTGCAACGCGCGGAGCAGCACGACGGTGCTCGCGACGGAAAGGGCGAGGCCGAAGACGAAGCCGGTGGCGGGCGGCCAGCCGAGGCTCCAGCCGAGCCCGGCGCCGAGCAGCGTCGCGAACGCGATCTGGACCAGCGCGCCGGGAACGGCGATGTTCTTCACCGACATCAGGTCGCGCAGGGAGAAATGCAGTCCGACGCCGAACATCAGCAGGATCACGCCGATCTCGGCGAGTTGGTTGGCGAGGCCCAGATCGGCGACGTAACCCGGCGTCGCGGGCCCGATCAGCACGCCGGCGACGAGATAGCCGACGAGGGGCGAAAGGCGCAGCCGATGCGCGACCGCGCCGAGCACGAAAGCCACGACCAGCCCGGCGACGACGGTGGTGATCAGCGGCGTATCGTGCGGCATGTGCGGCGCGGCCTCATCCTGGACGCCGCCTCTCATGCACGGCGGGGGGCTGCGCCGCAAGGCGGCGGTCGCGCCCGATCGCGCGGATGCGGCTCGCCTCGCCGCGAACGATCGGCTAGGACGAGGCGCCGCGAACCTCAGGAGACGCAATGACCCGGATCATCGAGAGCCTCGACGCGATCGCGCCCGGTTACGGCGTGCTCTATTGCGATCTCTGGGGATGCCTGCACGACGGGGTGCGGGTGTTTCCCGCCGCCGTGGCGGCGCTGGAGCGGTTTCGCGCGCGTGGCGGCGTCGTTGCGCTGATCACCAATTCGCCGCGGCCGTCGCATGGCGTGGCGCTGCAGCTCGACGCGCTCGGCGCGCCGCGGTCGTGCTGGGACGTCATCGTCTCGTCGGGCGACGCGGCGCAGGCGGCGCTGGCCGCGGGTCTGTTCGGGCGGCGCGTTCACCACATCGGGCCGGCGCGCGATCTGACGTTCTTCACCGATGAGGGCGGCCGGCCCCTGGACGTCGAACGCGTCCCGCTGGAGGACGCGGAGGGCATCGTCTGCACCGGGCTGTTCGACGACGCGGTCGAGACGCCCGAGCATTACCGCGCCACGATCCTCACGGGCAAGACCATGGGGCTCAGGCTGCTGTGCGCCAATCCGGACATCGTCGTCGACGTCGGCCATCGCCGGCTCTATTGCGCCGGGGCGATCGCGAAGGCCTATTCGGAGGCGGGGGGCGAGAGCTTCTATTTCGGCAAGCCGCATCCGCCGATCTATTCGCTGGCCCGCGCAAAGGTGGCGGCGCTGCTCGGCGCGGACGTGCCGGGCGAGGACATCCTGTGCATCGGCGACGGCATCGCCACCGACATCCTCGGTGCGATGGGCGAGAGCCTCGATGCGCTGTTCGTCACTGGCGGGCTCGCGGCGGAAGAAACCGGAACCTCGGCCGAAGGCGGACCGGACGAAGCCCTGCTCGCCGCGTTTCTGCGGACGTCCCGGCTCGATCCGCTGATGGCGATCGCCTATCTGCGATGATCGCGACGCTTCAGTCCTTGTATGGCAACAGCGCGTAATCGCGGGCATAGGCGCGGCGGATCTGCGCCCTGGAGACATCGGTCACAAGTGCGTCCTTCGGGGGGAAATAGCCGCGCGCCGCGCGCCATGCGGCGATCTCGGAGGCACGAAGGCCGGTCATGTCCCCGACCGGCGGGGCGGCGGCGGCGTCGATAGCGGAAAGGTTGCGTTTCAACTTCAATTCCAGCTTGCCGAAATGCGCGTCACCGACCCGGTCGGCAATGGCGCGGAAATCCTCGGCGAGATGCTCGAGCCGGACGAAGGCGTCGAGGACACGGGCGTCGAGGACATAGCTCTGACGCCGCCAGTGCGGATCGCAGGCGGCCTCATCGACGCAATCGATATAGGCGAGGAAATCCATAAAGCTCGGATCGCTGTCGGGGTGCGCCGCCGCAGCCGCCGTCCGCACCCAGGAGGTGTCACGGTTGTCGCCGCAGAACTTGTCGAGAAAGGCGCTCACTGCACGGTCTTCGGGGTTGCGAACAACCGCGAACTTGAAGAACCCGGCGGTGCGGCCCGAGGCGACGGCGGGAGCGCAGAATGCGCGGCGGTAGAAGATCGTCATGCGGCGCACCTGCTCGGGGTCGGTGGCCTGGCCTGCGCGCGGGGTCAGCTTGCGTCCGGAGTTGAAGTGGCTATAGACGAATTTTGGCCCGAAGGTCATGGCGAAACGCAGAGGGTTCGCCTCGAAGCCCGGCAGGTCGAGATTTGCGAAGAACCAGCTCTTGAGCGTGGTCCCGCCGCATTTTCCGTTGGTGAAGAGCACCAGCCGGCGAGCCGGATCGACCAGGGGAACGGGATCCGGGATCAGCTTCATGCGTGGGCTCCAAATCGAACGCCGCGACGTGGAATCGGGCGATGGCAAACTGCCGACGCTGGAACGAAACGCAAGGTGTATGCACGAGATCCGTTAACGCCGCCGGCGCACGCGGCGGGGTGGTGGGCGTCGCCAAGGCATTACGCAACAATGTTGCTGAATTCTGACCGAACTGCGAAAAAAATTGCGCAATGATATTGCGCGGTCGCGGATTCTGGCCTATACTTACTGCACTGCAGCACGAGACCAGGGGCTTGCGAGCGAGGCGAGGACATGTTGGACGGACGCGAGCACAATCTGCCGATCGGCACGATCTGCATCGAGGACCTCGAGATCGGCATGACCCGGTCGCTGGCCAAGATGATCGGCGACCGTGAAATCGCGATGGTCGCCGAGCTTTCGACCGACCACAATCCGGTGCATCTCGACGACGCTTATGCGCAGGACACGATCTTCGGCGGGCGAATCGCCCATGGAATGTTGACGGCGGGGTTGATCTCGGCCGTCATCGGCGAGCAATTGCCCGGCCACGGCACCGTCTATCTCGGGCAGAGCCTGAAGTTCATGGCGCCGGTGCGGCCCGGCGACCGGGTCGAGGCCACGGTTTCGGTGACTGCCATCGACCACGGGCGCCGGCGCGTGACGCTTGATTGCGCCTGCCGCGTGGGCGATACGGTCGTGCTCAAGGGCGAGGCGCTGGTGTTGGCGCCAAGCCGCAAGTTCGACTGACGCGGGGCGCAGCGGTTCCGCCAAGGGGCCATGCGACGACATCACGGCTATCGCGGCCTCGCGCCCGGAGACCTGGGCGCGGCGGTCGCCATCGGCAACTTCGACGGCGTGCATCTCGGCCACCGTTCGGTGATTGCGCTGGCGCGCGCCTCGGCCGACGCGCTGGGCGCGGCACTGGGCGTGGTGACGTTCGAGCCGCATCCGCGCAGCTTTTTCGCGCCGGGACGCCCGCCGTTCCGGCTGATGGACGCCGACGCCCGCGCCCGGCGGCTGGCGAAACTCGGTGTCGAGCAGCTCCATGAGCTGCCGTTCGACGCGGATCTCGCGGCAATGTCGGCGGAGCGCTTCGCCGGTGAAGTCCTTGGCGCCGGCCTCGGCCTGCGCCATGTCGTCGCCGGCGCCGATTTCCGCTTCGGAAAGGCGAGGATGGGCGACGCGGCGCTGCTGCGATCGCTGGGCCCGGCCTGCGGTTTCGGCGTCACCATCGCGCCGCTGGTTTCGGACGCGCGCGGCGATCTTTCGTCTACGGCAATCCGCGCCGCGCTGAGCGAGGGACGCCCGGACGAGGCCGCGCGGATGCTCGGCCACTGGCACCGCATCGAGGGCCGGGTGCAGCACGGCGACAAGCGCGGCCGCGACCTCGGTTTCCCGACGGCCAATATCGGCTTGGGCGACCTGCACCGGCCGCGCTACGGCGTCTACGCGGTGATCCTCGACGTCATCGACGGGCCGCACGCGGGGCGGCATCACGGCGCCGCCTCGCTTGGCGAGCGGCCGACCTTCGGCGCGCAGACGCCCAACCTCGAGGTCTATGTGCTCGACTTCGCCGGCGATCTCTACGGCGCGGCGGTCTCGGTGGCGCTGGTGGCGTTCCAGCGCCCCGAGCTCGCGTTCGACGACGTGGCCGCGCGGGTCGATCAGATGGGTCGCGACGTGACGGAGACCCGAGCGCGGCTCGCCGCCGCCGGACTCGGGTAACGGCGATGCTCGAGACCGACCGCCTGATCCTGCGCCGCTGGCGTAGCGCGGATCTCGGCGCGTTCGCCGCGATGAACGCCGACGCCGCCGTGATGCGGCATTTTCCCAAGCGGCTGACCCGCGCCGAGAGCAACGCGATGATGGGGAGGCTCGAGGACCATTTCGCCGAGTTCGGCCACGGCTTCGGCGCCGTCGAGCGCAAGTCCGACGGCGTCCTTCTCGGCATGGTGGGTCTCGCCCGCGCGCGATTCGCGGCGCCGTTCTGTCCTTGCGTCGAAGTCGGCTGGCGGCTGGCGCGCGCGCATTGCGGAGAGGGATACGCCACCGAGGCGGCCCGCGGCTGGCTCGGGCACGGGTTCGGCGCGCTCGGGTTGACCGAAATTGTCGCGTTCGTCGTGCCGGCCAACACCCCGTCGCAGGCGGTCATGACGCGTCTGCGCATGAACCGCGACCCGGCGCGCGATTTCGAGCATCCGTCGCTGACGTTGGGCCACCCGCTGCGCCCGCATTGGCTCTACGCGATCGGCCGCGACGCGTTTGCGGCGACGTGACGCCGCCTCCAGCCCTTTCCCTGGCCGATGTTTGCCGCCATGCTGAAGCGATGACCCGTGACCCGATCGACCGCAGCGGCCTGCGCCCGGACTTCTGGAAGCGTTTCCCGCTCGACGCGCTGCCCCGCGACGAATGGGAGGCGTTGTGCGACGGCTGCGGCAAGTGCTGCCTGATCAAGCTCGAGGACGAGGACACCGGCGCCGTCGCCTACACCAACGTCGCCTGCCGACTGCTGGATCTCGCGACCTGCCGATGCGGCCACTACGCGCTGCGCCGCCAGCTGGTGCCGACCTGCGTCAAGCTTGACCGCGACACCATCGGCGAGGCGCTCGACTGGATGCCGGCGACCTGCGCGTATCGGCTGGTCTCCGAGGGCAAGGATCTGGAGCCCTGGCATCCGCTGATCTCCGGCGATCCCGAGACCGTCCACACCGCCGGCGTGTCGCTGCGCGGGCGGATGCTGGCGGAGTACGACGTGGACGAGGACGATCTGGAGGATCACGTGATCGAGGGTTTGGTCTGATGTGGTTCGCGTCCGACAATTCCGGCCCCGCGCATCCGGCGGTTCTGGACGCGTTGGTGCGCGCGAACGACGGCTATTCGGCCGGCTACGGCGCCGAGCCCGCGATGGCCCGCGTCACCGAGCGTATTCGCGAGCTGTTCGAGGCGCCGCAGGCCGCCGTGTTTCTGGTCGGCACCGGAACCGCGGCCAACGCGCTGGCGCTCGCCTGCCTGTGCCCGCCGTGGGCCGGCGTCTTTTGCCACCGCCACGCCCATGTCGAGGAGGACGAGTGCGGCGCGATCGGGTTTTACACCGGCGGCGCGTCACTTGTCCTCGTGCATGGGCCCGACGGCCGGATGGAGCCCGGCGCGCTCGCAGCCGCCATCGCGCGCAAGGGCGGCGCCGTGCACCAGATCCAGCGCGGCGCGGTCTCGCTGACGCAGGCGACCGAGGCGGGCACGGTCCATTCGCTCGATCACCTGCGCGCGCTCGCCGACGTCGCGCGCACGCACGGCCTGCCGGTCCACATGGACGGCGCCCGGTTTTCCAACGCGCTGGTCGCCCTTGACTGCGCGCCGGCGGAGATGACCTGGCGCGCGGGCGTCGACGTGCTGAGCTTTGGCGGC
>JBBRUZ010000158.1:0-8050 GCA_038247355.1 Rhodobacterales bacterium
AGGAGAGTTTGAAGGTCTCGACGCGGTGCGGCTGCAGCCCGAAGGCGCGCCAGATGCGATGGACGGTCGAGGGCGCGTGGCCGATCTCCCTAGCCATGCTCCGCAAGCTCCAGTGCGCAGCACCTTTCGGGAGCGTCTCCAACGTCATGCGGATCGTGGCTGCGATCTCGTCGTCGCCGATCTCGCGCGGCGCGGCGCGTCGTGGAGACCATCCATCCGGCGCTCCGCGAAGCGATTGCGCCATGTGCCGGCTGTCGCGGCACCGACCCCCACCCTGGCGGCGATCTGCCTGTTTTTCAGGCCTTCGGCCGCCGCCAGAACGATGCGCGCCCGCGCCGCCAACGCCTGCGGTGCGCCGTGCTTGCGCGTCAGCGCCGTCAAGTCGCGCTTCTCCGCAGCTTCCAGCACAATCGCCACCGCTCGGCCCTTGGCCCGGATCTCAGGACGCTGGTCACGCCGACTGCTGTTCCCAGAAACTCCACGAGCGACGATGGAATCGCAAGGGAGACGACGATGAGTTCTGACGCGCGGACAGCGCTGAGAAGGGCGCCGCAATAATCGGCCCCGGAGGCGCCCGGATTTGGTCGGGCGCGGCAATCGAGAATCCCGCCAGAGGCAAGTCTCAAGATCGTGGAACTGCGACGGGACGACCGCCATCGAGGGGGCCGGGGACCAGATCGGCGGCCTGATCGATCTCGGCGACATCGACGCAGACATCGGGCTCGCCGGGGATCAGGCGCTCCAGTTCGGTGCTTCGACCGGCGCGGGCCGGGTGTGGTTGGTCGAGATTGGCGTGGCGACACATCTGCGGGCGAACGCCGACGCCTCGACCGCCTAGGAATTTGAGCTGGTCATCGTGGACACCGACGTGCGCGCCGACGGCAATTCGGCGGCGGATTTCCTGCTTTGACCCTTTCGGTCGCATGATGGCCGAACCCGGTGTCGCGAACGCGCGGTTGCGCCGGCGGGCGCGACCGCTAAAAGGGACAGGTCGCAAGCCCGAGGCCCCCGTGACCATCCGCATCGCCACCTGGAACATCAACTCCGTTCGGCTGCGCGCCGAGACGGTCGCGCGGATGCTGCGCGCCGAGGCGCCCGACGTGCTGTGTCTGCAGGAGACCAAGGCCCCGGTCGAGAAGCTGCCGCTCGATGTTTTCGCGAGCCTCGGCTATCGCCATGTCGTCGCGCGCGGCCAGAAGGGTTACAACGGCGTGTTGATCGTGGCGCGCGTGCCGATCGAGGACGCCGGCGACCGCGGCTTCTGCGGGCGGGGCGACGCGCGGCACGTGGCCGCCCGGCTCGCCTCCGGCGTCGTCATACACAACCTGTACGTCCCGGCGGGGGGCGAAATTCCCGATCCCGTCGCCAACGACAAGTTCCGCCACAAACTCGATTTTATCGACGAGCTTCGCGCCTGGTTCGCGGCCGAGCGGCCGCACAAGGCGATCCTGGTCGGCGATCTGAACATCGCCCCGCGCGAGGATGACGTCTGGAACCACAAGGCGCTGCTGAAGATCGTATCGCACACTCCCGTCGAGGTCGCGGGGCTGGCGGCGGCGCAAGGGGCGGGGGGCTGGGTCGATGTGACGCGGGCGCATATCCCCGACGGGCGGCTCTACTCGTGGTGGTCGTACCGCGCGCCCGACTGGGATGCGGCCGACAAGGGCCGGCGGCTCGACCACATCTGGGCGACGCCCGATCTCGTCGAGCGCTCGGGCGGCAGCCGGATCGCGCGTCACGTCCGAGGCTGGGACGCGCCGTCCGATCATGTGCCGGTCTTTGCGGAGTTCGAAGCGTGATCGTCGGCGCGATCGAAAGCGCTGTCGCGCAGGTGACGCTCGACCGACCGGACGCGCATAACGCGCTCGATCAGGCGGCGATGCGTGAACTGACAGCGCTGCTGGGGGCGTGGGCGGCGCGCGCGGACATCGGGGCGCTGGTGATCACCGGGCGGGGGCGGAGCTTCTGTGCGGGGGCGGCGCTCGGCGACGTCGCCGGCGCCGACTGGACCGACAATCCGCTGACCGCACTTTGCGATGCGGTCGAGGCGTTCCCCGCGCCGACGATCGCCGCATTGAACGGCGGGGTCTATGGCGGCGGCGTCGACCTGGCGCTTGCCTGCGACTTTCGCGTCGGCGTCGACGGGATGCGCGCCTTCGTCCCGCCGGCGCGGCTGGGCATCCACTACGAGCCCGCCGGGATCAGGCGGGCGATCGACCGGCTGGGATCGCAAATGGCGCGGCGGATGTTCCTTCTGTCCGAGACTTTCGACGCGGACGGCTTGCGCGACGCGGGGTTTCTCGATCATCTCGTGCCGCCGGGGGAGCTGGACGCAAAGGTGGGCGAAATGACCGGTACGCTGACGGGCCTCGCGCCGCTGGCGGTGCGCGGCATGAAGCGCACGATCCTCGAGCTGTCGCATGGGACGCTCGATGTTGCGGCCGCGCGGGCAAGGGTGGCTGCGTGCTTTGCGTCCGCCGATCACGCCGAGGGTCTGGCGGCGCAGCGCGAGCGCCGGGCGCCGCGGTTCACCGGCGCCTGAGCGCCCCGTCGATGAGGAGCCTGCCGGCATGATCCGCCATCTGGTCCTGTTGCGGTTTCAGCCGGACGTGACCGCGGCGGAGAAGGCCGCGCTGATGGCGGGTCTCGACGCTTTGCGTGAGCATCTGCCTGGCATGCTGGCCTTCACCGCACTCGCGAACACCAGCCCCGAGGACCCGGTCGTGCACGGGTTCCGCGACGGGTTCGCAATCGATCTTGCCGATGCGGCTGCGCGCGACGCCTATCTGGCGGACCCGGCGCATCGCGCGCTCGGGGCGCGGCTGGTGGCTGCCTGTGGCGGCCTCGACGGCCTCGTGGTGTTCGACCATGCGCTTTGAGCACGAGCCGCGGGGGTTCCTGCACGGGCTCTTCGACGCCGCCGTCGAGGCCGCCATGCCGCGACATTCGATCCGCGCGCATCTGCCCGAGCGGCCGAAGGGGCGTACCGTTGTGGTGGGGGCGGGCAAGGGCGCCGCGCAACTGGCGCAAGCGCTGGAGGATGCATGGGACGGGCCGCTCTCCGGCGTGGTGGTGACGCGCTACGGGTACGGCGCGCCGTGCGACCGCATCGAGGTGCTGGAGGCCGCCCATCCCGAGCCGGACGCCGCGGGGCTGGAAGCGACGCGGCGGTTGTTCGGGGCGGTGCGGGGGCTGGGGCCGGACGATCTGGTGATCGCGCTGGTCTGCGGCGGAGGCTCGGCGCTGCTGCCGTGCCCGCCCGACGGCGTGAGCCTCGCGGACGAGATCGCGGTGAACCGTGCGTTGCTCGCCTCGGGCGCGCCGATCGCGGAAATGAACGCGCTCCGCAAGCACGTCTCGGGGATCAAGGGTGGGCGGCTCGCGCTCGCGGCGGCGCCGGCGCGGGTCGCGTCGCTGATCGTCTCGGATATTCCCGGCGACGATCCGGCGCTGGTCGCGTCCGGGCCGACCGTGCCCAATGGGGTCGGGCCAGAAGTGGCGCGCGACGTCGTGCGGCGGCGCCGGCTCGACCTGCCCGCGGCCGTGCTGGCGCACCTCGCGAGCGACGGGTGCCGGGCGCCGGACCCGGCCGACCGTGCGTTCGCGCGCAACACCGTTGCGGTGATCGCCTCCGCCGCGGTGTCGCTCGAAGCGGCGCAGGCGGCGGCGCGGGCGGGCGGCGTAGCGGCGGTGATCCTGTCGGACGCGATCGAGGGCGAGGCGCGCGACGTGGGCCTCGTCCACGCCGCGATCGCGCGTGAAGTCGCCGGGCGCGACCGGCCCTTCGCGCGGCCCGTCGTGATCCTGTCGGGGGGCGAGACCACGGTGACGCTGCGCGGCGACGGCAAGGGCGGGCGCAACAGCGAGTTCCTGCTGGCGCTGGCGCTGGCGGTCGAGGGAGTGGCGGGCGTGACGGCGCTCGCGGCGGACACCGACGGCATCGACGGCTCGCAGGACAACGCAGGCGGGATCGTCGACGGCGGAACCGCCGGTCGCATCCGTGCCGCTGGAGCGGACCCGCGCGACCTGCTCGCCGGCAACGACGCGTGGACCGCGCTCCGTGCGGCCGGCGATCTGCTGGTGACCGGCCCGACGGGCACCAACGTCAACGATTTTCGCGCCATCCTGATCGTCTGACCGGCCGGCGCGGTTCGAGCCGGCGGGCGGGTCTGCCTGCGCCCCGCTGCGCCGACGGTTCAGGCGGCGCGCGCCGGCAGGTGGACGAGAAAGGTCGTGCCTTGCGGCCCGGTCCTCTCGAGGGTCAGTGCGCCGCCGTGGCCCTTGACGAGCTCGGCCGCGATGACGAGACCGAGTCCGGCGCCCCCCTGCCGGGCGTTGCCCTGGAACGGCTTGAAGAGGTTGTCGCGCGCCTTCGGCGGAAGGCCGGGGCCGGTGTCGGTGACGCGGATCTCGAGACAGCCGGGTTCGGCGGTGGCGATCACCGAGACGCGCCCGGGACGCCCCGAGGCGTCGATCGCCTGCGCCGCGTTGCGCACGAGGTTGGTGAGCACGCGAAAGAGCTGGTCCGGATCGGCGCGCGCCTCGAACGGCGCCGGCGCCTCCGCCTCGATGGCGACGCGGCCGTCGGTGGCGGCGATCTCGTTCTCGACCACCTCGTCGATCAGCGGTGCGAGATCGAAGCGGGTCACCTCGGGCGGCGGCTCCTCGGCCTTTCCGTAGGTGAGCGTGCGCTCACACAGCGTGATGGCGCGGGCGAGCGATTTCACCAGTTTCGGGGCGGTCCGGCGCACCGCGGGATCGGCGCTCGACTCGATGCGGTCGGCGAGCAACTGGGCGGTGGTCAGCAGGTTGCGCAGGTCGTGGCTGATCTTGGCGATCGCGCCGCCCAGCGCCGCGAGGCGCTCCTTCTGCCGGAGCGCGCCGGTCAGACGGACCTGGAGATCCTGCAGCGCCGTTTCGGCCTCGCGAAGCTCGCGCACGCTGTTTCGGGGGGCGATGATCCGCGTCGCGTCCTCTGGCGCCTCGCGGTAGGCGGTCATGTGCGCGACCACGCGGCTCATCGGCTGCACGATGTAGTAGCGCACCGCGAGGAACAGCAACGTCGCCACGGCGATGACGATCGCGAGCGACAGATAGAGGATGCGCAGCGCGTAGTCGATCATCGCCTCGCGAAGCGGCGCCTCGCGCATCGTGATTTCGACCTCGCTGCCGATGCCGAACTCCGCCTGGCCGATGACGCGGATCACCCGGTCCTCGGGGCTGAGGAACACCCGGACCGCGTTACGCATCAGCCGCAGACTGGACGCCGTGCGCAGATCGAACGTCGCCGTCGGCATCATCGGCATGTCCTCGTCCGACAGCACGAGCTCGCGCACCTCCTTGCGACGCAGCACGACGTTGAAGACATCGGCGGTGGCCAGCAGCTCGCGCTCGAGCGCCTCGTCGACGGCCTCGTCGGGCGGCGTCGCGAGCTGTGCGAGGGCCGCGAGCTGCGCCAGTTCGAGGCGGTTCTGCAGGTAGCTTTCACGAAACCGGGCGATCGACGGCACGAAGATCAACGCCTCGGCGATCATCACGAAGACGATCATCAAGCCCAGAAAACGGCCCGAGAGGGTGTTGAAAATCATCATGGATCCCGATGGCCCGACGCGCGGCGAGTCTAAACCGTGCATGGGCGTGTCACAAGGCGGGCGCACCGGCCAGCCCGGTCGACGCAGCGATCCGACCACGCACCCGAGCTTGAAGGTTCAAAGGGAACGCCGGACTGCGCCAGTTCCGACGTCGAGTTGCGAGTTTTCCCAAACGTCGCAGCGGGCGCCGAGGGCGTCTCCATACCGATCGGCGTCTTTGTCGTCCACTGCACAGGGTGGCGCGCGCGCAACCCGGCTTCGCGGCTTTGGCGCCCTCCGCTCGGATAAGGCTTCCCCTCGCCCGGATGCCCGCTATCATGAGGGCGGATAAGGATCTGGGTCAGGCGAGACACGAGGGGCATGCTCGACTACGCGGAAACGCTAGAAGCCTGCGCGCGCGGGGACCGATCGGCATTGCGCATGCTGTTCGAGGCCGAAGCGCCCAAACTGATCGGCGTCGCCCAGCGCATCCTTCAACGGCGCGACCTGGCCGAGGATGCAGTTCAGGAGGGTTTCGCCCAGATCTGGGGCAACGCCGCCCGGTTCGATCGCAGCGCGGGGTCGGCGCGGGGCTGGATCTACGCGATCGTGCGGTACCGCGCGTTGAACATGCTTCGTAACGGTTCTCACGAGACGAATGTCTCGCCGGAAGATCTCGACCGCATCCGCGATCAGGCTGTCGAGATGAGCTGGGACGGCCTCGATCCCGAGGGCATGCTGCGCCATTGCCTCGGCACGCTCGAGCCGAACCGCCGTCGCGCGGTGCTGATGGCGTACGTTGCGGGCCTCACCCATGGCGAGATCGCGGGAAAGATGCAGGTGCCGCTCGGCACCGCCAAGGCCTGGGTGCGCCGCGCCCTGATCGCGTTGCGGGAGTGCATGTCGTGAGCGCCCGCGACGACCTCGCGGAAGACTACGTTCTCGGGCTGCTCGACGCTGTCGAGGCGGCGGACGTCGACGCACGTATCGAAGCGCCGCGCAGTGCGGAGGACCGCGCGCTCGCCGTAGCCGTCGGCGCCCTGCGCGACCGGCTGCTTCCGCTCGACCTGACGGCGCCCGATCTGCCGTTGCGCCCCGGCGCCTGGGACCGGCTCGCCGCCGTTCTCGACGCCCGACCGGCGGCGGCGCAGCCCGCGCCGGACGAGAGCGCGGCTGCGGCGCCCGCGGCGGCGCGGCGCGACCGGTGGCGACTGGCGGCGCTCGCCTCGATGGCCGCGTCCGCCCTGCTCGCGGCCGGTCTGGCATGGCAGGTCCTGCTGTCCCGGCCGCCCGCGGCGCTGGTGGTGCTGCTCGACCAGGCGGGCGAGCCGGTCGCGTTCCTCGAGGCCTATCCCGACAACCGGGTCCGCGTCACGCCGGTGGTCGGCGCCGAGCCGGGGCCGTCGCGGGTCCTGCAACTCTGGACCAAGCCCGATCCCGCGGGGCCGCCGATTTCGGTCGGCCTGCTCGCGGAGGCGGCCCGGTTGGTCGTGCGCGGGCCAGACTTGCCCGAACCCGTCGGCGGCCAGCTCTACGAGATCACCATCGAGCCCGATGGCGGCTCACCCACGGGCCTGCCGACCGGCCCGATCTTCGGCGTCGGCAACGCGCTGGCCCCCGTGACGAACTGACCGGCCCCACCGCCCGCACCCCCAGCCCGTTGTACTAACGCTGCCTTCCTCGCTCGCGCGAGCGCGTCATCTGTGGCCATCACGGAAAAAAGAGGTCCGGCGCTGCATCCGCGACCCGTTGACGCCGGGTTATCTCATTAACCCCTCGGGCGGCATGGCGACGCCCGTGTCCCGGGCGGTCGACGTGGTGGAAAAACGCAGGAGTTTAAATCATGAAGCATCTCGACGGACTTTTGGTCGGCGCGCTGGGCAAAGGAGCCGTCGCGCAAGGCAAAGGCGCGGTCGCGGTGGGTGACCACACGACCGCCAAAGGCGAAGACGCGACGGCGGTGGGCAACGGCGCCTCGTCGCTGGGCAAATCGACGACAGCGGTCGGCAGCGAGAGTTCCGCTGTCGGCGTCGCCGCCACTGCGTTCGGCTGGCAGGCGACGGCGGCTGGCGAGCGCGCCCATGCCATCGGCCATCTGGCTTCGGCGAAGGGCGACTTCGGTCTCGCGATCGGCGAAGCCGCACAGGCGAAATCCGCCAACGCCACCGCTATCGGCAACTCCAGTTCCGCCCACGGGACCGACGCGCTGGCCATCGGTGACGACGCCACCGCCTGCGGCCCGTCGACGACGGCCGTCGGCGGCGAGAGCCTCGCGAAGGGCCCGGGCGCAAGCGCCTTCGGCTGGCAGGCCATGGCGGTCGGCGAACGCGCGCAGGCGTTCGGCCACCTCGCGAAGGCCGACGGGGCCATCGCGGTTTCTATCGCATAGCCGTCCATTGCGACCTGCGAGAACGCCACCGCGATCGGCAACTCCCGCACGGCGAACGGGATCGACGCGCTGGCCATCGGTGACAGCGCGA
>JBBRUZ010000159.1:0-7952 GCA_038247355.1 Rhodobacterales bacterium
CAACTCTCCAGCCGAACATACTTTCGTCACCAACGGCTGATTTTGGAAAGAACTCACCGGGCCGGCGCGCCTTGTATGCACACGCCGCTGAGCCAAGAATGGCAGACTTCCCGCTTCCGTTTGGGCCTATCAAAGCGGTTACGGGAAAATCAAAGTCAATGTCTTCGCCAGTAAAACCCCGTATTCTTACAATAATCGCTTTCAGTAAATACTTCTCATAATCATGTTTTCTTACCTTTTCGTTTAATTCATTCTTTGTTGATTCACGAATTTCGCTAAATGGCATCTCACTGTCCTACCTAAGGTTCTAATTATTCAATGCGCTTACATGCAATAGTCTCCTCTCAAACTCATGGCACTTGGGCTCACCGGCGTTTCTAGCGGGCAAATAGGCCGTCGCGTCGGAGGGTTCTACCGCCTCAGTAATCAAAAGCGGGGGCCAATGTTCTTTTGATTCTGTCATGATCCGTTAACTCAAGTTTAAATCAGCCTAACAAAAAACACGATATCCAGCTATATCAATACCATACCGGTTTGTCCGCGCGCGGACAAACCGCCCCGTCACGCGATATACTCCCGATACGCCTCTTCATCCATCAGCTGATCCATGTCCGACGGGTCCGCCAGCGTCATCTTGAAAAACCAGCCGTTCTCCATGGGGTCCTCGTTCACCAGCGCCGGGTTCTCCACGATCGCCGGGTTCACCTCCGTGATCTGCCCGTCCAGCGGGGCCACGATGTCGGAAGCGGCCTTGACCGATTCGATCGTCACGACCTCCTCGCCCTTGACCACCGTCTTGCCCTCCTCGGGCAGCTCCACGAACACCAGATCGCCGAGCTGTTCCGCGGCATGCTCGGTGATGCCCACGATCACCTCGTCGCCGTCCAGCTTTAGCCACTCGTGCTCCTCGGTGAATTTCAGCATCGGTCTCTCCGTCTTTCAGCCGCGTTTGTAGCCCGGGGGGGTCAGGGGAAGCCGCGCAACCTTTACAGGCAGCATCTTGCCGCGCAACAGGCCATAAACGACCGTGCCGGGCGCGCTCAGATCGGTCGGAACATAGCCCATCGCCACCGGCCCGCCCACGCTCGGGCCGAACCCGCCCGACGTGATCCGCCCCACCGCCGGCCACCCCTCCGCCGGGTGCAGCTCCACCCCCTCGCGCATCGGCGCCCGCCCCTCGGGCAGCAACCCGACTCGGCGCCGCGCCGTGCCGCCGTCGAGCTGATCCTGGATGATCCCCGCGCCCGGATAGCCGCCGGCCCGCGCGCCGTCGCGGCGGCGCGACGGCTGGATCGCCCAGGCCAGCGCCGCCTCGACCGGCGTCGTCCCGGCGTCGATATCCTGCCCGTAAAGACACAGACCCGCCTCCAGCCGCAGCGAATCGCGCGCTCCGAGCCCGATGGGCAGCACGTCGTCATCGCCAAGCAGCCGCTCGGCGAGATCGACGGCGAGCGCCGAGGGCGCCGAGATCTCGTAACCGTCCTCGCCGGTATATCCCGACCGCGACACGACCGCTGGGATCCCGGCGAAATCCACCGGCCAGACGTCCATGAACCGCATGTTCGCCACGTCGGGGTTGAGCCGGGCGAGCACCGCCTCCGCGCGCGGTCCCTGCAGCGCGAGAAGCCCGCGATCGAGCGTCTCGATCTCGCAGACATCGCCGAGCTCAGCCGTGAGACGCGCCACGTCCTGCGCCGCGCAGGCGGCGTTCACTACGAGCATCAGATGGTCGCCACGGTTGGCGACCATCACGTCGTCCTCGATCCCGCCCTCGCCGTTGGTCAGGAGGCCGTAGCGCTGGCGTCCCTCGCCGAGCCCCACGACGTCCATCGGCATCATCCGCTCCAGCGCCGCCGCCGCGTCGCCCGGATCCCCCGACTTCGGGCGCAGGACGACCTGGCCCATATGGCTTACGTCAAATAGCCCGGCGGCCGCCCGCACCTGCTGGTGCTCCTTGAGGATGCCGGTCGGATACTGGATCGGCATCGCGTATCCGGCGAAGGCGACCATCTTCGCCCCGCGCGAGACGTGCGTTCCGTGCAGCGGCGTCTTGAGCAGCTCGTCGGACATCGCGCATCTCCCACTTCATGGCATTCGCGCCCGGCGCACGGCGGCCAAGTCCCGGCGGACCATAGGCTCGCGCCGCCGCGACGGCAAGCGAGGCGCGCCGCCGCTTTCGCAGCGCCTGCAACGCCGTCGGCCAACGATCCGACCGCATTGAACAAAACCGCAAAGCCCGCGTGCCGCCGGACCGGGCGCTACTTTATCGCGTAGACGATCTCCACCCGCGCGGTGAGGATCGAGACGCCCGCGGCGATCGGCGTGTCCATCGCCATCTCGGCGCGCGCGAACATCGGGCCCGGTGCGTCGCCGCCCGTCTCGCGGATCGACAGCACCTGCCCCAGCGTCACGCCCGCCGCCCCGGCGTAAAGCTCGGCCCGCGCCTGCGCATCCGCGACCGCGCGCCGTCGCGCTTCATCTATCGCCGCCTGCGGCGAAGCGATCTCGAACGCGACGCCGTAGATCCGGTTCGCCCCGGCCCCCGCGACGGCGTCGATTACCGCACCGAGCCGCGGGATTTCGCGCACCCTTACCGTGACGAGGTTGCTCGCCGCGTATCCCCGCACCCGCGGCTGACCGCCGCCGCCCTCATCCGCCCACAGCGCATCGACGCCGAGCTGGCTGGTCTGCATGTCCTCGGGCGCTATTCCCGCCGCCGCCAGCGCCTCGAACACCGCCCGCATCGCGGCGGCCGTCGCGCCGAACGCCTCCTCGGCCCGGACCGCCTCGCTCTGCACGCCGGCAGTGAAGGACGCGCGGTCGGGCGCGGCCTCGACCCGGCCCTCCCCCGTCACCGTGATCCCGGTCGGCCCCGGCGTCTGCGCCGCGAGCTGCGCGGCGAGCGATGCCGCGAGCACCAGCGCCGCAAACGTCCGGGCCGCGAAGTTCCGAGCCGCCAAAGTCCAGGCCGCGATGTCATGGTCAATCAATGCGGCGCGCATCGGCAAGCATCTCCTGTTCAACGGCCGCATTATCTGCCGCGCCAGCAACGGCGTAGCAACCAAAAGTTGCGTGATCCGGCACGCGGCGCTGGCGCGAAGGAAAACGATGGGTTAAGCTTTCCGCGAGGCAGCCACTCGACAAAGATCGGGGCGAACATGAGCAGGACGTCAACGGGCACGCCGGTTTTCCGGCTGCACTTCGGTTATCCACACATCGTCGTCGAACGACCCGGCGGTTCGCCGTTTCGGATCGCGCTCGACGCCGGCGATCCCGGTCCCGGCCTTCGCGGGCTGGCCACCGAGATCTTCCGCTCCGGCGCGCGCCTCGTGGCGATCCTTCCCGAGGCCGAGGTCTGGCGCGCCCGATCCACGGACGCCGCCGGGACGACGCGCCGCCGCGCCGCCGCGGCGCTCGGCGCGCCCCCGGAGACGCTGGCGCTGGTCTTCGGTCCGTCCCTGCCCGGAGGCGGGCGCGGCGTCGCCGCAGTCCGGCGAACGACGCTGACCGAGGCCCGGGCCTTTCTCGCGAGATCGGGCGTCAAGCCGACCGCGATCACTGCAGCCGGCGCCTGTCCCGGGTTCGCGGCGCCCCCCGTCTTCGCGCCGACCCGCCTGTTCGCGGCGCCCACCTTCCTCGCGGCGACATCCGTGATCGGTCGTCTCCCCGGCTTCGGCCCGCTGCCGCGCCGCGCTGCGATCGCCGCGTCAGGCGTGGCGGCGGCGCTGGCGTTGCTGATCTGGCTCCCCCCCTGGGGGGTCGAGCCGCCCGCGCCGGTTTCGAACGCCGGGCCGCCCGCGCTCGCCGGAGCGCCCCGCGTCGCCTCAATCGTCCCGCCCGATGCGGCCGCGGGGATCGCGACCGCGGTCGTGGCGCCACGACCGCGGCCGGCCGATCTCGACCCGATCCGGCTCCCCGTCGTGCGCGTGGTCGCGCCGCCGCGTCCGGCCACGCCGCCGGGGCCGACCGTCATCGCCGCCCGCAACCTTCCCGCCGATCTCGCGGCGCGCGCCCCGAGTCTCGTCGCCGCCATCCCGACGACCCCCGGGGCGCCTGGCGGCGCCGTCGCTCCGCCCCCGCGCCGTCCGGCCGCCACCGCCGCGCCGTCGAGCCCCCCACGATCGAGCCACGCGGTCGCGACGCGCGCGTTCGACGGCTCCGAGGGACCCGCGCCGCGTCCGCGAGCGCCAAGCGCGCCGACCGCCGAAGGCCGCACAGCCGCGGCAACCCGGGGCGACGGACCTTTTCCCCGACCCTCCTCGATCAGCGGCGATCCGTCGGCCGGGATCCTGGTCGCGAGCCTCGGCGCCGTATCCGACGCCTCCGCCCCGTCGCCGCGCGCCGCGTCCGCCGGGGGCCCGCGTGCCCGCCCGTCGACGATCGACGGCCTCGCGCCCGCACCCCTGACTGCGGCGCCGGTGCGCGTCGCCGCCCTCGCTCCCGCCTCGGCGACGATCGGCGGCCTCGCCGCCGTCGCCCCGCCCGAGCCGCGACGGCTGGTTGCGCCTGCGCGCCCGGCGGCGCAGCCGGCGCGGGTCAAGGCCGTCGCCGCGCCCGCGCCCGTTCGCGTCCAGCCCGCGCCGATCCGCAAGCCCTCGGTGCAGGCCGCCGCCCCCCTCCGCGTCTCGGCCGCGTCGGCGCCGTCGCGGCGAGCGGCGACAATCGTGCGCGCCACGCCCACGCCGCAGGCCGCAAGGGTCCAGGTCGCGCGCGCGGCGCCCCAGGCGACCGTCACGCGCCCGGCGGCGGCCGCCGCTCGACCCCAGAGCGCCCAGCAGGCGCGGGCGCTGACCGAACGTCAGCCGGCGACGGCCCAGCAGCGCGCGTCGGGTCGGGGGTCGATGGCGCTTGTCGGCATCTTCGGCGGCGCGAACGGTCGCCACGCCCTCGTCCAGCTCTCCAACGGCAAGACCCAGCGGGTGCGCGCCGGCGACGAGATCGGGGGCGCGCAGATCACCGCCATCGCAGCGGACGGCGTGCGCGTGCGGGCGAAGGGCCGCGAAACGGTGCTGCGGCTGCCCGATTGACGCGGCAGGCGGACCGATGCATCACCGCTGGCGCCGCAAGATTGATGCACAAGCGGCAGGCGGACCGTCTCGCGCCGCGGGCTTCGCGCGCGGACCGGGCTTCGCCTATTTCCGCGGCTGCGCCGCGCCGATACATCACGGCGCGAGAACAGCGGAGGCGGAATGCAGCGGGCTTGGCTACTCCGGACGATCGGATGGGGGACCATCGCCGCGACCCTCACCGCCTGCGCGCCGACCGAAAATCCGACCGAAGGCGACGCCGCCGGCGCGCTGCGGCTGAGCTTCGAGGACGTGCTGGCTCCGGCGGCCTTCGCGCGCGAAGGCCCTGCCATGGTCGATGCGGCGGGTGGCGCCGCCGGCCTTTGGGCGGTCGTGCCGGAGCTTCCGCGTCCCGAACGCGCCCGCGTCGTGAACCTTGCGTCAGGCGCCGAAGCGACGGTGGCGCTCTTTGCCGGCGCGACCGGTCCGAACGGGGCCATCCGCATCTCCGCCGCCGCCGGGCAAGCCCTCGGCGTCGGGACCACGCCTACGCGCGTCCGGATCACCGCGCTGCGTCGCGAACCCCGGATCGCCGCCCCCTGACAGGCATCGTCGCGGTCCGGCGGCGCGCGGCGGCCGCCGGGTCCCGCCCGGCGGAGCGGAGGTTTTGACACTGGCGACGCCATCCCATATTCCGGGCCAATATGCCGGGCGCGACGCGAACAGGAGCGAACCGATGACCCTCATTCGCTGGATCACGACCATCTGCGTCGTCGTCGGACCCTTGTCCGCGCAGGCCTTCGAGTCGCAGGGCAGCACCGCTCTGATCGTCGATCACGGCACCGGCCTCGTCCTTTACGCCAAGAACGCCGATCAGCCGCTGCCGCCCGCGTCGATGTCGAAACTGATGACGCTCTACATGCTGTTCGAAGCGATCCGCGACGGCAAGGCGACGCCCGACACTGCGTTTCTGGTCAGCGCCCGGGCGCAGGCGATGGGCGGCTCGCGGATGTTCGTCGAGGCCGGCGAGAGCGTGCGCGTCGAGGACCTGATCCGCGGCATCATCGTGCAGTCGGGCAACGACGCCTGCGTCGTGGTCGCGGAAGGTCTTTACGGCACCGAGGAGGCCTTCGCGGCCGCGATGACGCGCCGCGCCGGCGAGCTCGGGCTGAACGAGACGGTGCTGAAGAACTCGTCGGGCTGGCCCGAACCCGGCCACGTGATGAGCGCCGAGGATCTCGTCGCGCTGTCGCGGCTCATCATCGAGGACTTCCCCGAGTATTACGCAATCTTCGACGAAACCGAATTCACCTGGAACGGCATCACCCAGGCGAACCGCAATCCGCTGCTCGGGCTCGGCCTTGGCGCGGACGGCCTGAAGACCGGCCATACGACCGAGGCCGGCTACGGCCTCACCGGCTCCGCCGTCCAGAACGGCCAGCGAATCGTCTTCGTCGTCAGCGGCCTCGGCGGCGTCGACGAGCGGGCGGCGGAGTCGGCGGCCATCGTCAAATGGGCCTTCGGCGCATTCGAGACGCTGCGCTTCTTCGAGGCCGAAGAGGTCGTCGCCGAGGCCGAGGTCTGGCTCGGCGCGACGGACCGCGTCGCCCTCGTCGCGGCCCAGCCGATCCGGATGCTCGCGCCACAGGGCGCCCGCGCCGGCGTCAGCGCCCGCGTCGTCTACCAGGGTCCGATCGAGGCGCCCATCGCCACCGGTCAGCCCCTCGGCCAACTCGTCGTCGAGGCCCCGGGCATGGAACCCGCGCGTTTCGACCTCGTCGCCGGCGGCGACGTGCCGCGAGGCGGTCTGCGGGTGCGCATCGACGCGGCGAGCCGTCTCGCGCTCGACCGCGCCCGCGCGCTGATCCCAGCCGCGGACTGACCGTGGATGGCGGCGCGGTTCATCACCTTCGAGGGCGTCGACGGCGCCGGCAAGACCACCCAGCTTCGCCGCCTTGCCGAACGCGTGCGGGCGACCGGGGCAAGCGTCACCGAAACCCGCGAACCGGGCGGCGCGCCGGGAGCCGAGATCATCCGCCGCCTGCTCGTCGAGGGCGATCCCGGGCGCTGGTCGGCGGAAACCGAAATCCTGCTGTTCACGGCGGCCCGCCGCGACCATCTGGAGCGCACCATCGCTCCGGCGCTGGCGCGTGGCGACACCGTGCTGTGCGACCGCTTCGTTGATTCCACGCGCGTCTATCAGGGCGTCGCACGGGCCGATCTGCGCGGAACCGTCGACGCCCTGCACGCGCTCGCCATCGGAGTCGAGCCCGACCTGACGCTGATCCTCGACCTCGATCCCGCAGCCGCGCTCGGTCGGGGGATCGCCCGCGGCGGACCCGAGGATCGTTTCGAGCGGCTGGGACCGGCGTTCCAGCACCGGCTGCGGGCCGGCTTTCTCGCCCTCGCCGTGGAATGCCCCGAGCGGTGCCGCGTCATCGCAGCGGACGGCGACCCGGACACGGTCGCCGCCCGGATCGCCGCGGCGCTGTGACCGCATCCGCTCCGCAGCGGAACGCACACGCGCGGCGGCGGAGGCTGGCGCCTCCACCGCCGCTTTGCGGGAAGCGGCGCGCAGGCGTGGCACCCGTGGCGGCGTTCGGCTCGCGCCGCACTGCAAACGCCGCGGCCGTGACGCCCGCGTTGCGCGAGGAGACCCCGCGATGCGCGCCGAGCCTGCCGGACGCGAACCGCGGCCGACGCCGCGACGTCCTGCCGGACCCGCCCGCACAGCCGCTCCGGCCCGTTCGCCCAGCGCTCCAATGAGCGATCCCGAAGCAGACCGCCTCGACGGCGCGCCGCATCCGCGCGAGACCGTGACGCTCTACGGCCAGCACGCTGCCGAGGCGCAGGTGCTCGCGACCCTTGCGACGGGGCGGCCGCCGCACGCCTGGATGCTGACCGGCCCGCGCGGCGTCGGCAAGGCGACGCTTGCCTGGCGGATCG
>JBBRUZ010000160.1:0-7856 GCA_038247355.1 Rhodobacterales bacterium
AGTTCTTCAGAAGCCGCGCGCCGCCCGGCGTGTGATGCACCTCGGGGTGAAACTGGACGGCGAAGAAGCCGCGGTCGAGATCGGCGACGGCGGCGAACGGCGCGCCGGGCGACGTCGCCAGCACCTCGAAACCGGGGGGCAGCGCCGTCACCCGGTCGCCGTGGCTCATCCAGACCTCCTCGCGGCCCGATCCGAACAGGCCGGCGAAGAGCGCGTGCGAGGTGCCGGTTGCGGGCGTCACGTGAGCGCGTCCGAACTCGGCGTGATGGCCGGCCTCGACTTCGCCGCCGAGCTGCGCGATCATCGTTTGCTGGCCGTAGCAGATGCCGAGCACCGGCACGCCGAGCGCATAGACCGCGGCGTCGGCGCGCGGGCTGCCCGCCTCTGTCACGCTGGCCGGGCCGCCCGACAGGATGACGGCGCGCGGCGCGAACTCCGTCAGGAACGCGGCGTCGACCTTGTGAAACGGGTGGATTTCGCAGTAGATGTTCGCCTCGCGCAGGCGACGTGCGATCAGCTGCGTGACCTGACTGCCGAAATCGACGATGAGCAGGCGCTGGTTGGTCCGGGTCATGGCGGTTCATACGGGGGCCGGGTGCGCTCATCAAGGCCTGCGCGCAGGCGGATGTCGCGGACGGCGCGCCGGGCGCCGAAATCGACGTGACCCCAAGCGGTCGCACGGCCTATGACGGGACGGGGCGGCCGGCGCGGCGGCCCCGGGAGAGGGTCTTGACATGAGCGAACCGGTGACGGGCGCGCGGCATCGGCGGAGCGGCGGCGGCGCGGCGCGGCGGGCGGAGCGCACGGCGCCCCGCATCGAGGCGGCGCCGTTCATCCGGCGAAAGATCCCGAACTACGAGATCCTCGACGACGAGGGATTGGCGCTGATCGAGGCGAACGCCGACCGGGTGCTGGAGGAGATCGGCGTCACCTTCGCCGACAATCCGGGGGCGCTGGCGCGATGGCGCGACGCGGGGGCGGACGTGCGCGGCGATCGGGTGCGGCTGCCCAAGGGACTGGCGCGCAGCCTTTGCGCCACCGCACCGCGAACCTTCATCCAGCGGGCGCGCAACCCCGAGCGGAACGTCGAGATCGGTGGGCGCAGCCTCGTGCTCGCGCCCGTCTATGGCCCGCCCTTCGTGCGGGACATGGAGAACGGCCGGCGTTATGCGACGATCGCGGATTTCCGGAACTTCGTGAAGCTCGCCTACATGTCGAAATGGGTGCATCACTCCGGCGGCACGCTGTGCGAGCCGACCGACGTCGCGGTGAACAAGCGCCACCTCGACATGCTGCTCGCGCATATGACGCTGAGCGACAAGCCGTTCATGGGCTCGGTCACGGCGCCGGAACGCGCCGTCGATTCGATCGAGATGTGCCGTATCCTCTACGGCGCGGACAACGTCGGGCTGAACTGCTACATGACGTCGCTCATCAACATCAATTCGCCGCTCGCGTTCGATGCGACGATGATGGGCGCGCTGGAGGCCTATGCGCTCGCCGGGCAGGCGACGATCGTCTCGCCGTTCATCGTCGGCGGCGCGATGGCGCCGGTCTCGGTCGCGGGCACGCTGACGCAGGTGCTGGCCGAGGCGATGACCGGCATCGCCTATGCGCAGCTGTGCAATCCCGGCTGTCCGGTGATCTTCGGGGCCTTCGTCACCTCGATCGACATGAATTCGGGCGCGCCGACGTTCGGGACGCCCGAGGCGTCGAAGATTCTCTGGGGCGCGGGGCAGCTCGCGCGGCGGCTGAACCTGCCGTTCCGCTCGGGCGGCGCGCTCTGCGGCTCGAAGCTGCCCGACGCACAGGCGGCCTACGAGAGCGCCAACACGCTGCAGGCGGCGTTGCTCGGCGGGGTGAACTTCATGCTGCACGCCTGCGGCTGGCTGGAGGGCGGGCTGGTGTCGAGCTACGAGAAGTTCGTGCTCGACGCCGATCAGCTCGGCGTGCTGCATTCGCTGGCGGCGGGCGTCGATCTCAGCGAGAACGGTCAGGCGATGGGCGCGATCGCCGAGGTGGGGCCGGGTGGGCATTTCCTCGGCTGCCAGCACACGCAGGACAACTTCAAGTCGGCGTTCTGGCGAACCGAGTTGCTCGACTATCGTCCGTTCGAGACCTGGGCCGAGGCGGGCGGCGCCGATTCGATGGCGCTCGCCAATGCGCGCGTCCGCCGGCTACTGACGGAATACGAGGCGCCGCCGGTCGATCAAGGGGTGGTCGAGGCGCTGGAGGATTTTGTCGCGCGGCGCAAGGCGTCCGAGCGCGACGCGTTCGGCTGAAGGGCGAAGTCAGACCGGCATTTGCCCGTGAGCCTACGGAAACTCAGGGTCAGAAAGTAACCGGCAACCTCCCCCGCAACGCCCTCAACGCCTGCAATCAGCGCAGAACTGCGTCAGAGTAACAGCGGCGGCGCGAGCGTCTGACGATTCCGGGTCACGGAATCGATGGTGCGAGCGTCGCGGCGCTGACGGGCCTCAGAGGGCTGCCTGACGGCGATTTCGGCCGGATCGTGTTGCGCGGGGCCAACTGCGACCCGATGCGGCGATTTCGCGCGGGTGCGCGCGTCAGTGGACGGTCGCGGGCCGCATCCGCGCCTCGGCGAGGATCGCTGTCAGGACGGCGACATGGCGTTGGAGGTTATACGTTGCGCCTCCCAACGTGCGGTTGGTTTCGAGGCGATTTTCCTCGGCGAGCAGGGGGGGCATGGCTTCGCGCGGCGGGGCGCCCTTGCCATCGCGGACCAGCCGCTGCAGGTCGCGGTCGCGGCGGTACTCGACGACGCCGGCGCGGGCGGCGCGGATCAGGATTTTCGGGCGACGGAGCCCGGCGAGCGCGTTGGCGAAATCGGTCATGATCGGTTCCTCGGTGATGTGGCGAGCATGCGATGTCTGGCACAGTTTAATCGGCGTTGCTCAACCACAGGTAGTAGCGTACGGTGCTCTTTTGTCCTTAAGTATCAGATAAATAACACTTTATTGATTTATTAATCCTACTTTAGGAAATCAACTTTAAGAAGAGCTCAGTCGAAATCCCAAGTACAGGATCACCGCCGTGCCATTTGCGACCGCCGCTGCCGACGTTGTCACGACGCACAAGGCCTCCGATCGCGAGTCGCCGCCGGGTTGGATACCGGACCTCGCGGCGACTTATCTCGCCCACACTTCGGCGGGCGTTTCCCTTCGCGAACTGGCGCGAGCCAGGGGCTGTCACGCATCGACCATCATGCGGCAGGTGCGCAAGGTCGAAGCGATGCGCGACGATCCCCTCTACGACGAAGCGCTCGAGCAACTCGCCCGCAGTCATGCACCCGACCCCACCGAAGCATCCGATGAGCAGGAGTTATCGTCGATGACCGAAAAGGCCGCCCGGTCCGCCGCGACCGAGCCTGACGAGCGCCCGGCGCAGCGGATCGAACGCGAAGCTCGCCGCATCCTTCGTCGGCTTTGCGAGAAGGGCGCTTTTCTCGCGGTCGCGCCGAGCATGGAGAAGGCCGTCGTGCTGCGTGAGGTGCTGCCGGACAAGCAGAGCCGGATCGCCGTGGTCGACCGCGACGTCGCGCACGCCTTCGCGCTGCGCGAATGGATCGGCTGCGACAAGGCCGGCAAGATCGCCTGCTACACCATCACGCCGGTGGGGCGCGCCGCGCTGAAGCGGTTGCTGACCGAGGAGCGCAATGTCCGCGGCGGGGCGGCGGGCTTCGAGGAGAGCCAGTCGCCGTTCCAGGAGCAGCACCGGTTTTTCGCCGAACGCGAGGTCATGGCCGTCGACGGCAGCGGCACGAAGCGCCTGCGCTTCAATCTCGCGGAAAGCCCGCTGTCGGTTCTCGGGAGGAAGCGCGACAAGGACGGCTTCGCCTATCTGGACCCCGGCCTGATCGAGGCAGGGGAGCGGCTGCGCGAGGACTTCGAGCTGGCGCAGATGGGGCCGCGGGTGGCGCAGAACTGGGATCGGTTCATGACCGCCGGCGGACGGAGCCAGCCGATGGAAGGTCAGGGACGTGCGGATGGTCCGACCGACGCCCGGACGCGCGTAGCCAGGGCGCTGGAGGCGCTCGGTCCGGGGCTATCGGACATCGTTTTCCGGATCTGCTGCTTTCTCGAAGGGCTCGAGACCGCGGAGAAACGTCTCGGCTGGTCGGCGCGCTCGGGCAAGGTCGTGCTGAAGATCGCGCTGGAGCGTCTCGCACATCATTACCGCATCGCTTCGGCCGGCGTCACGACGGGTCGCGCCAGCGGTTGACCATCGGATAGCGTCGGTCGAGCCAGAACGCCCGACTGGTCAGGCGCGCACCCGGGGCCGCCTGGAATCGCTTCCATTCCGAACCATAGACCAGCGCCTCGACGCGCTGAACGGTCGCCCGCTCGTATCCGGCGGCGACCACCTCGGCCACCGAGCGGTCGCCCTCGATCAGCATGTCGAGGATGCCGTCGAGCGTTGGATAGGGCGGCAGGCTGTCCTCGTCCTTCTGTCCCGCGCGCAACTCGGCGCTGGGGGGCTTGTCGATCACGCGGGTCGGGATCACCGTGCCCGCCGGCCCCATCATCCAGGGCCGATGATTGGCGTTGCGCCAGCGGCAGGTCTGAAACACCCGGGTCTTGTAGAGGTCCTTGATCGGGTTGTAGCCGCCGGCCATGTCGCCGTAGATCGTGGCGTAACCGACCGCGACCTCGGATTTGTTGCCTGTTGTCAGCAGCATCTCGCCGAACTTGTTGGACAGCGCCATAAGCAGCAGGCCGCGCAGGCGGCTTTGCAGATTTTCCTCCGCCAGGCCCGCGGCGGCGCCGTCAAAGAGCGGCGCGAGCGTCGCCGTCACCGCCGTGCGCCCCGCCTCGATCGGCAGCGTGTCGAGCCGGCAGCCGAGCCCCGCCGCCACGGCCGCGGCGTCGGCGCGGCTTTCGGGCGCGGTGAATTCCGAGGGCAGCATCACGCAGCGCACCGCGTCGGGCCCCAACGCGTCCGCGGCGATGGCCGCGACGAGCGCGCTGTCGACGCCGCCCGACAGACCGAGCAGCGCCCGCGCAAACCCGGACTTCGCGAGATAGTCGCGCAACCCCTCGACCATCGCGCGGTAGTCCTGCTCCCAGGCGTCGGGATGCGCGGCGCGCTCGCCCGCCAAGGCTCTCCAGCCCTGCGGCCCCTCCTCGAAATCGACATGGGCGATCGCTTCGTCGAAGACCGGCAGCTGCACGGCCAGCGCGCCGCTGGGATTGAGCACGAACGAGCCGCCGTCAAAGACCTGGTCGTCCTGCCCGCCGGTCATGTTGACATAGACCAGCGGCAAGCCCGTCTCGATCACCCGCGCGACCATGTGGTTCATCCGGATGTCCATCTTGCCGCGCGCGTAGGGCGAGCCGTTCGGCACGATCAGCAGATCCGCGCCGCTCTCGGCCTGGGCTTCGGCCACGTCCTCGAACCAGGCGTCCTCGCAGATCGGCAGGCCGGCGCGCAACGGCCCGATGCGGAACGGACCCGAGATCGCGCCGCGCCGGTAGAGCCGCGGCTCGTCGAAAACCTCGTTCACCGGCAGGTGATGCTTGCGCGCGTAGCCGGCGACGACCCCGCCCTCGAGGATCGCATAGGCGTTGTAGACGCGCCCGTCCTCGGCGACCGGCGCGCCGATCCCGAGGGGCGGCCCCCCCGCGCAATCGACCGCGAGCCCCGCGAGCTGCGCTGCGACATCGGCGAGAAAGGCGGGCTTCAGCACCAGATCCTGCGGCTGGTATCCGATGAGGAACAGTTCGGACAGCGCCACGAAATCCGCACCTGCGGCGGCGCCGCTCCGATGCGCGGCGAGGGCCTTGGCGCGATTGCCGGCGAGATCCCCGACCACGGGGTTAAGCTGCGCCATCGTCAGCCGAAATCGCCCGGCCATTCCCCGCCTCCGCCCGCCCGCTTTCCGCCCACGGCATAGGGCGGGGACCTGGGTCTGACAAGGCCGCAGCCCGCCGCGGCGCGAAAGCCGTTGTCGCCGCCGGGTACGGCGCCTAGGATTGCGTCGTTCGTAGAACGGGGGCAAACAGCGATGAGAACGGCGGCGGGGATCGCGGCGGCGGCGCTCCTTTCGGTGACGCTCGGGCCGTTCGCAGCCAACGCCCAGGGCCGGGTCCTCACCAAGGAGTACGGGAACGGCGCCGTCTACGAGGGCACGTTCCTCGATGGCCGCCAGCACGGCCGCGGCGTCTACCGCCAGCTCGACGGCTACGAGTACGAGGGCGACTGGGTGATGGGCCGCATCGAGGGCCAGGGCCGCGCCCGTTTCGCCAACGGCGCCGTCTACGAGGGCGCGTTCGTCGATGGACGCCCCGAGGGCCGCGGCCGCATTGTCCATCCGGACGGCGGGTCCTATGATGGCGACTGGCGCGCCGGCGAGATGCACGGCACCGGGCTTGCTGTCTATGCCGACGGCGGCCGGTACGAGGGGGGGTTTGCGGACGGCCGGCAGGACGGGACCGGCGCGTTCACTGCGGCGGACGGTGCGGTCAGCAAGGGCGCGTGGAGCGCAGGGGCGCTGACCGGTTCGGGCCGGATCGAATACGCCGACGGCGCGGTCTACGCGGGCGGGCTCGACGCCGGCGCGCCGTCCGGGACCGGCAGCCTGACCCGTCCGGACGGCACGAGTTATGTCGGCGACTGGCGCGAAGGTCGGCACGAAGGCCGTGGCGTGCTCGTGCTGCCAGACGGGACCCGCTACGAGGGCGAATTCGTCGCCGGCCTGCCCGAGGGGGCCGGCGTCGCGACCTACCCCGACGGCACCCGCTACGAGGGCGCCTTTGTCGCCGGCCGGCGCGAGGGGACCGGCAGCGCCACCTATTCCGACGGCGCATCCTACGAGGGCGGTTTCCGCGCCGACGTCTTTCACGGTCGCGGCGTCCAACGCCAGCGGAACGGCCCGATGCTCGAGGGGACCTGGGTCGAAGGCGACCTCGTCGGGCGCGGCCGGATCACCTACCCCGACGGCGCGGTCTACGAGGGCGGCTTGCGCGCCGCGACGCCCCACGGAACCGGCACGATGACCGAAGCCGACGGCTCGACCTACGAAGGCGACTGGGTCGCGGGGCGTCGCGATGGCCGGGGCGTCGCCACCGCCGCCGACGGCGCGCGCTACGAAGGCGGCTTCGCGGCCGACCTGCGCTCGGGCGCCGGCCGGATGGACATGCCCGATCGCTATGTCTTCGCCGGCGCCTGGCGGAGCGGCCTGCTCAACGGCATGGGCACGGCGCGATATCCGAACGGCGACGTCTACACCGGCAACTTCGTCGACGGCCGACCGGAGGGCGAAGGGCGCATCCGCTTCGCCGACGGAACCGGGTTCGAGGGCCTGTGGCGCGCCGGCCAGCCCGTCCCCTCCGAACCGGACGCCGCCCCAACGGGCGCTGTCCCGGCCGGGACGAATTGACCGGAGGCCCGCTTCCGTCGCGACGGCGGGTCGGGGCCCGTCGTGGCGCCTCGGTCGGTCTCGCCTTCGCTGTAGCTCATGCCCGGCTAGCCGTGCGTTCCTGCGTTACGGTATGGTGCGGCATCCGGCGACGCTGAACTTCGGGGACTGCATGGCCTATGCGGCGGCGAGGGCGGAGCAGGCGCCGATGTTGGTGACAGGCGAGGATTTGGGTTAAAGGAAGCGTCCGGCGTCGCTGCCCTGCCGCAGTTAGAGAGGGTGAGATAGTGTCCGCTTTAGATAGCGGACACTATGAGGTTTGAGGTGGCCCGGCGGCGCGTTCGACGGCCCCCCTGGGGCGGACACGCCGTGGTGATCGCGGCCGGTCGGGCTATGCGGGTGTTTTCTCTGTTTCGGAGGAGCGCTCGTGCCCGGCCGCCACGTGACCGATCATCAGATGAGGCTCTTCATGAAGAAT
>JBBRUZ010000161.1:0-7828 GCA_038247355.1 Rhodobacterales bacterium
GCGAGGCTCTGGGCGAACCCGCTGCAGGGCGACCTGACGCGCTGGGGCACGACGCTGCACGACCGGTTCATGCTGCCGCATTTCGTCTGGGAGGACTTCCTCGACGTGCTGCGCGACCTCGGGGTGAACGGTTTTCCCATGCGCCCCGACTGGTTCGAGGCGCAGGCCGAGTTCCGTTTTCCGTTCTGCGGCGAGGTCGACTACGAGGGCGTCAACCTCGAAATTCGCCAGGCGCTGGAGCCGTGGCACGTGCTCGGCGAGACCGGCGCAATCGGCGGGACCGTGCGTTATACCGACAGCTCGGTCGAACGGTTGCAGGTGAAGCTGACCACGGCTGACCCCGACCGCTACGCCGTCGCCTGCAACCAGCGCCGCGTGCCGCTCCAACCGACGGGCGGCGGCGTCGCGGTGGCGGGCGTGCGCTTCAAGGCGTGGCAGCCGTCGCTGTCGCTGCACCCGGTCCTGCCGGTGAACGCGCCGCTCACCTTCGACGTCTTCGACACATGGACGGGGCGCGCACTCGGCGGCTGCGTCTATCACGTCGCCCACCCTGGCGGGCGCAGCTACGACACATTTCCTGTCAATGGCAACGAAGCCGAGGCCCGCCGCCTCGCCCGCTTCGAGGCCCACGGCCACACGCCGGGCCTCTACGCCCCGCCGCTGGAGACCCCGCACCGCGAGTTCCCGATGACCCTCGACCTTCGCCGAACCCCAGGGATCTGACCCGAACCGTCTTGCCCGCGTTCCCCCGTCTCCGCAAGCATGTCGTAGACAAATATTGGACAATGTCGCTCGTCCCACTCGAGCGTCGCGGTATTGTAGTGGGAGGATGGCATAACAGTTCGCAGGGATCGGTGGACTGTGATTGGGCTTTGCGAAATCTGACAACCAAACCTCGATTCTGTACTGAAATGCGCTCGCTGCTCACGCCACCTTCGAGGCGCATTTTCCGGACGTAGACAAGCACGACCATATCGCGACGTTGACGTTGCTCCCCGCCAGTGTCGAGGTTGTCGCGGCCGGATTTCGAAGCCAGGATTTGAGTCAGGCCGGGTTGACGCGCGGCATCACCGGCGCGAAGTCATGTCGGGTTTCTGAAATTTTCTGGCTGATCGACGCCGACTATCGGTCGATCCGCACCGCGGCGCTCGCCTTCGGCGCGCATCTGGCCGAGCAGGACATCGGGCGGGTCCGGATGCGCGCGTGGCTGCTGCGCGAGCCGACCGTGCTTCCCGAGATCGAAAGCGGCGACGGGATTGTCGACGGGCGGCAACACATGTGCACGACGCGCATGAGCGCCGATCCCCGAACCGGCGTCGTAAACGCCGACTGCCGCGTCCACGGGATCGCGAACCTTTATCTCGGCGGCTCGAGCGTCTTCGCGACGCCGGGATTCGCGAAACCGACCTTCACGATCGTGCAGCTCGCCCTTCGCCTCGGGGATCACCTGGGTGATAAGCTGACGCGGTGACCGCGCGGCGTCAGGCGAGGCCGATCCGGGCGCGCATGGCCGGATCGCGCAGCGATATCTCCTGCCCGGCGAACTCGGCCGCCGCGTCGGTGCAGAGCCAGAGCAGCGCCCGCACCGGGGTGTCCACCGGCGCGTGCTGCGAGGCGTCCATCTGGCTGACCGGGTTGATGCCGCTCGCCTTGATCTTCTTCTGCATGTCGGTGGCGACCGTGCCGGGCGAGAGGCTGAAGACGCGGATGCCCCTGCCCTTGTTTTCGAGATAGGCGCAGCGGGTGAGCATCAGGTCGGCGGCCTTCGAGGCGCAGTACTGACTCCAGCCCTCCATCGGGTTGTGAGCGGCGCCCGAGCCCATGTTCAGGATCAGCCCCGAGCCCTGGTCGCGCATCAGCGGCAGGACGGCGCGCATCCCGTTATAGACCCCGGTGAAGTTTGTCGCCGTGGCCTGCGCCCATGCGTCGGGCTCGGAGCGGTGCAGCGGGCCGATCGGCTCGATCACGCCGGCGTTGTTGACCAGCACGTCGATGCGTCCGAAGACCTCGCGGGCGCGGGTGACGGCGGCCTGGACCTGGCTGAACCTGGCGACGTCGCAGGTCATCGCCTCGGCCGCCGCGCCGCCGCGGCGCAGGCGCGTCGCGAGTGCGGTGATCTCGGCGGAACCGCGGGCGAGCAGCATCAGCGATGCGCCCTCGGCGGCCATCGCCTCGGCGGCGGCGGCGCCAATGCCGCGGCTGGCCCCGGTGACGATGACGGTCTTGGCGGTCAGCTGGCCCATTGTTCGTGTTCCTCCCGCAACTTGGCGCGGCGCCTTGCAGCGATCAAAGGCGCTCGGGCGACGAAAGGCAAGTGCCTGCATGGTTGTGCGAAACGCCGGGACGTCCTAGGTAGCGGCGGGTCGATACAGTTCCGGAGCCCCAACGATGACCCCCTCCCCCGCCGTGCTCGCCGTGGCGCTTTACGCCGGCCTGAACGGACTGATCCTGCTGTGGCTGGCGGTCAGCGTCGCGCGGACCCGGGCGCGGCTCAAGGTCATGATGGGCGACGGCGGCGCACCGGAAATGATCCGGGCCATGCGCGGTCAGGCGAACTTCGTCGAATACACGCCGCTGATTCTCGTCCAGCTGGTGCTGATGGCGTTGCTGGGAACGCCGCCTTGGGTGGTGCATCTGTTCGGTCTGGCGCTGACGGTGGGTCGGCTGCTTCACGCGTGGCATTTCACGCAGGACGACGCGCCGGGCTGGCAGCGCGGGTCGGGCGCGATGCTGACGTTGGTGGCGCTCGTGGGCGCGAGCGCGGGGCTGATCGCGCACGCGGTCTGGGGGATGCTGTGATGCCGCGGGATCTGGAGGGACTGACGGCGGCGTTGCTCGCAGCCGCCCGCAAGGCCGGGGCCGAGGCTGCGGACGCGATCGCGGTGGCGGGCGACAGCCTGTCGATCGAGGTGCGCGGCGGCGCGCTGGAGCAGGCGGAGCGGGCCGAGGGCGTCGACATCGGCCTGCGCGTGCTGCTGGGCAAGCGGCAGGCCTGCGTTTCGTCCAGCGACGTCCGGCCCGCCACCATCGCCGCGATGGCCGAGCGCGCGGTGGCGATGGCGCGCGAGGCGCCCGAAGATCCGTGGTGTGGGCTGGCCGAGGCCGATCAGCTGGCGCGCGACTGGGACGTTGCGGCGCTCGATCTATTCGACGCCGCCGACCCGCCGTCGCCCGCCGAGCTCGAAGCCGCGGCGCGGACGGCGGAGGCGGCGGCGCTGGCGGTCGCGGGCGTGACCAAGATGGATGCGTCCGGTGCGGGCTGGCAGTCGAGCGCCGTGCATATGGCGGCCACGAACGGGTTCTCGGGCGGCTATGCGCAGACGTCGCGATCGATCCAGGCGGTGGCGATCTGCGGCGAGGGGTTGGGAATGGAGAGCGATTACGCGTTTGAGACCCGCACGCACGGCGCCGATCTGCCGAGCCCGGAGACGATCGGGCGGCTGGCGGGCGAGCGCACGGTGGCGCGGGCCGGGGCCGGCAAGCCGCCGACCGGCGCGTATCCTGTGCTTTTCGACGAGCGGGTCGCGGCGTCGCTGATCGGGCACCTGACGTCTGCGATCAACGGAACGTCGGTCGCGCGCGGCGCGAGCTGGCTGAAGGACGCGAAGGGCGAGCGGGTGCTGCCCGGCGGGATGGATCTGATC
Organism: Rhodobacterales bacterium; assembly: GCA_038247355.1. GTDB lineage: Bacteria > Pseudomonadota > Alphaproteobacteria > Rhodobacterales > Rhodobacteraceae > Amaricoccus. The sequence goes on from JBBRUZ010000161.1 coordinate 3,645, forward strand.
GAGGACCCGCATCGCCCGCGGATCGGCGGGTCGCGCCCGTTCGACGGCGAGGACCTGCCGGCGGCGCGGCGCGCGCTGGTGCGCGACGGGGTGCTGATGGGCTGGACGCTCGATCTCGCGACCGGGCGGCAACTCGGGATGGCGTCCACCGCCAACGCCGCGCGCGGGACGAGCGCGCCGCCGAGCCCCTCGGCGGGGAACCTCGCGCTGACGCAGGGGACCGCGACGCGCGAGGGTCTGGTCGCGGCGATGGGGACGGGGTTGATCGTCACCGGGCTGATCGGGGCGTCGATCAACCCGACGACCGGCGACTACTCGCGGGGCGCGTCGGGGTTCTGGGTCGAGAACGGCGAGATCGTCCGGGCGGTCAACGAATGCACGATCGCGGGAAACTTGCGCGCGATGCTGGCGGGGATGCTCGCGGCGAACGACGGGCGGCCGCATCTGGGGCGGGTGGTCCCCTCGCTGCTGGTGGAAGGTCTGGTCATTGCGGGAAGCTGACCTCGCATTGCTGGAGACGGCGGCGCGGGCCGCAGGCGCGATCGCGCTGCGGCATTTCGGGCGGAACCCGGAGGTCTGGCAGAAGCCGGGCGGGCATGGTCCGGTGACGATCGCCGACATCGAGATCGACCGGATGTTGCGCGCGGACCTGCTGGCGGCGCGCCCGCAGTATGGCTGGCTGTCCGAGGAGACCGAGGACGGGCCGGCGCGGCTGGCGGCCGGGCGGGTGTTCATCGTCGATCCCATCGACGGGACGCGGGCGTTCGTCGCGGGCGAGAAGGCCTGGGCGCATTCGCTGGCGCTGGCCGAGAACGGTTGCGTGGTGGCGGGCGTCGTGCATCTGCCGAAACTGGAGCGGACCTATCTCGCGATGGCGGGAGGCGGGGCATTCGTGAACGGCGCGGCCATCGGGGCGAGCCCGCGCGCCGAACTCGACGACGCCTCGGTGCTCGCGAACGCGGGCCATCTCGATCCCAGGCATTGGCGGGGAAACGCGCCGCGGCTCGAGCGGCACATGCGGCCGTCACTCGCCTACCGGTTGTGCCTCGCCGCGGAGGGGCGGTTCGACGCGATGGTGACCTTTCGCGACGTCTGGGAATGGGACGTGGCGGCCGGCGATCTGATCGCGCGCGAAGCGGGCGCGGTGGTGACCGACCGTCGGGGTGGAACGCCGGTGTACAACGGGCCGACCGCGCTGATCCCCGGCCTGATCGTCGCGGGACCGGCGCTGCACGGCGCGATCCTCGCGCGGGTGGGGGAGTGAGCGCGGAGCGTTCGGGACAGGTCGCGGGTGACGGAGCCGGTACGGGGAGAATAGCCATGCTGTGCGATGCTCGGGACGACCGCGTGACGGGGGCGACGGCGGCGGCGCTGGAGGACTTCGAGGAGGCGGTGACGGCGTTCAACCGCTATCGCGGCGATCCTGTGGCCGCGCTGAGCCGTGCGGTCGGGGCGGCGCCGGCGTTCGTGATGGCGCGGCTGCTGATGACGCATCTGTTCGCGCTGGCGACCGAGCCGGGGCTGACCGCGCAAGCCCGGCAAATCCTCGACGGCGCGCGGGACCTGCCGATGATCGATCGCGAACGGTCCCATCTGGCGGCGCTCGATCATCTGGTCGCAGGGAATTGGACTCGGGCGGCGCGGGCGCTGGAGCGGCATTCGATGGACTGGCCACGCGACGTCGTGGCGCTTCAGGCCGGGCATCTGATCGATTTCTTCCGGGCCGACGCGGTGATCCTGCGCGACCGGATCGCGCGCGCGTTGCCGGCCTGGCCGGCGGATCTTCCGGGGCGGTCGTTCCTGCTCGGGATGCACGCGTTCGGCCTGGAGGAGACCGGCGATTACGCACGGGCCGAGGCGGCGGGCCGCGAGGCGGTCGCCGCCGAGCCGCGGGACGCCTGGGCGCATCATGCGGTGGCGCACGTGATGGAGATGGAAGGCCGGGCCGAGGACGGGCTCGGCTGGATGATCGCGCGCGAGCCCTGGTGGACGGGGGACGACGCGTTCTTTCAGGTGCACAACTGGTGGCACCGGGCGTTGTGTCATCTCGAACTGGACGAGCCGCAGGCGGCGCTGGCGCTCTACGACGGACCGATACGGGGGGCGCGCGACCGGCTCGCGGTCAATCTCGTCGACGCCTCGGCGCTGCTGTGGCGGCTGGCGATCGACGGGCATGACGTGGGCGCGCGCTGGGTCGAGCTCGCCGACGCCTGGGAGGCGCATGCGGACGGGCGGTTCTATCCGTTCAACGATTTTCATGCGGCGATGGCCTGGCTGGGCGCGGGTCGGATGACGCAGGTGGAGCGGTTGCTCGCCGGGTGGCGGGCCGGCGTCGACGCGTCGGAGACCGACGTTTGGGCGCGCGAGACGGCGCTGCCGCTGGTCGAGGGGTTCGCGGCGTTCTGGCGCGGGGACCATGGGCTGGCGGTCGAGCGGTTGCTTGGCGCGCGGCGCATCGTCGGCCGGTTCGGGGGCAGCCACGCCCAGCGCGACGTGATCGACTGGACGCTGACCGAGGCGGCGGTGCGCGGCGGGCTGCGCGGCGTCGCCGAGGCGCTGGCGCACGAGCGATTGGCGCTGCGGCCGCATTCGCCGGTGAACCGGCGGTTCCTCGTGCGGGCCAGGGCGGTCGGGGCGGCGTCCGCATGACGTCTCGATCGAGAGGGGCTCGCTGAGCGCAACGCGTTTCGCCTGTACGAACCTGGTCAAGGCAGCGATCTGCGAAACTGACGCTATGAACGTCATGGAAGCGACTGGCGCCACGGCCTGTCCTTTCGGCGGCGCGGCGCGGGCGCGGCATTGACTGGCCGGGCGGTGCAGGTAGGGTCGCGTGAGTTCCGGTTTTCCTCGTGCAGGAGTTTCCCCAATGCCCCAGTTGTTGCATTTCGTCTTTGGCGGCGAGCTTCTCGATACGCACAGCACCGTGTTTCGCGACATCGATGCGATCGAGATGGTTGGGGTCTTTCCCGACTACGCGTCGGCCTATCGGGTTTGGAAGGGCAAGGCGCAGGGATCGGTGGACAACGCTCACATGCGGTACTTCATCGCGCATATCCACCGGCTGACGGACGAGGAGACCGAAGCCGGGCCGACCGGGACGCCGGGCTGACGTCCGTTCCGCATGAAATCCGCGCCTCCCCGCTCCGCGCTGCTGGCGCTGTATCTGGTGCTGTCGCGCCGCGCCGCGGGCGTCGCGCGCCAGCTGCTCGACCGTCGCGTCGCCGCCGGCAAGGAGGACCGCACGCGGCTGAGCGAGCGCATGGGCGCAGCCTCGCTGCCGCGTCCCGAGGGACGGCTCGCCTGGTTTCACGCGGCGAGCGTCGGCGAGGCGACGTCGCTGCTCGAGCTGTTGCCGCGGTTGCAGGACGGGCGCCCGGATCTGACGAGCCTCGTCACCACGGTGACGCTGACCTCGGCGCAGTTGCTCGAGGCGCGGCTGCCGCCGGGCTGTATCCACCAGTTCGCGCCGCTCGACGTGAGCCCGTGGGTCGAGCGGTTCCTCGACCACTGGCGGCCCGATCTCGCGGTCTGGACCGAGAGCGAGCTGTGGCCGGCGACGCTGGTGGCCGCGCATCGCCGGGGCGCGCCGATGGTGCTGATCAACGCGCGGATCTCGACGCGGAGCTTCAAGCGCTGGCGGATGATCCGCGGGATGGCGAAATCGCTGCTGCGACGGTTCGACCGCATCCTCGCGCAGGACAACCTCGCGGGCGAGCATTTCGAGCGGCTGGGCGCCACGCCGGCGGGGCTCGAGGTGACGGGATCGCTGAAGGAGGGCGCGGCGCCGCTCGGCCATGACGAGCGCGAGCGGGTGCGAATCGCGCGGGCGCTGGCGGGGCGACCGGTCTGGCTCGCGGCCTCGACCCATCCGGGCGAGGAGGAGGTGGCGCTCGACGCCCATGCGATCGCCCGCCGCGCGACGCCGATGCTGGCGCTGATCCTTGCGCCGCGGCATCCGGTGCGCGGCGACGGGCTGGCCGAGATGCTGCGGGGCCGCGGGCTGGCGGTGGCGCAGCGCTCGAAGGCCGAGCCGATGACCCCGGACACCGACGTCTATCTGGTCGACACCTTGGGCGAGATGGGGCTGTGGTACCGCGTCGCCTCGGTCAGTTTCGTCGGCGGGTCGCTGGTCGAGGTCGGGGGGCACAACCCGTTCGAGCCGGCGCTGCTGGGCTCGGCGATCC
>JBBRUZ010000162.1:0-7685 GCA_038247355.1 Rhodobacterales bacterium
CGCTCTGGCATGAACAGCGCACAAATTTACGCTGCGCCGCAGCAGAACCCATTCGGAGGACGACCGACCCGCAACTCGCCTCGTCAAGCGGTGCTGCCGGGCAAGTCCGATGTCCGGCGCGCTCACGCCCGACCCACTCGCGCGGTACGCGACGCGACGACGCTGCATCGATCAACCAAACCTCCGTTCAGTCGTCGAGCAGCGCGTCGTCGCGGATGGCGGCCGGATCTACCGGGGTCACGCTGAGATCGATCTCGGCGCCCGAGCGCATTTCCGTCAGGACGCCCTGCAGCGCCGTCCGCCCCAATTCTTCGGCGATCTGCGCGCGCACCGCGTCGAGTGGCGGGGCCACCGCGTCGCGGGTCGCGTTCACCTTGATCAGATGCCAGCCGAATTGCGTCTCGACCGGTTCGGTGATCGCACCGGGCGTCGCCGCGACCACCGCAGCTTCGAACTGCGGCGCCATGCGGCCCGGCTCGAACCAGCCCAGATCTCCGCCCCGCGCACTCGAGGCGGCATCGATCGAATTGGCGCGCGCCAACGCGGCGAAATCGGCGCCACCCTCGATCGCGGATTTCAGTTCGGCGGCTTTTGCTTCGGTCGGGACCAGGATATGGGCGGCGCTGTACTCGGACTTGCCCGCGACATCGGCAAAACGCGACGCGTATTCCGCCTCGATCCGCGCCTCGTCGACGGCCTCCTTCATGCGCAGGTTCAGCGCCCGGAGCGCCAGCGACTGACGACGCTCGTTCTCCATGCGAAGCCGGATCGCCAGCGGGTCTTCCGCCGGATCGGTCGAGAGGCTGTTCGCCAGCAGCACCTGATCGACCATCTGCTCCAGAATGATGTTGAACAGCGCCGGGTCCGGCAGGTCCTGATACTGCGCCGGGAACTGATCGCGCGCCGCCACCAGATGGCCGAGCGTGATGGCCGTCCCGTCGATCGTCGCGATCACCGTCGCCGCGTTATAGTCGGCGGCCCCCGCTTGCTGAGCCGAAGCCGGCCCGGTCAGCGTGAGCCCAGCCAGAAGCCCGGCGATCATGTAACGTCGCATCCGTCCTCCCTCATGGGCCACTGCGCGAGCGAACCCGCGCCACGCGTTCGCACGACCGGCTGGAACCGGCTGGGCGCTCCCGTTGACAGGCCGAAGCACGCGGATTACATCCCCACCCTACCTTGCGGGTCGGTCCGGGCGCCAGTGCTAGACCGATCTCTCGCGCGGAACAAGCGCCCCGTCAGCGACGCCGCTTCGGCTGGGCCGGAACGAGGCAAGGACACCGGGATGTAAGGACGAAACGCCGATGATGGGACTTGGCACGATCGCACGAAAGGTCTTCGGCACGCCGAACGACCGCAAGATCAAGTCGACCCGCCCGCTGGTCGAGGCGATAAACGCCATCGAGCCGGACGCACGCAAGCTGACCGACGCCGGCATCCGCGACAAGACCATCGAATTCCGCGATCGCCTGGCCCACGGAACTCTCCTCGACGACCTGCTGCCGGAGGCCTTCGCGAACGCCCGCGAGGCCGCCCGCCGCAGCCTCGGACTGCGACCGTTCGACGTGCAGTTGATGGGCGGCGTCTTCCTGCATCAGGGCAACATTGCGGAGATGAAGACCGGCGAGGGCAAGACGCTGATGGCGGTCCTTCCCGCCTATCTCAACGCGCTGACCGGCCGAGGCGTCCATATCGTCACCGTCAATGACTACCTCGTCAAGCGCGACGCCGAGTGGATGGGGCTGGTCTACCACGCGCTGGGCCTCAGCGTCGGCACGGTGGTTCCAGGCATGCCCGAAGGCGAAAAGAAGGCCGCGTACGGCGCGGACGTGACCTACGCCACCAACAACGAACTCGGTTTCGACTATCTGCGCGACAACATGAAGTCCGAGCTGTCGCAGGTGAACCAGCGCGATCACTATTTCGCCATCGTCGATGAGGTCGACTCGATCCTGATCGACGAGGCCCGCACGCCGCTGATCATCTCGGGGCCGAGCCAGGACCGGTCCGAGCTTTACACGGCGATCGACAAGGTCATCCCGGAACTGACTCCCGAGCACTATGATCTCGACGAAAAGCAACGCACCACCACGCTGACCGAAGAGGGCAACGACTTCATCGAGCAGCGCCTGCTGGCGCTGGGTCTGCTGCCGCAGGGCGCTTCGCTTTATGACCCGGAGAGCACGACAACCGTCCATCACGTGACCCAGGCGCTGCGCGCGCATGTCCTGTTCCGCCGCGACAAGGACTATATCGTGCGCGACGGCGAGGTGATGCTGATCGACGAGTTCACCGGGCGGATGATGACCGGGCGGAGGCTCTCGGACGGACTCCATCAGGCGATTGAGGCCAAGGAAGCGGTCCAGATCAAGCCCGAGAACGTCACGCTCGCCTCGGTCACGTTCCAGAATTACTTCCGCCTCTACGAGAAGCTCGCCGGCATGACCGGCACCGCCGCCACCGAGGCCGAGGAGTTTTCCGAGATTTACGGTCTCGGCGTGGTCGAGGTTCCGACCAACAAGCCGGTTGTTCGCGAGGACCACGACGATCAGGTGTTTCGCACCGCCCGTGAGAAGTACGCGGCCATCGTCGAGGAGATCGCCGTCGCCCACAAGGCCGCCCAGCCGATCCTCGTCGGCACCACCTCGATCGAGAAGTCCGAGAACCTGTCAGCCTTGTTGAAGGCCGCAGGCGTCCCGCACAACGTGCTGAACGCTCGTTATCATGAACAGGAGGCGAAGATCGTCGCCGATGCGGGGCGCCCCGGCGGCGTGACGATCGCCACCAACATGGCGGGACGCGGCACCGACATTCAGCTCGGCGGCAACGTCGAGATGCGCGTGATCGAGGCGCTCGAGGCCGCCGAGAAGTCCGGAACGCCCATCGACCCGGCCGCGAGCCGAGCCGCCGTCGAGGCCGAGGTCGCCGACGCCAAGGTCCGCGTCATCGCTGCCGGAGGCCTGTACGTTCTGGCCACCGAGCGCCACGAGAGCCGGCGCATCGACAACCAGCTTCGCGGTCGCTCGGGCCGCCAGGGCGACCCGGGGCGCACCAATTTCTACCTTTCGCTCGAAGACGACCTGATGCGGATCTTCGGCTCGGACCGCCTCGACAGCATGCTCGGCAAGCTCGGCATGAAGGAGGGTGAGGCGATCATCCACCCTTGGGTCAACAAGGCGCTCGAAAAGGCCCAAGGCAAGGTCGAGGCGCGCAACTTCGACATCCGCAAGAACCTGCTGAAGTACGACGACGTGATGAACGACCAGCGCAAGGCGATCTTCAGCCAGCGCCGCGAGATCATGGAGTCGGGCGATCTGTCCGACGTCACCCGCGACATGCGCCATCAGGTCGTCGAGGATCTGGTCGCCGAACACGTCCCCCCGCGCGCCTACGCCGATCAGTGGGACATCGACGCGTTGACCGCGTCGGTTCGCGAGATCTTCGCGCTCGAGCCGCCGCTACAAGCCTGGGCCGACGAGGAGGGCGTCGACGACGAGATCATCCGCAACCGTCTGACCGCCGACGCCGACAAGGCGATGGCGTCCAAGGTCGCCCGGTACGGCGTTGAGACGATGCGCTCGATCGAAAAGCAAGTCGTGCTGCAGACCATCGATCGCACTTGGCGCGAGCATCTCGTCACGCTCGACCACCTGCGCAGCGTCGTCGGCTTTCGTGGCTATGCCCAGCGCGACCCGCTCAACGAGTACAAATCCGAAGCCTTCCAGCTCTTCGACGCGCTGCTGACCAAGCTCCGCTCCGAAGTCACCCGGATGCTCGCCCATGTTCAGGTGATGACCACCGAGGAGCAGACGGCGATGATCGCGGACATGCAGGCTCGCGCTCGCGCAGCGCAGGCGGCGGCCGCGCCGTCCCCGGTCCTCCGCGTGCCGGCCATGGCGTCCGCGACCGCCGTGGCGCCCGAGGCCTATGCCCTCGTCGATCCCGCAGATCCCGAGACCTGGGTTCATGCCGGCCGCAACGACGCCTGCCCCTGCGGCTCGGGCAAGAAGTACAAGCACTGCCACGGACGAGTGTGATCGGCCTCGCGCCCGATACTCCGTGAACGTCGGACGTCCGCATCGGTGCAGATGTTCCTGCAAAGCGGCCAAGGCGACCCCATGGTCAAACGAGAACACGTCCGTCGCCGGTCTGGGCTGCGGCCGGATGGACCGACAGCATCAACGCAAGTCCGCCTGCACAACCGTCGCCACGGCGCAGGCACCGCTCACGTCAGCTTCCCGCACGCGACGGGATGCTCGGACAGGCGCAACGCCGTCGGGAATGCCGCTGCGATGCGCGATGCTCGCTGTCGCAACCATGCCTGACGAGGGGTGGCGACCCCCGCTTCCCGCCCGGATTGGCCTTGCGCCGCCGCGACCCGCCTCTATAAACACGGCAATTTGCCGAACAGGGGCAAATCCAACTGCCCGACGTCGCACTGTCGCCGGGCCTGACCAAGGCCCGCAATGCCGCGTCGAACCGATATCCGCTCGATCCTGATCATCGGCGCTGGGCCCATCGTCATCGGACAGGGCTGCGAGTTCGACTATTCCGGGGCGCAGGCCTGCAAGGCGTTGCGCGAGGAAGGCTACCGGGTCATCCTCGTCAACTCGAACCCTGCGACGATCATGACCGATCCGCAACTGGCGGATGCGACGTACATCGAGCCGATCACACCGGAGATCGTGGCGAAGATCATCGCGGCGGAGCGGCCCGACGCGTTGTTGCCGACGATGGGCGGGCAGACGGGGCTCAACACCGCGCTGGCGCTCGCCGATATGGGAGTGCTGCAGAAGTTCGGAGTCGAGCTGATCGGGGCCAAGCGCGAGGCCATCGAGATGGCCGAGGACCGCAAGCTGTTTCGCGAGGCCATGGTCCGGATCGGGCTGGAAAACCCCAAGGCCACGATCGCGAACACGCTCAAGGAGGCGCTCGCCGCGATCGACCACGTGGGGTTGCCCGCGATAATCCGCCCGGCGTTCACGTTGGGCGGCACCGGCGGCGGCGTCGCCTACAACCGCGAGGACTTCGAGCGGGTGTGCAAGACCGGCCTAGACGCGTCGCCGGTCAGCCAGATCCTGATCGACGAGTCGCTGCTCGGCTGGAAGGAATTCGAGATGGAGGTAGTCCGCGACCGCGCGGACAATTGCATCATCGTCTGCTCGATCGAGAACATCGACCCGATGGGCGTCCATACCGGCGACAGCATCACCGTCGCCCCGGCGCTGACGCTGACCGACAAGGAATACCAGATGATGCGCAACGCCTCGATCGCGGTTCTGCGCGAGATCGGGGTCGAGACCGGCGGCTCGAACGTCCAGTTCGCCGTCCAGCCCGAAACGGGGCGCCTCGTCGTCATCGAGATGAACCCCCGCGTGTCGCGCTCCTCGGCGCTGGCGTCGAAGGCCACCGGCTTTCCCATCGCCAAGATCGCGGCGAAACTGGCGGTGGGCTACACCCTCGACGAACTCGACAACGACATCACGCAAGTGACCCCCGCCTCGTTCGAGCCGACCATCGACTATGTCGTCACGAAGATCCCCCGCTTCGCCTTCGAGAAATTCCCCGGCGCCGAGCCGCTGCTTTCCACCGCGATGAAATCGGTGGGCGAGGCGATGGCCATCGGCCGCACGTTCCACGAGAGCGTGCAGAAGGCGCTGTGCTCGCTCGAAACCGGTCTCACCGGATTTGACGACATCGACATCCCCGGCGCGCCCGACCATGCCGCCATCGTCAACGCGCTGTCGCGCCAGACCCCGGACCGCCTGCGCCTCGCCGCGCAGGCCATGCGCCACGGCTTGTCGGACGACGAGATCAACGCCGTCACCCGCTTCGATCCATGGTTTCTCGCGCGTATCCGCGAGATCGTCGATGAGGAGGCGCGGCTGATCCTCACCGGCCTGCCGCGTGAGACCCACGCGCTGCGGCGGCTGAAGATGATGGGGTTCTCCGACGCCCGCCTCGCCACCCTCACAGCCCGCTCGGAACGCTCGGTGCGCGCCGAACGCCAGCGCCTGGGCGTGCGGGCCGTCTTCAAGCGCATCGACACCTGCGGCGCCGAGTTCGAAGCGCAGACGCCGTACATGTACTCGACCTACGAGGCGGACGCGGAGGGGTACACCGAATGCGAGAGCCGCCCCTCGGGCCGGCGCAAGGTCGTCATCCTCGGCGGCGGCCCCAATCGCATCGGCCAGGGCATCGAGTTCGACTATTGCTGCTGTCACGCCTGCTTTGCACTGACCGCCGCCGGCTACGAGACGATCATGATCAACTGCAACCCCGAGACCGTCTCGACCGACTACGACACCTCCGACCGGCTCTATTTCGAACCGCTGACACTCGAGCACGTGCTCGAGATCCTCCGCGTCGAGCAGGACAACGGCACGCTCCACGGCGTCATCGTCCAGCTTGGCGGGCAAACCCCGCTCAAACTTGCCGACGCGCTGCAGGACGCCGGCATCCCCATCCTCGGCACCACGCCAGACGCCATCGACCTCGCCGAGGACCGCGAACGCTTCCAGAAGCTCCTGAACGACCTCGGCCTGCGCCAGCCCGCCAACGGCATCGCCCGCTCCGCGAAGGAGGCGCAGGCGGTCGCCGCCCGCATCGGCTACCCCCTCGTCATTCGCCCCTCCTACGTGCTCGGCGGCCGCGCGATGGAGATCGTGCGCGACGACGCCCATCTCGCCCGCTACATCACCACCGCCGTCGAGGTCTCCGGCGACACCCCCGTTCTCCTCGACCGCTACCTCGCGAACGCTGTCGAGGTCGACGTCGACGCCCTCTCCGACGGGGTGGACGTCCACGTCGCCGGCGTGATGGAGCATATCGAGGAGGCCGGCGTCCACTCCGGCGACAGTGCCTGCTCGCTGCCGCCCTACTCGCTCTCCCCCGAGATCGTCGCCCAGCTCCACGTCCAGACCCGCGCGATGGCCCGAGCACTTGGCGTCGTCGGCCTGATGAACGTCCAGTTCGCGATCCAGGGCGACGACATCTACGTGCTCGAGGTCAACCCCCGCGCCTCGCGCACCGTGCCGTTCGTCGCCAAGGCCACCGACAGCGCCATCGCCGCGATCGCCGCTCGCCTGATGGCCGGCGAGCCCCTGTCGAATTTCCCCATGCGCGCCCCCTACCCTGTCGGCACGGGCCCCGACGACCCTCTGCCGCTGATGGACCCGATGACGCTCGCCGACCCCCACACCCCGTGGTTCTCGGTCAAGGAGGCGGTCCTCCCCTTCGCCCGCTTCCCCGGCGTCGACCCGCTGCTCGGCCCCGAGATGCGCTCGACCGGCGAGGTCATGGGCTGGGACCGCAGCTTCCCCCGCGCGTTCCTCAAGGCCCAGCTCGGCGCCGGCATGGACCTGCCCCAGTCAGGCGCCGTCTTCGTCTCGGTCCGCGACGCCGACAAGACCCCCGCCCTCGCCGCCGCCGCCCGCGCCCTGACCGCCCTCGGCTTCCGCATCGTCGCGACGCGAGGGACGGCGGCGTTTCTGGCGGCGGGCGGCGTCACGGCCGAGATCGTCAACAAGGTCTACGAGGGCCGCCCCAACATCGTCGACCGCCTCAAGAACGGCGACATCGCCCTCGTCATGAACACCACCGAAGGCCGCCAGTCCATCTCCGACAGCCGCGACATCCGCGCCGTCGCCCTCTCCGACAAGATCCCCTACTTCACCACCGCCGCCGCC
>JBBRUZ010000163.1:0-7548 GCA_038247355.1 Rhodobacterales bacterium
ACGCCCTGATGCCGTGGACCTACGTCCCAAAGGCCACCGCCTCAAAATGACCTCGTCGGGGACTCCCCGACGTGCTCATCCGCCCAAACCCAGGCCGCAAAGCAGACATAGGTAACCGGAAAATCAATGGGGCGCAGACGTCGCTTACGGTAGAGGGGCGCGGGGCTGACCGGCACGGCGAACCGGCCCTAGCGAGGTCAGCGATACAGAACCTGCACCGGCAGACGTTCGAAGCGTGGGAAAACCCCGCTGCCCCGAGCGCGGTCGGTCGCCAGCGCGTCCGACCAGCCGGACGGCTCGATCGGATCGACCGCGCGGGCGTCCGGCGCCGCTTCCCGCGTCCAGCCGAAGGCGACGGCGACAAGTAGCGTCGCGTCGCCGAGCCGACGCCGAAACGCGCAGACACGCCCCGCGTCGGCGCCCGCGAGTTGCAGCGGCTCGTAGCTGCCCTCGGCGAAAAGGCGCGGTCGTTCGCACCGCAGCGCCAGCAGCCGGGCGGTCAGCGCGAACTTGTCCCGGGCGGCGAAGCCCGGCGCGGGTTCGGCGGCGGCTGTGTCGAACGCAGCGACGCGGGCGGCGAAATCGACGTCGCGCCGGTTATCGGGATCGACGAGGCTCTGCTCCCAGAATTCCGCGCCCTGATAGATGTCGGGCACGCCGGGAACCGTCAGTTTCAGCGCCGCCTGCACAAGTCCGTTCGCGGCGCCGATCGCCCCGAAGCGCGCCGCCGCCGCGCCAAACGCCGCGAGAAAGTCGGCGCTCCGTTCGGGATCGAGCGCGCGCACCACGAACGCCTTGAACGCGCGCTCATACGCGTCGTCGCCGAAGATCCACCGGGTGTTGCGGCCGGCCTCGCGGATGGACTTCAGCATCGCGGCGACGACACGGTCACGCAAATCCGTGATCCCGGCGGCCGGGAGCGGCGCGTCATCGCGCCATTCGGCGGGCCAGGCGCCGAGAAGCAACTGGTAGAAAAGGTACTCCTCGCCGGGATCGAGCGCGCCGCTGTCCGGTCCCGTCAGCAGGTCGCGCCATTCGAAGACCGACCGTCGCCACAGCTCCGGCGCCCACGAGATCGCGGCGATGCGCATGCGCGCGTCCTCACCGCGCTTGGTGTCGTGCGTCGAGGTGGCGAGCATCGCGCCCGGCTCGCGCGACAGCCGTTCGGCGTTGGCCGCGTGAAATTCGGCGATCGAGACGCCGTAGCGCCCGGGTTCGCTGCCCACCTCGTTGAGCGCGATCAGCCGCGTGAAACGGTAGAGCGCTGTGTCCTCCAGCCCCTTGGCCATGATCGGCCCCGTCGTCTGCTGGAAGCGCAAAAGCGCCTCCTGCGCCCATGGACCGGCCGGGCCGGTGAGCGTCGCTTCGAGGTAGTCGAAAACCTGAGGGTCGAGCCGGGGCGCGGCGGCCCGCGCGCGCGCTGTGGCCGCCGCGATGCGCGCACGGTCCGCCCCCGACATGCCGCTCGCATCGGCGTAGGTTCGGTAAACGTCGAGCGACGCGATCAGCGCCGTAAGCCCCGCGCGCATGGTCGTCGGGCCGATATCGCGCGTGCGCGGATCGTTTTGCGCCAGCGCATGCAGCCGCCGCGCTAGGCTCTCGACCTCGGCCGCCATCGGGCCGGCCATGATCTCGCGCTTCGCGGCGAGCACGATCTGGTCGGGGCTCTCGGTGCGACCGATGAAGTCCCGGTGGCAAGCCGTCAGCGCGTCCGACGCGTCCGGGTTCGTCAGTAGCCCGACAATCAGGTTCGCGAATTCGTATCCCGTCGTGCCGTCCGCGCCCCAGTCCGCGGGCAGGCGTTCGTCATGCGCGAGGATCTTCTCGACCAGCAGGTAAATGGGCCGCGCGGCGGAGGCGCGCAGGCGAAGCGCATAGGCCTTGGGGTCGCGCAGACCGTCGATGTGATCGATGCGCACGCCGTCGAGCACGCCCTCGGCGATCAGTTCGAAGAGCAGACGGTGCGTGGCGTCAAAGACCGCCGTGTCCTCCACCCGCAGACCGGCGAGGTCGCTGATGGTGAAGAAGCGGCGATAGTTGATCGCGTCGCCATCGAGGTTGAACTTCGACGCCCGCCAGTGCTGACGGGCGATCAACGCATCGAGCGTCGCCCAGCTCGCGAGGTCGCCCGGCCGCCCGCGATACGCGGCGAGTGCGGGTGCGGCCAGCGGCGCGGCCCGACCCAGTTCGGCGCGCAGCGCCGCCCGCCGCTCCGGACCCGCCGAGCCGAAGGCCGCGGCGAGGGACGCGAGATCGGACGCCGCCCCGAGGACGACCGCGTAGTCCTCCGGGCGAACGGGCAACTTGTGCGTGGCGTGCGCCCAGACCGCGAGGTCGCCCTCTGCATCGAGGCGAAGCTCGAGCGCACCCGACGCGAGCGCCTCGCCGTAAGCCGCGCCGAGCAGGGGGACGAGGATCTTGCCCGCCAGCCCCGGCGTCGGCGACGCCCAATCCACGTCGAACCAATGAGCAAAGGGGCTCGCCCGCCCCTCTTCGAGAAGGCTCAGCCAGGTGAGGTTCGCGGCGCCGAACACTCCCATGTGGTTCGGCACGAAATCGGCGATCAGGCCGAGGCCCTGGTCGCGCAGCGCGCCGACCATCGTCGCGAAATCCTCCGCGTCGCCCAGTTCGGGGTTGAGCCGGCAGTGGTCCACGACGTCGTAACCGTGCGTGCTGCCAGGGCGAGCGGCGAAGAACGGCGACGCATAGACGTGGCTCACGCCGAGCCGGGCGAGATAAGGCGCAAGTGCGGCCGCGTCGCGAAACCCGAAGCGCTCCGAGAATTGCAGCCGGTATGTAGCGCGGGGCGGGGCGCGGCTCATCGCCCGCGCTCGGCCGGAGCAACGGTCCAGGCGACGGACCGGGGCGGCATGGTCCCGGTCGCGGCGCCGCCGCCGCAGGAAAAAAGCGGTCGGCCCAGCGTTTCCGGCGGATCGCGCGGCGCGTCGGCAAGGTTGGCGCGCAACGTCAACGCGCTAGCGCCGAGGTCCCAGCGCACCGCAACCGCGCCGTCCTCGGCCGCGAGCACGCGACCCGAATGCGGCGGGGCGCCGCGCAGCAGCGGCGCGACTTCGCGCAGGCGCAACGCCAGCAGGTCGCGCGTAAAGGCACGGCGTGCGCGACCCGTCTCGGTCGCAGGCTTCGCCCAGTCGAGTTTCGAGGCCGTGAACGTGCCGGGATCGTTCGGGTCGGGGACGGCGTCGCGCGAGGCCGGATCTTCGAAGGCGGCGAACTTGGCGAATTCGCGCCGGCGCCCCTCGCGAACCGCCCTGGCGAGCTCGCCCTCGAAATCGGTGAAGAACGCGAAGGGCCGGGTCTCGCCCCAGTCCTCGCCCATGAACATCAGCGGCACGTGCGGCGACACGAGCAGGATCGCCGTCAGCGCGCGCTCCATCGCGGGATGGGTGAGCGTGATCAGCCGCTCGCCGAACGCGCGGTTGCCGATCTGGTCGTGGTTCTGAAGAAAATCGACGAAGGCCGTCGGCGGCAGATGACCGCTCGGAAACCCACGCGCCGCCCCGTCGCCGTAGTGCGAAGGTTCGCCCTGATAGGCGAAGCCCTCGGCGAGTGCGCGGGCGAAAAGGCGCCAGCGCTCTTCGGCGAAATCGATGTAGTAGCCTTCGGTCTCGCCGGTCGCGATCACATGCGCGGCGTTGTGCAGGTCGTCGTTCCATTCGCCGGTGTAAAGTGCGACTGCGCCGCCCGGTCCGCGTTCGTGCAGACGGGTGATGTTGCGGTTGTCCTCGGTGGTCAGATGCACGAGCCGATCAGGAAACGCGGCGTGGACCTCCTGCGCGAGCCCGATCAGGATCTCCACCGGCGAGCCAGGATCGCGCACATGGTCCGCGGCGTCGAGCCGCAGGCCGTCGAGCCGGAACTCGCCGATCCAGTACAGCGCGTTCTCGATGAAGAAACGGCGGACGGGGGTCCGCTCGTAAGCGATGGCGACGCCCCAGGGCGTATGGTCCTCCGGGTGGAAGAACGCCGTCGCGTACGCGCCGAGGTAGTTCCCCTCCGGCCCGAAATGGTTGTAGACCACGTCGAGCAGCACCATCAGGCCCCGCTCGTGCGCCGCATCGACCAGCGCCTTGAGGTCGTCAGGCGTGCCGTAGGCGGGATGCGGCGCGAACGGCAGCACCCCGTCGTAGCCCCAGCCCCGGCTCCCCGCGAATTGCGCGACCGGCATCAGTTCGATCGCGGTGAAGCCGGTCTCCGCCAAGTGGCCGAGCCGGTCGATCGCCGCGCGGAACGTGCCCTCCGGCGTGAAGGCGCCGACGTGGATTTCGCAGATCGCCGCCTCCTCCCAACGGCGCCCCCGCCAGTCGGCGGTGCGCCAGGAATACGCATCCGGATCGACGAGCCGCGACGGGCCATGCACGCAGCCCGCCTGCGCGCGCGCCGCCGGGTCGGGGACCGCCGTGCCGTCTTCCAGCACGAACGCGTAGTGCGCGCCGGGCGCCGCGGGAAGCGTGACCTCGAACCAGCCGTCGGCGTCGCCACGCATTGCGTGCTCCGCGCCGTCGAGGCGCAGGTGCAGCGCCGCGCAGGCGGGGGCCCAGAGCCGGAACCGCACGCCGCCGGAGGTGTGCTCGGGTCCCCACAGCCGATCGGGGCTCATGGCCGCGCCGCTCGCAGGACGTTGAGCGCGCGCGCCGGCGTCGCCACCGGACCTTCCAGCACCGGTCCCCCCTCGGGGGCGACGGTTCCCGCGTCGGTGTCGACGACCATCCGCCAGCGCCGGCCACCAGCGACCGCGTCGAGGTCGAACACCACGGTCTCGTGATGGCCGTTGAACAGCATCATCATCCAGGCGTCGGGCCCGCAGATCTGCGCCGCCAGCGCCCGCGCCTCGGAGTTGGTCCAATCGTCGTGGCCCATCGTCGCGCCGTCCGGGCGCAGCCAGCGCAGCTCGATCCCATCGCCCTCGCGCGGAAACGCGGGCCTCCGAAACAGCGGCTCCCGCTTGCGCAACGCGATCAGCGCGCGCAGGAAATCCTCGAACGCCGCATCGCGGGGCGCGGGCGCGTCCCACCTAAGCCAGTTCATCGCGTTGTCCTGGCAATAGGCGTTGTTGTTGCCGTTCTGGCTGCGTCCGGTCCCGTCGCCCATCAGCAGCATCGGCGTCCCCTGCGACAGCAGCAGCGTCGCCGCCATGGCGCGCCGCATCTTGTCGCGCAGGTCGAGGATTTCCTCGTCCTCGGTGTCGCCCTCGACGCCGCAGTTCCAGCTGCAATTGTGCGAATGCCCGTCGCGGTTGTCCTCCTGGTTCGCCTCATTGTGCTTTTCGTTGTAGGCGACCGTATCGGCGAGAGTGAATCCGTCGTGCGCGGTGACGAAGTTGATGCTGGCCCAAAGCCGTCGCCCGCGCTGGTCGAAAAGCTCGGACGACCCGGTCAGCCGCCGCGCGAGCTCGGGCAGCGCGCCCGCATCGCCCTTCCAGTACGAGCGGACCTGATCGCGGTAGCGGTCGTTCCATTCCGCCCAGAGCGGGGGAAAATTGCCGAGCTGATAGCCGTCGGGTCCGGTGTCCCAGGGCTCGGCGATCAGCTTCACCTGGCTCAGGACCGGATCCTGGCGGATCGCGTCGAGGAATACGGCATTGGGGTTGAACGACGCCCGGTCGCGCCCGAGCGAGCTCGCGAGATCGAAACGAAAACCGTCGACATGGCAGGACTCGACCCAGTAACGCAAGCTGTCCATCACCATCTGCAGCACCCGCTGATGCGCGAGGTTCACCGTGTTGCCGCAGCCGGTCGTGTCGAAATAGTACCGCGGATCATCGGCGAGGATGTAATACGAGGCGTTGTCGATGCCGCGAAACGAGAGCGTCGGGCCCATATGGCTGCCCTCCGCGGTGTGGTTGTAGACGACGTCGAGGATGACCTCGATTCCCGCCTCGTGCAGCCGTCGCACCATCAGCTTGAATTCGTGCACGCCCGCGCCCGGCGAGATGTAGCGCGTCGCCGGCGCGAAGAACCCGACGGTGTTGTAGCCCCAGTAGTTGGTCAGTCCCCGCTCGACCAGGTGCCGGTCGTCGAAGAACGCCTGCACCGGCATCAACTCGACCGCCGTCACTCCGAGCTTGGCCAGTCGCTCGACGGCGCGCGGATCCGCGAGGCCGCCAAAGGTCCCGCGCAGTCGTTCCGGCAGGTCGCGGTTCAGCGCCGTAACGCCCTTCACATGCGCCTCGTAGATGATCGTCTCCGCCCAGGGCACGTTGGGGCGGATGTCCGGCCCCCAGGTCACCGCGGGATCGACCACGACGCTTTTCGGCATGACGAAAGCGCTGTCGCGCCGGTCGAACGACAGATCCTCGCGCGGGTTTCCGACGCGATAGCCAAAGACCGCGTCGTGCCAGCGAATCTCACCCATCAGCGCAATCGAATAGGGGTCGAGCACCAGCTTGTTGGGATTGAACCGGTGACCGTGGCGCGGCTCGTAGGGTCCGTGGACGCGGTAGCCATAGAGCTGGCCGGGCCGGACCTCGGGCAGATAGCCGTGCCAGACCTCGTGGGTGTATTCGGGCAGCGGGATTCGCGCCAGCTCGCGGCGCCCGCGGTCGTCAAACAGGCAAAGCTCGACCCGTGTGGCGTTCGCCGAGAAGATCGCGAAGTTGACGCCGGAGCCGTCCCATGTGGCACCGAGCGGAAACGCCTCGCCGGCGCGCAGTGCATAGCCGTGTTTCGTCATGTTGATCCGGGCGATTTGATGCTGGAGCGAGAAAAGGTTGGAGGCGGAGGAGTACCCGCGAACGCCTGATAGGCGAAAGCGTTCCGTGACTCGCTCCCGGCCAGCGCGCCGACCGCGGGTTCGAATGTTCCGGGCGGCGTTTCGACGGACGCATTATGTTCGGCCGTCAGCGGCGGGCCCTGCGGCGATCGGATTGGCGCCGGTCCAGATCCAGTCGCCGTCATCCGCCGTCCCGGCCTGCCAAACGTGCGCCGACTGACTGGGCGGTGCAGCAGTGCCAGCCAAACGCAGACAACGCCCCCGACAGTGCGCTCCGCATCGCCGATTCCCTCCGAAATCCACAAGGAGATGACTGGAGAAAACTTGGGCCGGATCGATGCGGCCATCAGGCAGATCGCCCAAGCGTCGGCGTTTCGCGGCGTTGATCCGCCGTGGCGTTGCGGTCTAGCTTCGGGGCGGGGACACGCGGAGAGACGCCATGCTGAACATGATGCGCGCAGGTGAAGCGACGGACGCGCCGCCGCTGATGATCGCCCACGGCCTTTTCGGATCCGCCAGAAACTGGAGCGGCGTCGCCAAGCGGTTGTCCGCCGGCCGCGAGGTGATCGCGGTGGACCTGCGAAATCACGGCGAGAGCCCGCGCAACGCCGACAACGGTTACGCGGCGATGGCGGGCGATCTCGCGCAGGTGATCGCCACCGTCGGGGGCCGTGCCGACGTGCTCGGCCATTCGATGGGCGGCAAGGCCGCAATGGCTCTCGCGCTGACCGAACCCGGCCGGGTGGCGCGCCTGATCGTGGCCGACATCGCGCCCGTCGCCTATGGGCACAGCCAGCTCGGTCACGTCCGGGCGATGCA
>JBBRUZ010000164.1:0-7380 GCA_038247355.1 Rhodobacterales bacterium
CGTCAGCCCTGAAATCGAGCGCAGGAAGGACGAATACATCGACCTGATGTACGCGGTCTCGGCGAGAGGCGCGTGGACGGACTGGATCGCCTTCTTTCTCGACGTCGTCTCGGCCAGTTGCCGCCGCACGATAGAGACAATCGACCGGATCCTCGGGCTGCAGGAGCGTTACCGCAATGAGGCGCGCGTTGTGAGCCGCAGCGCCAACATGCTGGCCGTGATCGACATGCTGTTTGACAGCCCTGTGATCCAGCCCAGGCGGATCGTGGAAACCGTCGGGATCACCGATGCGGCGGCTCGAAACCTACTTCGTCAGTTGTCAGGCCTCGGGTTCCTCCGCGAAATGAAGGGGATGTATCCTACGGTCTGGCTCGCGGCGGAGCTGCTGCTGCTGTCGCGCCCCGATCAGTCGGAGCTAGAAGAGACGCCAGGCGCATGACGCCGCGCCGCCCGTAAAGCAGGGAGCCTCCATGACCCATATTCTCGCCATCGACCAGGGCACGACCTCCAGCCGCGCGCTGCTGTTTGACGCGAACCTCGCCCTCGTCGCCTCCGCACAGGAGGAGTTCCCGCAGCACTTCCCGCAATCGGGCTGGGTCGAGCACGATCCCGCCGACATCTGGTCCACCACGGCGGGCGTCTGCCGCGCCGCGATCGAGCGCGCGGGCCTCGCGCCGACCGACATCGCCGCCATCGGCATCACCAACCAGCGCGAAACCACGCTGATCTGGGACCGCGCGACCGGCGAGCCCATCCACAACGCC
This sequence comes from Rhodobacterales bacterium, assembly GCA_038247355.1. Taxonomy (GTDB): domain Bacteria; phylum Pseudomonadota; class Alphaproteobacteria; order Rhodobacterales; family Rhodobacteraceae; genus Amaricoccus. Next base: position 765 of record JBBRUZ010000164.1, read on the forward strand.
ATCGTGTGGCAGGACCGCCGTACGTCCCAACTCTGCGCCGACCTGCGCGCCGCCGGCCATGAGCCGATGATCACCGAGCGCACCGGACTGCTGCTCGACCCCTATTTCTCCGGCACCAAGGCGAAATGGCTGCTCGACAACACCCCCGGCGCCCGCGAGCGCGCCAAGCGCGGCGACCTCGCCTTCGGCACCGTCGACAGCTACCTGATCTGGCGCATGACCGGCGGTGCCGCCCACGTCACCGACGCCACCAACGCCGCCCGCACGCTGCTCTACGACATCCGCCGCGCTCGCTGGGACCCCGACATATGCGCGTTGCTCGACGTGCCGATGGCGATGCTGCCCGAAGTCCGCGACTGCGCCGCCGAATTCGGGACCACGCGCCCCGACCTCTTCGGCCGCCCGATCCCCATCCTCGGCGTCGCCGGTGACCAGCAGGCGGCCACCGTCGGCCAGGCCTGCTTCACGCCCGGCATGCTCAAATCGACCTACGGCACCGGCTGTTTCGCGCTCCTGAACACCGGCGACACGCTCGTCTCCAGCCGCAACCGCCTGCTCGGCACCATCGCCTACCAGCTCGACGGCAAGCCGACCTACGCGCTCGAAGGCTCGATCTTCATCGCCGGCGCCGTGGTGCAGTGGCTGCGCGACGGCCTCAAGATCATCCGCGACGCCTCCGAGACCCATGCGCTGGCCGAAGCCGCCGACGCGACCCAGGCCATCTATCTCGTCCCGGCCTTCACCGGCCTCGGCGCGCCCTACTGGGACGCCGATTGCCGCGGCGCGATCTTCGGGCTCACCCGCAACACCGGCCCGGCCGAACTCGCCCGCGCAGCCCTCGAAAGCGTCGCCTACCAGACCCGCGACCTCTACGAGGCGATGCGCCGCGACTGGCCCGGCGAGGGCGCGCAGCCCGTCCTGCGCGTCGACGGCGGCATGACCGCGAACGACTGGATGCTCCAGGGCCTCGCCGACACGCTCGGCGCGCCGGTCGATCGCCAGAAAGTGCGCGAGACGACCGCGATGGGCGCGGCATGGCTCGCAGGCATGCGCGCAGGCCTCTATCCGGGCCCCGCCGAATTCGCGCGCAGCTGGGCCCTCGACCGCCGGTTCGAGCCCCGGCTGGACGAGGGTCGGCGTGACGCGAAATACGCGGGCTGGCAGGACGCTGTCCGGCGAACGTTAAGTTCACCCAGTCAGGACAACGTTGAGATGGCAATGAAGAGTTCCCCAGACCGGCATGCGTTGTCCGACCCCCGTATTCGTGGGTGAATGTCGGACAACCCGCGCCGGTTTGACCGGCCGGCAATCTGGCAAGGTTATGTTGGTAAAGGCGAGATGCTCGAAATCTCCCTCGAACAAGGACGCTTCTGTTTGCCACATGACACGTTGCTTGCGTGGGTTGGAGCTAACACGGATGCTCTTGCGACGGAGAGCTGGATCAAAGACCTACACTACAGCTGGCCGGCTCCCTCCAAAGCAATGCTCGAATTCCTTCAACCCTATCGCTGCTGACGACCCAGCAGAGGAGTCGGCCACATGGCTTGCGGGATTGTGCGCGGGCCTGTATCCGGGGCCCGCCGAATTCGCGCGCGGCTGGACTCTCGACCGGCGGTTCGAGCCCCGGCTGGACAGGGGGCGGCGCGAGGCGAGATACGCAGGCTGACAGGACGTGGTGCGGCGGACTTGGAGCCGACGATCCGACAACGAGGAGAGATCACAATGACGGTCAAGGTTGCAATCAACGGCTTCGGCCGCATCGGCCGCAACGTGCTGCGCGCCATCATCGAGTCGGGCCGCACCGACATCGAAGTGATCGGAATCAACGACCTCGGACCGGTCGAGACCAATGCCCATCTGATGCGCTACGACAGCGTCCACGGCCGCTTCCCCGGCACGGTCACCGTCGCGGGCGACACCATCGACGTCGGCCGCGGCCCGATCAGGGTGACCGCCGAGCGCGACCCCAAGGCGCTGCCCTGGGCCGACGTCGACGTGGCGCTCGAATGCACCGGCATCTTCACCGACAAGGCCAAGGCGATCCTGCATCTGGAGAACGGCTCCAAACGCGTCCTCGTCTCGGCCCCGTCGGGCGGCGCGGACAAGACCATCGTCTTCGGCGTCAACGACAAGGCGCTGACCGCCGCGGATCTGGTGGTCTCAAACGCCTCCTGCACGACCAACTGCCTCGCCCCCGTCGTCTACGTCCTGAACAACGCCATCGGGATCGAGAAGGGCTTCATGACCACGATCCACAGCTATACCGGCGACCAGCCGACGCTCGACACCATGCACAAGGATCTCTACCGCGGCCGCGCCGCCGCGCTGTCGATGATCCCGACCTCCACCGGCGCCGCCAAGGCCGTGGGCCTCGTGCTGCCCGAACTGAACGGCAAGCTCGACGGCGTCGCGATCCGCGTGCCCACCCCGAACGTCTCGGTCGTCGATCTGACCTTCATCGCGAGCAAGCCCACCAGCGTCGCCGAGATCAACGCGGCGATCAAGACCGCAGCCGACGGCCCGCTCATCGGCATCCTCGGCTACACCGAGGAAAAGCTCGTCTCCTCGGACTTCAATCACGACCCGCATTCCTCGATCTTCCACATGGACCAGACCAAGGTGATGGACGGCACGATGTGCCGCATCCTCACCTGGTACGACAATGAATGGGGTTTCTCAAACCGCATGGCCGACACCGCCGTCGCGATGGGCAAGCTGATCTGACCCGACCCCCGGCGGCGGAGTGCCGCCGTGCCGACACGCCGCGAAATCCTCGCGACGGTGCTCGCCGGCGTTGCGGCGGCGGGGCTTTCCGCCCGCGCAGCGCCGGCGCAGGATTTTCGGCCGGGTCGAGAGCGAAGCCGACATCGACCGGCTGCCGCCCTCGATCAGCAACCGAGGCCGCTGGAGCCCCGATGACCTGGTCGGCGCGGCGCAGCCTCGGCCAGACCTGCCGGATCGTCAAGGACACTGCGACCCCCCCGCCCGAAGCGTCCGGCTGCACCGACTTCATCGGCATGATCCACCACGGCTTCGCCATCACCCATATCGACGCGCTGCGCCCTTTCTTCCCTACCCGGCGGACCTCGACGCGGCCGAGGCGGCGCAGTGCGTCACCATGCGCGAGGCGGACATCGTGCTCGTGCGCAACGGCGCAGGCCGGGTGAACCTCCACGCGGCTGGAACCGGCCTCCACGGCCGCCTGCCTGCCGCGGCAGCGCACCACAGACTACTATTCAACTTCCAGAGCAATTCCACTGTGATGCTTGTAGGTAGACCAAGACGGGCTGTAGCTGTCGTCGGCTTGATCTCCCCACGCTGTCCATCCTGTCCGCGTGCCACGTGAAAACAACTCCAGATACGGCCCCGGGGAGCACGCCTCGATGATCGGGAAAATCTCGTCAGGCTTGCGGGAGTGTTCCCGCTTCCGACTGGACACGTAGTTGACCTGGCTCCGACCGGGGGCGAGTGTGCGGGCGTTTTTTCCTCGGACCCCAAAGAGCAGCAGCTCGGTAACATTGCGGAAGTAGAACCCTACGCCGCGCCCGTCGGAACCACCGTCCTTTCGGACTTTGTGCCAAACGATGTTCGACTTGTATGTGAACCCCCAGGCCTTCATGACATCTAAGCCATCAGGCAGAAGAGCATTGGGAATCCAGAGGTAGAGGTGGGCTGTCTCTGCTGCGACTTCAGCAACGGGCAGATCACGAATTTCAGGGAGAGCCAGGGTGCCATAGCGGCTCAGACGTCGGTGCTCTGGCGCCACCTTTCCCGTGCTGTTCAAAAATCGCCAAGGGGGATCAGCCAGGATCGTGGCGAACTGCCCGCCACCAAAGGTCCGCAGCAGCTCATCACGCGCCGTCATCTTCGTCTACCTCGCTCTCGACATCGGGGATCGTCAGGACGTCCTCAACATATTTGGCATGGGTGATCCCGAGCGCGAGGATCGGACAACCGCCGCCGCCGCCACCCTCCAGCCTGGGCAACAGCTTGACCATGTGAGTTGTGGATGCGCCATATTTGGTTGCTATTTTCTTTCCGAGCGTCCTGAAGAGAATCTGGAGGTTGCTCGCCCGGGTGATGATATTTCCCACATCGATCACGCGTAGATCAAAAAGCAACCAAAACTTGTTCGGATCGCGGTCAATGAACGGGTTCTTGTTGTTCCACGCAATTTCGAGACCGATGCGATCCTTGACGCGGTACACTTTGTGTCGGAGACTCGCGCTCAGTAGCGTCGACACGGATGCTCGTCTCGAACTTCTTTTCCTGCCAGCCCCTAGCCTCCAAGAACTTATCGATCCGAGTGGCGATGACACTTTTGCCGCCGCCTCCCTTCAGCAGCTCGCTTTTTCTGAACTCAAAGGCGCGCAGCACAGCCAGCACGTCGGCCCAATCGGTCGGGTGTGCCGTTGAAATGACTCCAGTAGCATTGCGCCACTCACGCACTTCATAGGCATCGGTGATGTCGGTTGGAATGAGATGGAGCGTGACCATGCCCCATCTGGACAGAACGAATGCCGGGCGCAACCGCTGGCATAGCATTTCAAGCTGATCCACTACCGCGCGACCAGCTCGCCCGTCGACCCGCCGGCGAACTTCCGACCTCGGCGCCGCGCGACGCGTCCCGGCCCCGCCATCGACGACACCAACGCCGGGCGCGCCGCTACAGCGGTCACGCATCGTCGGCGCCATCGTCGGTCGGGACCGACGCATCGCCGCCGAGCGCCACGTACCGGCGGTCGGCCAGCCACTGCAGCCGCTTCGCCTGCGTCAGAAGGACCCGCCGCAATCCGCCCTGGACCTTCCGCTCCGCGATCACCTGCGCAAGCCGCGACATGATAAGCGCCCGCCGGGCGGCGCGGAAATCGGGGTGCGAGCGTATCCTGAAAACCTCGTCCGATACTATGCGCCGCCGCAACGACGGCGGGCAGGCGACGTCCACCGTCGGAGGCGGCGGGTTCTTCTCGTTCAGCACCGCGCCGAACGTGCTCCCCGCGATCGCCTGCGCGTAGATCAGATGCTCGAGCGCGTCGAGATGCGCCTTGGCCGTCCTATCCCGCTTCGGGGTCGTCTCGAACTGCGGCAGCGGCCAGACCTCGATCTCGAACACCTCGAACGGGTCGAGGACCGACATCGCCACGGCGTCGGTGCGCTGGTTCGTCAGATGCCGCCTGATGCGGGTGGCGATCTTCTCCTTGGTCTGGCCGACGTAGATCGGTTCGCCGTCGTAGTCGAAGAACGCATAGACGCCCCAGGTAAACCCGCCGACCGCGCGCGGCGCGCCGATCACCGGATCGTCGAACGGCGTCACGAGGAACGCTGCCAGATTGCGCCGCAGCGCATCGGTCTCGAACGGCGGCGCGCTCGTCCAGTCGGGGCTCCGCTCCGACACGACCGATGCGCCCGGGGCGTCAGGCGACCAGCGCGAGGCGATTGTGCGCGAGGACCGGCTCGATGATCGCCCCGGCCAGAAACCTCACCACCGGAACCGCGACCCCGTCTCCGGCGAGCTTGTAGGCGTCGTTGTAGCGCTGCGGCAGCACATAGTCGGGCGGCAAGCCCATCAGCGCCGCCGCTTCGCCCTGCGCGAGCAGCCGCGAGCGAACGCTCCGCCCCTCGACCACCAGGATCGTCTGGCGGCTCGACCCGCCCGCGGGGGTGCGCAGGCACCCGGCGATCCCGTCGAAGCGCACCTCGGCGCGCTGCCGCTTGCGTCCCTCTGCGTCCGGCCGCGTCCGGCGATAGACGGTCCCGATAACGCGCGCGCCATGCGCCATCGCGGCGGCGACCTTCCTGCGGTGGAGGTTGGTCATCAGGTCGAGCAGATAGTCCGTTTCGGCGCTGCTGTGCCATCTCGCGCCCATCGGTTCGTCGGCGATCAGGCTGCAGAGCGTGGTGTCGCGGACCGGCGGCGTCGGCAGCCTCCACCAGACCCAGCGCGCGCTGGCCGACGCCGACAACAGACTGTGCCCCTCGATCAGCGCCGCCGGGTGCCACAGCACGGAGGGGCCGCCCTGCGCGCATCGCTCGGGGAGTTGCAGATCGCCCCGGACGCCGATGACGAACAACCGCGGGCGCGACTGCGGCAGGAAATGGACGGCGTCGACGACGACGGCGCCGCAGCGATAGCCGAGGTCGGTGAACGCCTCGACCAGCGTCGCGAAATCGCGTCCGCCGTTGCTGGTGATCGCGCCATGGACGTTCTCGAGCGCGATCATTCGCGGGCCGCGGCCGTCGGCGTCAAGGGCGTGCATCAGCGACCAGAACGGCCTGAACGTGCCGCTGCGCTGGCCGGCGAGGCCGGCCCCCTTGCCGGCGAGCGACAGATCCTGGCACGGAAACGACGCCCAGGCCAGATCGGCGGCGCCCGGCGCCTCGTCGATCCCGACCGCCGCCACGTCCTTGACCAGCAGTTCCGGTCCGCCGCCGTGATTCGCGCGGTAACTGGCGGCCTTCTTCGCGTCGATCTCGTTCGCGAAAAGGCAGCGCCAGCTTGCGCCGAGCCCGAATCCGGCCATGCCGCCGCCCGCAAAGAAGTCGTAGTACGTGTGCCGCATGTCGCCTCCGTCGCCAGATGCTGTATAACCTGAGCCGGGCGTGCATGTCCAAGGCC
>JBBRUZ010000165.1:0-7348 GCA_038247355.1 Rhodobacterales bacterium
AGCTGCTTGACCGGCGCTTTAAAGCCCATCCGCGTCCACGACGGGTCGTAGAACGCTTCGCGGCGGTTTTCGAAACGATCGACGACCACCTGAATGAAGCGCGGCTGTCCATGAAAGCAATAAATCTTCAGATCGCTGGCGTTGCCGCCGTGTTCAGCTTCTACGAAATTCTCGATCAGGATACCCGGACGAATGCCCTTGTACTGATACTCGCGGAACTCGTGGTACTTCGTCAAGGCGAGCCGTCGCGTCACATCGGCGCGCACGCCTTGCCAGTCGAACGTCGCCCGGTCCTGGCAGATGAACACGCCGCCCTGGTCATGGTTCGTCTTGATCACGAAGCGCTTTTCGCGAATTACGTCGGGCGAGATGTCCGCCGGGTCATAAGTCACCCGGACGGCTGGAACCAGGATATCCTTGCCCAGAACGTCCGCGACATAGTCGCGAACCTTTATCTTGTCGGCGCACATGGTATGGAGCGCGGAACGATCGTGAAGCTTGAGCCACTGCACCTTCTCCGAAAGGTCCTTCGGATCGACCAGATTCAGTTTTATGCCGGTCCGGCTTCGGTATTGACGGCGAATAACGAGATTGTCCGGGACAAGGTACTGCCTGATCACACGTTTCAGTTTCGTGGCGGCAGTTCCGAAGTACGCGGGAAATTCAGGCATGACCATCCAACTCAACTCCAGGACGATGAAATCGATATCGGAGCAACCCGGTCAGTCACTCCACCCCATTTTTTGCAATACCTCAATTCGACCGGAGACGCCAGCCGTTCGGCCCGGTGAACGAAAATTACCCGGAGACATCGTTAACGCGCGAACCGCCTGACGCGTGCGCGCCTGATCGCCAGGCGTGACGTGAGGCTGTCCCGGCGTTGTTCGGGTCGCGCCATGACGGCGCGTGGGGATCGCCCTCCGTCTGGGCGGCGCGTTCGGGCTGCGACGGACCGAGCGGATGGCGAAAGGCGGGGAGGCAGGATTTTCCTGGAAGTGCACCGGATGAACTCGAGCGTCAGTTCCCGCCGAACAGACCCCGCACCACGCTGCTGAAGACCGAGCGCACGACCGTGTCCACGGCGGCGACCGCCTCGGCGGGATTGGGAAGTTGGACCTGCGGCCCGGGCGGACGCGGCAGGTCCGCCACCGCGACGGGCGCGACCGGCCGTTCGGGCGCGATCATCGGCAGAGCCTTTGGCGGCATGCCCTCGTGGACCCGCACCATGACCTCGTGCCAGATCTCGGCCGGGTGGCCGCCGCCGGTGACGCCGGTAAGCGGCGTGTTGTCGTCGTATCCCATCCAGACCCCGGCCACGTAGTCGGCGGTGAAGCCTATGAACCAGGCGTCCCTCGCGGCGGAAGTGGTGCCGGTCTTGCCGGCCGCGGGCCGGTCGGCGAGGCGCGCCCGCGCCCCGGTGCCGGTCTCGACGACCTGCGCCATCATCCAGGTGAGCAGGCCCGCCGTGCGTTCGTCGAGCACCTCGACCGGCGCGCCCGGTCCGCCCGCCATCAGCGGCGTGCCATCGGCCTTCAGGCGCAATTCCCGCATCCCGTAGGGTCTGGCGCGACTTCCGCCGTTCAGGATCGACGCATAGGCGCCCGTCATCTCCAGAAGCGTCGCCTCCGACGCCCCGAGCGCCATCGCCGGGCCGACGGCGATCGGGCCGGTCACGCCGAGGTCGCGCGCCATCGTCCCGACGCGCGCGCGGCCCGCCGCCTCGGACACCCGCACCGCGGAGGTGTTGATCGATTGCGCGAATGCGGTCGCGAGGTCGATCCGGCCGCGGAATTCGCGGCTGTAGTTTTGCGGCGACCATGCGCCCGAGCCCGGCACGTCAAGCGTGATCGGCGCATCGAGCACCTGGTCGTAAGGAGACGCACCCTGCTCGAGCGCCGCCGCATAGACGAAGGTTTTGAACAGCGATCCGGTCTGGCGCCGCGCCTGGCTTGCGCGGTTGAACTGGCCGTCGGAGCCGGCCACGTCGCGGCCGCCGATCATCGCGCGCACCGCGCCGTCGCGCGCCATCACCACAACGGCCGCCTGCACCTGCGAGCGGGGTTTGAGCTTCGTCTCGAAGACGTTGCGCAGGCCGTCTTCGGCGGCGCGCTGGACGCGGGCGTCGAACGTGGTGCGCACCACAACGTCCTCGGTAGTCGAACGGGTGAGAAAATCGGGCCCTGTGGACATCACCCAGTCGGCGAACGCCCCACCGGTGCGTGCCGCAGCGGCCCGCGACAGCACGGCCGGCGCCGAACGCGCCGCCGCCGCCTGACCGGCGGTCAGATAGCCCTGCTCCTCCATCAGTCCGACGATGATCCGGGCGCGCTCCTGCGCCCCCGCGAGGTCGTTCGTCGGAGCGTACCGCGACGGCGCCCGAAGCAGACCCGCCAGCATCGCCGCCTCGGCCGGCGTCACGTCGGCGGCGCTCTTGCCGAAGTACCGCTGCGCCGCCGCCTCGAACCCGGTGGCGCCGGCGCCGAGATAGGCGCGGTTGAGATAGATCGACAGGATGTCGGACTTCGAGAACGTCCATTCCATCGCCAGCGCGGCGGGGATTTCCTTGAGCTTGCGCTCGATCGTCCGGGTGTTGTCGAACCAGACCAGCTTGGCGACCTGCTGGGTCAGGCTCGAGCCGCCCTGCACGGTCTGGCCGGCGCGCAAGTTCACCCATGCGGCGCGCGCCGTGCCGCGCGGATCCACGCCGAAATGCCGGTAGAAGCGCCGATCCTCGGTGGCGATGATCGCGTTGATCAGATGCGGGCTGACCGCCTCGGCGCGCGACACGCCGTGCTGCTCGCCGCGCCAGGCGAAGACCTCGCCGCCTTCGTCCACCAGCGTGACCGACCCGCCTTCGCGTCCGTCGAGCAGCGCCTCGAGTGACGGAAGCCGGGAGACATAGTAGGCGGTGGAAACGCCGAGCACGACGACGAGCGCGACGCCGACCCGCAGCCCGACCCACCACAGTCCGCGCAGCACGCCGCCGAATGCGCCGCGCAAAGTCCGTTCGAGAAGACCGAGCCGCGGCCTGGCCTTCATCCGTCGCTTGCCTGTCCGGGCCATGCCGCCGGCCACCTGTTCGTTACGCTGCTCACCGATTTTCGCTCAGCATACCCGGTTCGCCGCCGATGCGCCAGTTCGAACGGCGATCGCGGCGCCGCGATCGCCGGGCCTCGGGCGCAAACTGCCGAAAAATGGCGCAACTGCATCGTTTTGGTCAAGCCGACGCCGCATAATTCGGCGTTCGATGGCCCCTTGGCAGGGCGTTGAAAAATAACGATTTTAATTCAATGGATTATGGGATGATCCAAGGTTGGCACGGTAATTGCTCGTTATTTCGATGTGCGCCGATAGGCGGACGAATTCTGTGGGGACTTCATGAAAATGATCGTTGCGGTGATCAAACCCTTCAAGCTCGAGGAGGTCCGCGAGGCGCTGACCGCGATCGGCGTGCAGGGCCTGATGGTGTCCGAGGTGAAGGGGTACGGCCGGCAGTCGGGCCATACCGAGATTTACCGCGGCGCCGAGTACGTGGTGAATTTCGTGCCCAAGATCAAACTCGAGCTGGTCGTAACCGACCAGGCCGCGCCGCAGGTGATCGACGCGCTCGCGACAACGGCCAAGACGGGCAAGATCGGGGACGGCAAGATTTTCGTTCTGGACGTCGAGCAGGCGCTGCGCGTGCGAACGGGCGAAGTCGGTGAAGAAGCGCTTTGATGTCAAGAAAAACGACAAGGAACACCCAGACATGCTGAATTTCACCAAGATGGCGGGACTCGCAGCGATGGCGGCGATGTCCGCCGCGCAGGCGCGCGCCCAGGAAGCCGTCGGCAGCGTCGCGGACGAGGCCGTCGCCGAAGCGGTGACAGCGACGGTCGACAAGGGCGACACCACTTGGATGATCGTCGCCACAATCCTCGTGCTGATAATGACGGTGCCTGGATTGGCGCTGTTCTACGGGGGCCTGGTGCGCGCGAAGAACATGCTTTCGGTTCTCATGCAGGTTTTCGTCGTCGCCTGCGTGATGATGATAATCTGGGTGGTCTACGGCTACAGCCTCGCGCTCAATGGCGGTGGCGGCGGACTCGACGCCTTCATCGGCGGCTTTTCGCGGCTGTTCCTCGCCGGCGTGACGCCCGACTCGACCGTCGCGACATTCTCCGAAGGCGTCGAGATCCCCGAATACATTTTCATCTGCTTCCAGATGACCTTCTTCGCGATCACGCCGGCAATAATCGTCGGCGGCTTCGCCGAGCGGATGAAGTTCTCGGCTGTGCTGCTTTTCTGCATTCTGTGGTCCACCTTCGTCTACATTCCGATCGCGCACATGGTCTGGTACGCTGACGGCTATCTGTTCGCGATGGGCGCACTCGACTTTGCCGGAGGGACCGTGGTGCACATCAACGCGGGCATCGCGGCGCTGGTCGGCTGCCTCGTGCTTGGCAAGCGCATCGGCTACGGCAAGGAGCCTTTGCCGCCGCACAGTCTGGTGATGACCATGATCGGCGGATCGTTGCTCTGGGTCGGCTGGTTCGGCTTCAACGCCGGCTCGAACCTCGAAGCGAATGGCGGCACGACTTTGGCGGTGATCAACACCTTCGTCGCCGCCGCCGGAGCAACGTTGGGATGGATGACCATGGAGTGGCTCGAGAAAGGCAAACCCTCGCTGCTCGGCGTCATTTCCGGAGCAATCACCGGCCTTGTCGCGGTGACGCCGGCGGCCGGACTCATCGGTCCCATGGGCGCGATCGTGCTTGGCGCCATTGCGTCGGTTATATCGTTCTTCTTCTGCACGACGGTAAAGAACGCGCTGAACTACGATGACAGTCTCGACGTCTTCGGCATCCACGGCGTCGCTGGCATCATCGGATCGATCGGAACGGGCGTCCTGGTCAGCCCCGCGCTTGGAGGCGTCGGCGTTGACGGGTATACGATGGCCGGTCAGGTCTGGATCCAGATCGTCGCCGTGTTGATCACCGTCGTCTGGTGCGGCGTGGTGTCGTTCATCCTCTACAAGCTCGTCGATATGACCATAGGCCTGCGCGTTTCCGCCGAGAAAGAGCGCGAAGGCCTCGACATCACCGAACACGGCGAACGCGCCTACGTCCTCTGACGCGCCGCCCGTTTCCCCCGGGCTGGGGCCTTCGGGTCCCGACCCCACCTGGCCCGGCGCCTCGCGCCGGGTCTTTTCTTTTGGCGATTATGTAGCTTGCAAACCTAGCGGCGATCTGGCATAAAGACGGCAAGGGAGAAAGCCGGCAATGTCCGTCCTTAGCCAGCCTCAGTTTCACGACGAAGAAGCCGCTTTCGCCTGGCTGGAAAGCACGCTGTGGCCGGACGGTCCGGTGTGCCCGCACTGCGGCTGCATGGGTCGTATGGGCAAGATCAAGGCCAATCCGGAGAAGCGCGTTCGCCTCGGCTTGCACAAGTGCGGCGACTGCAAGAAGCAGTTCACCGTCAAAGTGGGGACTGTTTTCGAGCATGCGCGCATTCCGCTTCACAAGTTGCTTCAGGCTGTCCACCTCATGTGTTCTTCCAAGAAGGGCATCAGCGCGCACCAGCTCCACCGGACGCTGGAGGTTCAGTATAAGACGGCGTGGTTCCTCGCGCACCGTATCCGCGAGGCGATGCGTTCCGGAGACCTAGCCCCGTTCGGCGCTGGCGGCGGCATTGTCGAGGTTGACGAGACGTTCATCGGCAACGACCGGACCATCAAGCCGAAGCACTCCAAGAAGGGTCGTGGCTACGCGAACAAGCACAAGGTGCTGTCCCTCGTGGACCGCGCTACCGGCCGTGCCCGTAGCATGGTGGTGGACGACCTCAAGGCTGCGACGCTGGTGCCGATCCTGCGCGCCAACATCGCCAAGGAAGCGCGCGTCATGACCGACGAAGCGAGCCAGTACGCCAAACTTGCGGCTGATTTCGCGGGCCACGATTTCGTGGAGCATGGTGCGGGCGAGTACGTTAACCGCGAAGACAGCACGATCCACACGAACACGATCGAAGGCTACTTTTCCATCTTCAAGCGCGGTATGAAGGGCGTCTATCAGCATTGCGGCAAGCCGCACTTGCATCGGTACGTCGCCGAGTTCGAGTTCCGCTACAACGGCCGCAGCGCCAACGGCGTCGAGGATCAAGATCGCGCACGCATCGCCGTCGGCGGGGCGGTGGGAAAGAGGCTCCTTTACCGGGACTCGTTGGCCATGTAGGGTCCGCGCCGGAGGCGCGGAAATTGGCAAGACCTATCAGGATCAGGTAGTGTCTCAGTTTGAAATTGGGCGGGGTTGACGCGGGTATCGCGCGAGACTGTGCGATCCCATATGCTTAGCGTGAAGCATTAGGAGGGGCCATGCCCAAGGGACCCAAAGGCGAGAAGCGCCCCGCCGACGTGATCGGCAACGCCGTGTTGATTGCCAGGATCGCAACGGGCGAGGTTGATGACACGGCGCCAGATGACGGCAAGGACAAGGCTGCGCAGGAGATGGGGCGAAAGGGCGGCAAGGCTCGCGCAGACAGCATGACGCCCGAGCGGCGGGCGGAGATCGCGCGGAAGGCGGCTGCTAAGCGATGGGGCGGTCCCGAATAATTTATGGAATAATTCTCTTGCTTTCTGTCGCGGGCCGGTGTTTTGTATCAGCATCTTAGCCCGGAGACAGGCATGCCCGACTTTACGCAGATGGACGCCATGAGCGCCCTAGACCCCTACTTCGATGACCTTGATGCCATCTGCCGCGACTCGCATACGAAGTATCGGGGATACCCACCGGAGTTGCTGATTGAGCATGATCGCCGCGCCGAGGCGAACTGCATCTATTCGCACATGCGTGCGGACGCGGAGCGTCGGTTCGGCGACCGGCCGGGAATAGCCCACATCAACATCCGCGGTCTTTTTTTGTGGGTGATCGGTCAGGTAGTCACAATCCGCTTCAAGAAGATGGATGAGGACGGGCGTTCCCGCAATTACCCGACCAAGCAGGCCTTGGATTACGACCGCCAGCAGGAACTGCCTGGCTTGCCAGCGCCACCCGTCAATCTCGTGGTCGGCTATTTGCTGGACCCTACCGCGACGGAGATTGTCCGCGTCCAAGTAGCCCGCCCGCTTGGACGCGATATGATGGATTGGTGCTCGGCGCTGGTGCCAACGTCCGACCGTATTGCGGGGCAGCCCCGGTGGGTGGATGCAACTCGTCAAGCGCGCGGATTCTGAGCCTAAGACTATGCATAGTTTCAATCCGCAAATGCTGACGCTCGCACGGGAATCTCGCGGGCTTACACAATCAGAGTTGGCGATAGCCGCCAGCTTGGGTCAAGGCACACTGTCCAAGTTTGAGGCAGGGGTATTTTCACC
>JBBRUZ010000166.1:0-7294 GCA_038247355.1 Rhodobacterales bacterium
GGACGGCCCGGCCGCGCCGCGATCAGGAGCCGACGACGCCGCCGTCCTCCTTCGAGATCACGACGGTCGCCGACCGCGGCCAGGCGTCGCCGCCGTCCGGCCAGTGGCTCTTGAGCGTGCCGGCGGCGTATTCCTCCTCGGACGTCGTGGCGCCCGGATGCTGGACGTTGACGAACATCGTCGTCCCGTCCGGCGTGAAGGCGATGCCGGTGATCTCCTGGCCGACCGGCCCGGTGAGGAAGCGCCGGATCTCGCCGGTTCGCGGATCGCCGCACAGCATCTGGTTGTTGCCGAACTGGGCGAAGTCGCCGGTGTTCTGTTGCGCCTCGCCGATGTCGGTCTGGATCCAGATGCGCCCCGCCGCGTCGAAGCCGAGCCCGTCGGGGCAGGCGAAGATGTTGTCGTCGCCGAGCGGCTCGCCGGCCAGGGTGGCGCTGCGCTGCGCGTCGCCTGCGATCACGTAGAGGTCCCAGGCAAAACTGGTCGCGGCGTGATCGTCGCCGGTTTCGGTCCACTTGATGATGTGGCCGAACTGGTTCACCGCGCGGGGGTTCGCCATGTTCACATCGACCTGAATGCGCCGGTCGTTGTTGGTCAGCGTGAAATAGACCTCGCCGGTGACCGGATCGACGGCGCCCCATTCCGGGCGGTCCATCTTGGTTGCGCCCGCCTGATCGGCCGCGAGCCTTGTGTTGACGAGGATGTCGGCGATGTCCGCGAAACCGTTCTCCGGGGTAAGGCCGTTCTCGCCGGGCGCGAGCGCCAGCCATTCGCCGGTGCCGTCGTCGTCAAAGCGCGCGGCGTAAAGCGCGCCCTCGTCCAGGATTTCGCCGCGCGTCACTCCGGGCTCGAAGGCGCCGGCGCTGACGAACTTGTAGATGTACTCGAAGCGGGAGTCGTCGCCCGAATAGCAGACGATCGGCTGGCCCGCGACCGCGGGCGCGAAGATGACGCCCTCATGCGCAAATCGGCCGAGGAAAGTGCGCTTGATCGGCGCAGATTCGGGGTCGAAGGGGTCGATTTCGACCATCCAGCCGAAGCCGTTCGGTTCGTTGCGATAGTCCTCGGTCGCGCTCGCGCCCTTGGTCGAGGCGTCGAACCGGGCGAATTCGTCGCCCGCGCCGACCGCCGCCTGCCAGCCGTAGCGGTCGCCCAGCGGATCGTCGGAAACGCCGTAACGGTCGTGTTCGCGCGGCATCTCGGCGTCGGTGTTCGAGAAGTAGCCGGCCCAGTTCTCCTCGGCGGCGAGGTAGGTTTCCCAGGGCGTCCAGCCGTTGGCGCAATTGTTGAGGGTGCCGCGGGTCCGCGTCCCGTCGGGCGAGTAGAGCGTCTTGACATGGTCCGAGCCGCGCACCGGTCCCTTGATCTCCATCGGCGTGAGACCGGTGATCCGGCGGTTGCGCGGGTCCTCGACGATGGCCCAGGTTCCGTCCGCGCCGCGGGTGACGCGCAAGACCGAGACGCCATGCGCGTTGATCTCCTTCAGCGCCTGATCGGTGTCGCGCAACCCGTCCGCGTCGAAGACGACGCCGCTCGAATCGAGCGGCTGGCCGCGGAAGGCTTCGTGCAGGTATCGCGGCTCGATATATTCGTGGTTCATCACCAGCAGGCCGTCGGTCGAGGACCCGTCGATAGGGTAAAAATGCATGCCGTCGTGATTCTGGCCGATCTGCATCCCCTGCTCTTCGCCGGTGCTCGAGGTCGAATAGGCTGGCATCGAGCCGGTGATCGGCGTGCCCGAAGCCGCAAGGATCTGGACGCTGTAGCCCTCGGGCACGGTGATCGCGTCGGCCTCGGAAACCGCTACCGCGGTGAAGCCCAGCAGGGCCGAGGCGCTGGCGACGGTCTCCTGTGCGGCAAGCCGCGAGACGCCCAGACCGAAGACGCTGACGACGGCGGAGGCGACGCCGCCGGCCATCACGTCGCGCCGGCTGATGCGCGCGTCACAGACGTCGTAGAATGTCGGGTTGGCGGACCGGTTCGAGGGCCGTTCGTCGCCATGCTCGAACCATGGTTTCGAGCGATAGTCGTAGCTCGGGTCGACGATATGATCGGTGGTGTCTTTCATTGCGGCGCTCCTGTGGCTGGCGGATCGGCTGGCTGTCCGGGACCGGGCGGTGCGGGGCGAGGCTCGCTCCGGACGAACGCCACTTTAGCTAACGACCGTTGACGACAGAAAGGCGCAATATTCGTGACGGCTCGATGACAATGCCCGAAGCGGTCGTGCGACGAAACGCCCACGCCGTTTTGCGGCGCCGCGACAAAGCGTTTGAACCGGGTGGGGCTCTGTGCTTGTCTTGGTCCCCGTGCGCATCGGAGCCAGAACCATGACCTTGTCCCGGCCCATCGCCCCGGAATTCACCGAACTGAGCCGAAAGACGCTGTGGCTCGCCTGCTGGACCATCCACAACGCCAACCATCTGCGCGCGAACGCCGACGGGCTCAAGGTCGGCGGACATCAGGCGTCGTGCGCGTCGATGGTCGATCTGCTGTGCGGCCTCTACCTGCGCGAGCTGCGCCCCGAGGACCGGGTGGCGGTCAAGCCCCACGCCTCCCCGGTGTTTCACGCCGTCCAGTACCTGCTCGGCGCCCAGACCCGCGCGAAGCTCGAAGCGTTCCGCGGCTGGGGCGGCGTCCAGAGTTATCCGAGCCGCACGAAGGACACCGACGACGTGGATTTCTCGACCGGTTCGGTCGGCCTCGGCGTCGCGATCACCGCCTTCGCGAGCCTGATCCAGGATTACATCCGCGCGCGGCGTTGGGACGACCGCCCCGAGGGCCGGATGATCGCGCTCGTCGGCGACGCCGAGCTCGACGAGGGCAACATCTACGAATGCCTGCAGGAGGGCTGGAAACACGGGCTCCGGAATTGCTGGTGGATCATCGACTACAACCGCCAGAGCCTCGACGGCGTGGTCCGCGAGGGGCTGTCACAGCGGATCGCCGGCATCTTCGAGGCCTTCGGCTGGGACGTCGTCACACTCAAGCACGGCGCCCTGCAGCGCGCGGCGTTCGCCGAACCCGGGGGCGTCGCCCTGCGCGAGTGGATCGACGCCTGCCCCAACCCGCTCTATTCCGCGCTGACATATCTGGGCGGCGCCGCCTGGCGCGCGCGCCTGACCGACGCGCTCGGCGACCAGGGCCCCGTCAGCGCGCTGCTCGGTCGGCGGTCGGACGCGGAGCTTGCGGCGCTGATGGAAAACCTCGGCGGGCACTGTGCGCATACCATCGCCGACGCCTACGCGCTGGCGGCCGCGGACGACCGCCCCAAGGCGATCCTCGCCTATACGATCAAAGGATACGGCACGCCGCTCGCGGGGCACAAGGACAACCATTCGGGACTTATGACGCCCGCCCAGATGGCGGAATTCCAGGCGCGGATGGGCGTTCGGACGGGTCACGAATGGGACCCGTTCGAGGGCCTCGCGGGGGATCCCTCGGCGTTGCAGGCGTATCTCGCGGCCGTGCCGTTCAAAGCCCGAAATCCACGCCGCACCGAAGCCGCGAAAATCCCCGCCGTAGTCCTCGCGCCGCCCACCGAGACGCTGATCTCCACACAGATGGCCTTCGGCAAACTGATGGACCAGCTGGCGAAATCCGAGACCGATCTCGCCGCGCGCATCGTCACCACCTCGCCCGACGTCACCGTCTCGACCAATCTCGGGCCTTGGGTGAACCGGCGCGGGTTGTTCGCGCAGGCGGACATTCCCGACACGTTCCGCGACGAGCGCGTGCCGTCCACCCAGAAATGGCGGTTTTCGCGCGAGGGTCAGCATATCGAGCTTGGCATCGCCGAGATGAACCTCTTTCTGCTCCTCGGCGCCGCCGGCCTCGCGCACCAGTTGTTCGGTCAGCGCCTGATCCCGGTCGGCACGCTCTACGATCCCTTCATCGCCCGCGGCCTCGATGCGCTGAACTACGCCTGTTACCAGGATGCGCGGTTCCTGTTGGTGGCGACGCCCTCCGGCGTCTCGCTCGCCCCCGAAGGCGGCGCGCATCAATCGATCGGCTCGCCCCTGATCGGCATGTCGCAGGACGGCCTCGCAGCTTTCGAGCCGGCGTTCGCGGATGAGCTGGCGCTGATCATGGAATGGGCCTTCGACTACCTGCAACGCGACGGCGACGCCGCGGACGAGCGCACCTGGCTGCGCGACGAGACCGGCGGCTCGGTCTACCTCCGCCTCACGACCCGCCAGCTCGAGCAACCCCGCCGCGACCCCGCCGTCATCCGGCAAGGGGTCATCGACGGCGCCTACTGGCTGCGCGAACCGGGGCCGAACGCCGAGGTGATCCTCGCCTATCAGGGCGTGCTCGCCTCCGAGGCCATCGCCGCGGCCGGCCTCGCCGCCCAGAGCCGACGCGACATCGGCGTGCTCGCCGTCACGTCCGCCGATCGGCTCAACGCCGGATGGCAGGCGGCGCAGCGCGCCCGGACGCGCGGCCATGACGCGACGTCCCACATCGAGCGCCTGCTCGCACCCGTGCCGCGCCACTCTACGCTCATCACGATGATCGACGGCCACCCCGCGACGCTCAGCTGGCTCGGGGCGGTGCACGGCCATCGCACCGCGGGCCTCGGCGTCGAGCATTTCGGCCAGACCGGAACCGTCCGGCAGCTTTACCGCCATTGCGGCATCGACAGGGACAGCATCCTCGCGATGATCGAGACGCTCTCGCCGGGTCGCCCGCTCAGGGCCGTGCGCGGATGAAGCGGTTCTGGGCCGACTACAACACCTTCGAATTCGCCCGGATGAGCCGTACGAACATGGTCGCCGTCCTGCCGGTCGCGGCCATCGAACAGCACGGGCCGCACCTGCCCCTGTCAGTCGATCGCGACATCCTCGAGGGCCTGATCGCCGCGACGCTGCCCCGCATTCCGAACGACCTGCCGATCCTGTTCCTCCCGACTCTGGGGATAGGAAAGTCGAACGAGCACGCCCGCTACCCCGGAACGTTGACGCTTTCGGCCGAAACGCTGATACGCACCTGGATGGAGATCGGCGCTTCGGTCGCCGCCGCGGGCGTGAAGAAGCTCGTCTTCCTCAACTCGCATGGCGGTCAGGTCTCGGTCATGGACATCGTCGCCCGGGAATTGCGCATCGACCACGACATGGTGGTGGTCGCGGCCAGCTGGTTCGGCCTCGGGCTGCCCGAAGCGCTGATATCCGACGTCGAGAACCGCCATGGCATCCATGCGGGCGAAGTGGAGACCGCGATGATGCTCGCCCTCCACCCCGGGAAGGTGGTGATGGAGCGCGCGCGGGATTTCGACTCGCTGACCCAGCGTCTGGAGCGCAACTTTCACCAGCTCGGTCGCCCCGGCGCCCGGCTCGGCTGGCAGGCGCAGGACCTGAACCCGGCCGGCGCCGTCGGCAACGCCGCAGCCGCGACCGCCGCCACCGGCCAGGCGATCATCGACCATGTCGCGGGCGCCATCGCCGAGCTTCTGCTCGACGTGCACCGCCTGCCGATCTCGCTGATCCACAACCCGACGGAAATCTGAGTGCCCCGACCGCTGATCCGCATGGACCGGGTCCGCAAGCAGTTCGGCAAGGGCACGCTCGCCGTCTCGGACATGACGGTGATGATCGAGGAGGGCGACTTCGTCTCGTTTCTGGGCCCCTCGGGCTGCGGCAAATCCACCGCGCTGCGGATGATCGCGGGCCTGCTGCCCGTCACCGCCGGGACCATCAGCATCGAACCGGGCTCCAGCGCCGCCGAGAACGACCTCGGCTTCGTCTTTCAGGAGCCGACGCTGATGCCCTGGGCGAGCGTGCGCGACAACGTTTTTCTCCCCCTTCGCCTTGCTGGCGTGCCGCGCGCCGTGGCCGAACCGCGCGTCGCCGCGGCCCTCGCGGACGTCGGGCTCAGCCGCTTCGCGACCGCTTATCCACGCGAGTTGTCGGGTGGCATGAAGATGCGCGTTTCCATCGCGCGGGCCATGGTGACGCGGCCGCGCATCCTGCTGATGGACGAGCCGTTCGCGGCGCTCGACGAGATGACGCGGATGAAGCTCAACGACGACGTGCTGCGTCTGTGGGCCGAAAACCGTCTGACGGTGATCTTCGTCACCCATTCGGTGTTCGAGAGCGTCTATCTTTCCAAACGGGTGCTGGTCATGGCCGCCCGTCCGGGGCGTATCGCCGCCGACATTGCGCTAAGCCCGCCCTGGCCCCGCGACGATGGCTTTCGCAGTTCGGCAAGCTATGTCCAGGGCTGCCGCCATGTATCCGAAGTCCTCAAGAGCACACTTCATGACGCTCACATCGATCATTGAGCCCGAGGCCGAGCCCGGGGGCGCGCCGATCAACGCCGACGCATTGGCGCGTGTCCGCCGCGACCGCATCCTCGCCTGGACGATGCCCGCCGTCACGATGATCCTTGCCGTCGCTCTGTGGGAGTGGACGGTGCGCGCCTACGAGATCCCGCACTACCTGATACCCGCTCCATCCCGCATCTTCACCACGCTGCTCACCGACGGCCCGAGCCTTCTGGTCTCGGCCTGGTTCACGGTGAAGCTGACGTTCATGGCGCTGGCGCTCGCGATCATCGGCGGCGTCGCGTTGGGCGCGCTGTTCGCGCTGTCCCGCACGCTGGAGATGAGCCTGTTCCCGTTCGCCGTGATCCTGCAGGTCACGCCCGTCGTCGCCATCGCCCCCCTGATCCTGATCTATGTCGACTCGACCTTCGCAGCGCTGCTGATCTGCGCCTGGATCGTCGCGTTCTTCCCGATCCTGTCGGGCGTCGTCATCGGATTGCGGTCGGCCGATCACAACCTGCGCGACCTGTTCACGCTCTACCGCGCGACGCCCTGGCAACGCCTGCGCTTTCTGCTCGCGCCCTCCGCGCTGCCGTTCTTCATGGCCTCGCTCAAGGTCGCGGGCGGGCTCGCGCTGATCGGCGCCGTGGTCGCCGAGTTCGTCGCGGGCACCACGGGGCGCAACACCGGCCTCGCGTCGCGCATCATCGAATCGAGCTTTCGCAACGAGATCCCGCGGATGTTCGCGGCGCTGGTGCTGGTATCGCTGCTCGGCATCGTGATCTTCGCGCTCACGTCGTGGCTCAGCCGCCGCGTACTCGGCCACTGGCACGAAAGCGAGATCCGTCGTGAGACGTGAAACGCTTACGGCGGTCTCGCTCGGCGGCGTCACCGTCGATCTGACGATCGAGGGGCGCCGGATCGCGCGCGTCGCGCCGAACCCCGGTCCCGCCCGCGCGCTGATCCTGCCGCCGCTGATCGATGCGCACGTCCATCTCGACAAGACCCACGCCGTCGACCGTGTCCCCGCCCGCC
>JBBRUZ010000167.1:0-7251 GCA_038247355.1 Rhodobacterales bacterium
CAGGGCGATCGTGTCGTGGCTGCGGCGTCACGCCCCGCGACAGGGCGCCGCTGCTTGATCCCGATCAAGGCGGTCGCCAGCGCCGGCTGTTACGTGTAAGCTTGGCTTCCGAGCCAGGAGTCGCGCGTGACCCAGTCCTCCACCGAACCGCCCGGCCTCTATGCCGCGCGCGAACCGATTTTCCCGCGCCGCGTCTCGGGCAAGTTCCGCACGCTCAAGTGGTGGATCATGGCGCTCACGCTCGGGATATACTACGTAACACCTTGGCTTCGCTGGGATCGCGGCCCCAACCTGCCCGATCAGGCGGTGCTGATCGACCTCGCCAACCGGCGCTTCTATTTCTTTTTCATCGAAATATGGCCGCACGAATTCTACTTCGTGGCGGGCCTGCTGATCATGGCGGGCCTCGGGTTGTTTCTTTTCACCGCGGCGCTTGGCCGGGTCTGGTGCGGCTACACCTGCCCGCAGACCGTCTGGACCGATCTCTTCATCCTTGTCGAACGCTGGATCGAGGGCGATCGCAACGCCCGCGTCCGGCTGTGGAACGCGCCGTGGACCGCCGAGAAAATCCGCAAGCGCACAGTCAAGTTCACCGTCTGGATCATTATCGCCGTCGCCACCGGCGGCGCCTGGATTTTCTATTTCGCCGACGCGCCGACGCTGCTCCACCAGTTCGTCACCTTCGACGCCCCCCCCGTCGCCTACATCACCGTCGCCATCCTGACCGCCACGACGTTCGTTTTCGGCGGCTTCATGCGCGAACAGATCTGCATCTACATGTGTCCGTGGCCGCGCATCCAGGCGGCGATGATGGACGAGGCGACGCTGACCGTCGCCTACCGCGACTGGCGCGGCGAGCCGCGCGGCAAGCACCGCAAGGCCGAAGCGGCCGACGCGCTCGGCGACTGCATCGACTGCCACGCCTGCGTCAACGTCTGCCCGACCGGCATCGACATCCGCGACGGCCAGCAACTCGCCTGCATCACCTGCGCGCTGTGCATCGACGCCTGCGACGACGTGATGGCGAAGGTCGGCAAGCCGCGCGGCCTGATCGACTATATCACGCTCGAGGACGGCGAACGCGAGCGGATCGGCGGCGCCGCCACGCCGGTCTGGCGGCGCATCCTGCGCCCGCGCATCCTGCTCTATTTCGTGCTTTGGGGCGGTATCGGTGTCGGATTGGTCGCGGCCCTCGTGTTGC
Organism: Rhodobacterales bacterium; assembly: GCA_038247355.1. Lineage (GTDB taxonomy): Bacteria > Pseudomonadota > Alphaproteobacteria > Rhodobacterales > Rhodobacteraceae > Amaricoccus. The sequence continues at coordinate 1,202 of JBBRUZ010000167.1, forward strand.
GCACCGACATCGCCTTCTCGATCGAAAAGGTCCGCAACCCGGTCAACATCGTCCTGTCGGACGGTGCTGTACGCAACGCCTACGAGCTGCGGCTGCGCAACATGACCGGCTTTGACCGTGATCTCCGTCTGTCGGTCGCGGCCGACGCCCCGATGACGCTCGGACTCCAGGGCCTCGACGGGCTGGTGATCACCGTGCCCGCGGATGCGACCTTCCGCCAGCGCGCCTATCTGACGAGCCCTGCGGACAGTCCGGCCACCGACGGCGCGCTGCTGCCGGTCGACATCGTGGTCGAGGACACCGCCACCGGCAGTCAGGCGGTCGAGGCGACGGTGTTCCAGGGGACCGGCCCATGACGCCCGCGTCAGGCCAGGAATCCACCGGACGCGCAGAAACTCTGCAGGGTTCTCTTTTGCAGTCAGATACTTATGCAGGATATCAGGCTGTTATCGAACCCCGACCATTGACGGGACGGAAGGTTCTGGCCATAGCGCTCGGCGCGTTCGGGATCGTGCTCGCGGTCAACCTGACCCTCGCCTTCGTCGCCGTCGGGACCTGCTCGGGCCTCGTCGTGCCCAATAGCTATGTCGCGAGCCAGAGCTTCGACGCCGATCGCCGCGCGCAGGCGGCGCTCGGCTGGAGCCTCGCCGTCGCCCATGCGGACGGCATCCTCCGCCTCGATCTCACCGACGCCGCCGGCGCGCCGGTCCGCCCCACGAGCCTCGCCGTGGTCGTCGGCCGCCCCACCTCCGCACGCACCGATCGGGCGCTGTCCCCCGTCCCCACCGCCACCGGCTTCGCGGCGAACGCCCCGCTCGATCCCGGCGCATGGATCGTCATGATCGACGCCACCGGCCCCGGCGGCGTCCGCTACCAACGGCGCGAACCGATCGTCGCGCGATGAACGCAGCACCTGCCCTCGACAGCGCACCCCATCACCGGCACGCGCCGCGCGCCCGGTCATGACCGGCGCGACCTTTCCCGCGCCGCTCGTCTGCCCCGCCTGCGTCCTCGCGCCCGACGCCCGCGTCGAACCCAGCCGCGCCCCTGCCGACGCGCCACTGCGCCGGTTCGATCTCTCGCTTCCCGCGATCCATTGCGCCGCCTGCATCGCCGGGGTCGAGCGGACCCTCGAAGCCACGCCCGGCGTAGCCGCCGCCCGCGTCAATCTCGGGCTTCGCCGCGTCGCCGTCACCGCCGCCGACGCGCCCGGCGCCGAGGCCCGCCTGATCGCGGCCCTCGCGGCGCGCGGCTACGACGCCCGCCCGCTCGACAGCGCGGCGCTCGAGGCGAGCCGGACCGACGCCGCCGGCCGCGACCTGCTCGCCCGCATCGGCGTCGCCGCGTTCGCCTCGATGAACGTCATGCTGCTCTCGGTCGCCGTCTGGTCGGGCGCCACGGACAGCGCGCGCGCATTGTTCCACTGGCTCTCCGCCGCCATCACGCTGCCCGCCGTCGCCTTCTCCGCCTGGCCCTTCTTCCGCGCGGCCGCAACGTCGCTGCGCGCCGGCCGGCTGGACATGGACGTGCCGATATCGACCGCCATCCTGATCGCAGTCGCCGTAAGCGTCTCGGAGACCATGCTCGGCGGTCGGCAGGCGTTCTTCGAGGCCGCGATCATGCTGACCCTTTTCCTCCTCGTCGGCCGCTATCTCGCGCACCGCACCCGCGCCGCCGCCCGCTCCGCCGCCGCCGAACTCGCGGCGCTGGAGGTCCACATGGCGACCCGCGTCCGCGCCGACGGGGTCCATGAGACGGTCCCCATCGACGCGTTGCGCGCCGGAGATCTGGTGATCGTGCCGCCCGGCTGCCGCATTCCCGTCGACGGCGTGGTCGTCATAGGGCGCTCCGAACTCGACGCCTCGCTGCTGAGCGGCGAAACCATGCCCGAAGCCGTCGCGCCGGGCGCCGCGGTGCGCGCCGGCATGGCCAATCTTTCGGGTCCGCTCCACATCCGCGCCGAAGCCCTGGGCGCCGACACGCTGCTGCACCAGGTGACCCGACTGATCGAGAACGCCGAGCGCAGCCGCACCCGCTACGCGACGCTCGCCGAGCGCGCAGCCCGCCTTTACGCCCCGCTGGTCCTCGCGCTCGCGCTCGTCGCCTTCGTCGTCTGGGGCGCAGGGACTGACGACTGGCGCCTCGCCGCCAATATCGCCGCCGCCGTGCTGATCATCACCTGTCCCTGCGGCCTTGGCCTCGCCGTGCCCGCCGTCCTCACCGCCGCTTCGGGCAGGCTCTACCGCGCCGGTGTCCTGCTGAAGGACGGCGCGGCGCTGGAAAAACTCGCCGAGATCGACACGGTCGTCTTTGACAAGACCGGCACGCTCACCACCGGGCGCCCCGTTCTCGTCAACGTGGCCGATCTGCCCCCCGCCGCGTTCGCCGCCGCCGCCGCGCTGGCGCAAACCAGCGCCCATCCCCTCGCGCGAGCGATCGCCGAAGCCGCCGCCGCCGCGGGGATCGTGGCGTCCCCGGTCACCGATATCGCCGAACACCCCGGCATGGGCGCCGCCGGCCGCCTCGGCGGTCAGGTCGTTCGGCTCGGCCGCGCCGGATGGGTCGGCGCCGCCGCTGTCCTCGATCGCACCGCCGCCTGGGTTGCGATCGGGCACGCGGACCCCGTCGAGTTTATCTTTGAGGACGAACTCCGGCCGGACGCCGCCGAAACCATCGCCGCCTTTCGCGCCGCGAACGTTTCCGTCACCCTCCTCTCCGGCGACGTCGACGGCCCGGTCGCAGCGATCGCCGCGCGCCTCGGCATCGCAGACTGGGTGGCCCGGGCGACGCCGCAGACCAAGGTTGCCCATCTCGAGACGCTGCGGGCCCAGGGCCGCCGCGTGCTGATGGTCGGCGACGGGCTCAACGACGCCGCAGCGCTCGCCGCTGCGCATGTCTCGATTTCCCCCGCCTCCGCGGTGGACGCGAGCCGTAGCGCCGCCGACCTTATCGTCACGGGCGCCTCGCTGGCTCCTGTCGCCGCCAGTTGGCGCATCGCCGTCGAGGCCCGCCGGCGTATCCTGCAGAACATCGCCTTCGCATTCGCCTACAACCTCGTCACCGTCCCGCTGGCGTTTGCCGGCCTCGTCACCCCGCTGGTCGCGGCGCTGGCCATGTCGGGCAGCTCGCTCGCCGTCTGCGTCAACGCGCTGCGCCTGGGCCAAGGCCGATGAACGTCCTCATCGTTCTCATTCCGGTCTCGCTGATCCTCGGGGGACTCGGCCTCGCCGCGTTCCTGTGGATGCTGCGCACCGACCAGTATGACGATCCCGAAGGTCAGGCGACGCGCGTCCTTTCCGACCGCTACGACCACCGGCCCGCCGAAGAACAGCGGCGGCCGCCGCCGTGACCGCGGCACGCTCGGCGGTTGCCGCGTCTCGTGCCCGCGCGCAGGACGTCGGCGGTAATGCGCGGGCAGGGGGCCGGCAACAGACAGGCATCTGGCTCCGGGGCTTCCGATCGCTGGACCCGAAATGCGCTTGACGCGTCCGAAGGTCGTGTTTATGTCCGGTCGGGTGGCGGATCCGGTCGGTCCGCCGGGAATTGCGCGGTTGTAGCTCAGTCGGTTAGAGTGCCGGCCTGTCACGCCGGAGGTCGCGGGTTCGAGCCCCGTCAACCGCGCCACTTTCTCAGTGACTTAGCGGGCTCCGTTAATGTCGGTTTCAGCGCTCCCGGGCGGAGAGTTTCAACTTCCGGCTGCGCCCTATGTTCCCTGATCCGCCGGCGTCCGAGCTTCGTCAGCCAGTTCGACGGCGGCCTGATTGACCGGCAGGTAGGTCTTTTGGAGATGGCCGATGACGCAACTGTGTTCGCCATCTTTTGAGAAATGATGCTCGGGTCTGCTCCGCCCGATTGTGCCTCGACAGCGCCGGTACGGCGCATATCCTGCAACTGCCGCGTGTCCCCCGGGAACTGCAGCTTGCGGATGTCCCGAAAATCCTTGGCGAGGCTGTTCTTGGTGTAGGCGGCCCCCCTGCGCGTGACGAAGACCGGCACCTCAGGCAACACGGTGGCCGGGCATGTAGAGACATAGGCCCGCACCAATGCCTGGATGCGCTTGGAAAGCGTTGCCAGGGCATCTCGCCCCGTCTTGGCCCGATCGGTCGCAGACCAGAGCTTTGTGCCGTTGTCCCGGCTTTCCTCCAGGCGCAATGAACGTGCGTCAACCGGCGCGAACCGCGCGGCATACGCGATTGCGATGATGCAGACGAGACCGCGATAACCTCGCCGCCAAGCCTCCATCACGAACCTCACAGCCTCGCCCTCTTCCCATGTCGCACTCCGCCCCTTCGGGGTCTCGCGTCGGATGGCGAAGCCTGGATCAGTATCGGGGGAGCAATACTGGGTCGCTCCGGCGACCTGCCAGAGGGCGCGCCAGATCTTCATCGCGCGGTGTGCCTCCCCCACCGACGTCCGGGTTTTTAGCGTGTAGTACCAGGCGTCGGCGTGCTCCAACGTCACCGTTGAGGGGGCGAGGTCGCCAAAGATCGGCAAGATGTACTTCGAGCCGCGCTCCCAATCTTCGCGGGTCCGGTGCTCCTTGCCCGTCTTCCAGGTCTCAGTGCGACGGAAGCGATCGAAGGCCTCACCGAGCGAGCCCCTGGGCCAGACGTGCTTCGGCGCCGGCTCACGCCCCGTTCTCGCCGCCTGTCAGCGAGCGTTCCATTCCTGTGCGATCTTCCAGGCGTCAGGCCCGTCGGCACCACAAGGCACGGACGAAGGAAACCCCATTGCCTGCATGCTTTTGGTGGCGAGCCAGAATCTCCGGCCCTTCCTGACGCTGTAGTAAAGGATCTTGATCTCACCCATTTCGCATCGCCTTGAGGCGATTTTCGACCACCGAGCTGGCGTCCTTGGCAAAGTTGGCCTCGATCTTGCCAGCGAGGCCGGAGCGGCGATCCTGCCAATTCTCGACGGCCTTCAGGTCGCAGTTTCCAGTGTTCGCGTCCGGGTCTGGGAAACTGCGCGCAAGCAGATTGGGCAGGCAATCGACAAAGCCTGCCTCCGAAACGCCGAGCAGCCGCGCGATTGCGGAGGCAGGCACGTCACGTGGCACGATCTTGAAGCGCGGCATAGTCATCGCTGAAACACTTGTCCATTTTCCGTCGAGACGGACTTGGGTCTGCTGGCGGCGGCGAGAGTCTTTGTTGGGGGATGGTTCGCCTCTTCTCCGCCGGCGCACCGGTGGGCATGAGAACGGCGCCGGAAGCCCGGCGCCGTTCCGGGGGTTTACCGTCCGATCAGCAATGCGTGGATCCGGCTGAGGGTGTCGGCCAGCTCAGCGCGCGAGGCGGCGGCGAGTGCCCGGCCATCGTCGCCGTGCAGCGCGACGGCGATCAGTCTGGCGAGCGGCAGCACCTTGCCGACGACACCACCGCAGCCGGCATCGTAAAGCTCGACGACATCGGCGCCGGTATCCCAGCGCTCCACGCGACTGTAGATGTGGCTGGCGACGAACGCGCGGACGAGCGCGGGCAACACCTGGCGGAGCCGCTCGAAGGTAAACGCGACGGAGCAGTCCGGGGACGCCACCGCTTCGGACCAGTCGAGCACAACGGCGAGCGGGCTCTCCGGCATCGATTTGCAGTAGCTCATGCCGACGAGCTGCGGCGCGTGGTCACGCAGCTCGTAGTATGCGGCGGCCGTCTGCGGGCCAGGCGAGCGAAGAAGCGCGGGCGTCATCGCCGGCTCTCCTTCCGGTGCCGCGCATTGCGGCGGTTGTGCGGGGCCGCGCCGCGCAGGCGCTGCTCCTGTCTCTTCGCATGCGCCTTTCGAAGAGGAGCCTGATACTTTCCCATGGCGATCAGTCCTTTTGTCAACGGCGGAACGAAAACCGGCCACGGGGCGGCGCAGAACCAGGCCAGTGGCGAGGCGCCAAGCGCCATGGCGCGCGCGCTTGCCACATAGCTGGCGCGTGCCATGGCGCTTTGGCCCACCGGGCCAAATCTGCGCGGGGTGATCAGGTGGTGGTTTCGGCTTTCCGGGCCCGGCTTTCGCCGAGCCGGCAACTGTCGCCGTTCATCTCGAGGATGTGGACGTGGTGGGTCAGC
>JBBRUZ010000168.1:0-7086 GCA_038247355.1 Rhodobacterales bacterium
AGGCCGATGTTGCCTTCCTGGATCAGGTCGAGGAACTGCAGGCCGCGATTGGTGTATTTCTTGGCGATGGAGATGACGAGGCGCAGGTTCGCCTCGACCATTTCCTTCTTGGCCTGGCGGGCTTCCTTTTCGCCCTTCTGGACCTGGTTCACGATGCGGCGGAACTCGGAGATGTCGAGGCCAACGTACTGGCCGACCTCGGCCATCTGCCAGCGGACCTCCTCGGCCTTGTCGCGGTAGCGGCTGGTCAGCACGTCCCAGCCGCGGCCCTTGAGGCGGCCGACGCGGTCGAGCCAGCCGGGTTCGAGCTCGGCGCCGCGATATTCCTCGATGAATTCCTGGCGATTGATGCGGGCCTGGTCGGCGAGCTTGACGATGGCGCCGTCGAGCGTCATGATCTTGCGATTTATGCCGTAGATCTGGTCGACGAGTTGGTCGATGCGGTTGTTGTGCAGGTGCATCGAGTTGACGAGCTCGACGATCTCGCCGCGCAGCCGCTGGTACTCGCGCTCCTGGACCGAGGAGAACGTCTCGTCCTGGTTCAGCGTCGCCGACATTCGGCTGTCCTGCATCTCGGCGAGGCGGACGTAGTCGGAGGCGACGCGGTCGAGGGTTTCGAGCACCTGCGGCTTCAGCGCGGCTTCCATCGCGGCGAGCGACAGGTTGCCGGCTTCGTCCTCCTCTTCCTCGGGCTCCTCGCGCGTCGGGGGCTCGACGTCGGTGATGTCGAGATCGGGGTCGTCCTCGCCCATCGCGGGCGCGGGGCGCGGGGCGGCGGGAGCGGCGGCCGGCGCCTCGGACTCGGCGACGGTGACGACGCCCGCGAGCACGCTCTCGACCTCGTCAGTCTCCATCGTCTGGCCGAACGTGGTTTCGAGGTCGATCACGTCGCGCAGCATGATCTCCTCGTTCAGGAGTTCGTCGCGCCAGAGCGTGATCGCCTGGAAGGTCATCGGGCTTTCGCAGAGCCCGGCGATCATCGTGTTGCGCCCGGCCTCGATGCGTTTGGCGATGGCGATTTCGCCCTCGCGCGACAGCAGCTCGACCGATCCCATCTCGCGCAGGTACATCCGCACCGGATCGTCGGTGCGGTCGAGCGCCTCGCCGCCGACAGACGTCATCGTCAGCTCGCGCGAGCCTGATTCGCCTTCGCCGATTTCGGGCGTTTCGGTGCGCTCCTCTTCCTCGGCCTCATCGGATTCGATCACGTTGATGCCCATCTCGGACAGCATCGCCATGACATCCTCGATCTGCTCGGACGTCACCTGTTCGGGCGGCATGACCTCGTTGAGTTCGTCGTAAGTGATGTAGCCGCGGGATTTCGCGGTCGATATCATCTTCTTGACCGCGGCCTGACTCATGTCGAGCATCGGTCCCGAAGTCTCCTGGCCGTCTTCGGTCTTTTTCAGATCGGTGTCTTTAGTGGCCATGATGTACTCCAGCTGCGCCCCGGGCCGGGCCCAAGACTTTGGCGTTGCTGCGTTGTCTCCTACGAATCGGTGATTCGCAATCCGGGGATCAGCGTTTATCGATCTTCTTCCAGATTTGTGCGTCGATCAGGTTTTGCAAGTGCAGGCTGAGGACTGATTCGTCATTCGATTCGTTTTTTGATTCGATGAGGGGGCTGGCGTCGGCGGTTTGGCTCGCTTCGGCCGCGCGTTTCAGCCGCCAGGTCAGGCCCTCGTTGGCGTCGCCCCGCATGTTGTCACGTTCGGCGTCGCTGATCTCGAGGCTTCGGCCAACGGACGCCGCGTGGCGATCGAGCGCTTCGGCGATCGCACGCCTCGCCCGGTCCGGGTCGGCTGCCGCGCCAAGGTCCTTGCTGGCGCGAAGGTGGCCGATGGCCAGCAGACCGGGTCGCGGGTCGTCGCCCAGACGCGCGGCCACCCGCGTCGGCAAATCGGCGGCTCCCGGTTCGGGCGTGCTCAGCACCACGTCCCGGATCGCGGCGAGGTCCGGACACTGGAAGACGGCGCGCTCCAGCCGGTCCTCGAATTCGCTCAGCAGCGCCGGGTGATTAAGGCAGCCGAGCAGGATCGCGCTTTCCCTGACCCGCGCGGCGAGCGCCGCGGCGTCGGTGGCGTTGGCGACGAGCGTGGAGCGGGTCCGGGTGACGCGCGGCGGCTCGGCGTCGCGGTGTCCGGCGCGCCGGGATTTCCAGTCGGGTTTTCGCTCGAAGTTGCGGTCAAATCTGGGCGCACGGGTGGTGGCGGAGGCGGCGAAAAGCCGGGCCCTGATCTCCCTGTCGTAGTGCGCGCGGATGGCGGGGTCGGCGATGCGGGCGAGATGGGCGCGCAGGCGAGCGTCGCGTGCGGCGCGGCGCTCCGGGCTGTCGAGAGGCGCGCCTTCGGTCTCGCGCTCCCAGATCAGGTCGATCATCGGCCTCGACGTGGCGACGAGGGCTTCGAAAGCGGCGAGCCCGCCGGTGCGGATCACGTCGTCGGGGTCCTGCTTGCCGGGCATCAGCGCGAAGCGCAGGCCCTTGCCGGTGGCGATCAGCGGCAGGGCGAGATCGACGAGGCGACGGGCCGCGCCCGCGCCGGCGGCGTCGCCGTCGAGCGCGATCACCGGTTCGGGCGCGATGCGCCACATCAGCGCGAGCTGGTCGGCGGTGACAGCGGTGCCGAGCGGGGCGACCACGTGTGGCAGGCCCGCCTGGGACAACGCGATGACGTCCATGTAGCCCTCGACCACCACCAGCGCGCCGGACTTGCCCGCAGCGGCGCGGGCGGCGGCGATATTATAAAGTGTCCGGCCCTTGTCAAAGAGCGCGGTTTCGGGGGAGTTGAGATACTTGGCGCGGGCGCCCTCGGCCATCGCGCGGCCGCCGAACGCGATGGCGCGGCCGCGGGCGTCGCGGATCGGGAACAGGATGCGGTCGCGAAAGCGGTCGAACGGCGCGCCGCCATCCTCGGGAATCACGCACAGCCCGGCGTCGACCATGCGCGCCGGAGCGACGCCCTTGACGCGCAGGTGTTCGAACAGCGTCGATCGGGCCGGGCCGGCGAAGCCGAGTTCGAACGCATCGCGCGTGGTTTGGGTCACCGCGCGGCGGTCGAGATAGGCGCGGGCCTCCGACGCTGCGGCGCCGTTCAGCTGCGCGCGGTAAAAGCGGACCGCGATCTCCATGATGTCCGCAAGGCCGGTCGCGACCGCGGCCCTGGCGGCGGCGGCGGGGTCGCGGGCGGGCATGGTCATGCCGGCGTCGCGCGCCAGCCGCTCGATCGCCTCGACGAAACCGAGGTTCTCGGTCTCGCGCACGAAGGTCACCAAGTCGCCCTTGGCGTGGCAGCCGAAACAATAGTAATAGCCCTTCGCGTCATCGACATGAAACGACGCGGATTTTTCCTGATGAAACGGGCAGGCGGCCCAGTAGTCGCCCTTGGACGGATTAGATTTCCGGCCGTCCCAGGCGACTTTTCGCCCAACGACCTGCGCCAGCGAAACGCGGGTGCGAAGCTCGTCGATAAAACCGGGGGGCAGGGTCATAGCGAACGGTATCGGTCGATATCGGCGCTGGCAAGGGCTCAGTCGCCGCTCGTGATCGCTGTGATGGCGACGTCGGCGAGTCCGGCGCCGGTGGCGGCGTCGAGGACGCGGATGCGTTCGGCTCCGGCGGCGTCGATCGTCACGATCGCCACCCAGCCGGTCCCCATGGTGACGGCGCGGGTTGTCTCGCCGGCCGGCAGCGCGATCGCGGCGGGGAGCGTCGGGCGCGCGGGCGCGCTGAGCGACGACAGGCGGATGACAAGGAGGACGACGATCGTTATGACCCCGACAATCAGCGTCGCCGTCAGGACCGTGACCAATTGGCGGAGGCGACGCAGCCGGGGCGGCTCGGGAATGTCGCCGCCATTGTCCGAGGTCATGCCGGTCATGTCGCAGCCTTTCCAGGTCGTTCGGGTCACGCTCGCGGCGGAGCCGGGCGTGCGTCTTGATAAGGCGCTGGCGGCTGCGGCGCCAGAAGGCCGAGGGCTGAGCCGGTCGCGGATCCAGGCGCTGATCGCGCAGGGTGCGGTGTCGCTGGTCGGCGGCGGTGCGTTGCTCGATCCGCGGCTGAAAGTCGCCGGCGGCGAGCAGGTGCAGGTGGTTTTTCCCCCGCCCGCGCCGGGACGGGCCGAGGCGGAGGACATTCCGCTGGTCGTGGTCTACGAGGACGCCGATCTGATCGTGATCGACAAGCCGCCGGGGCTGGTCGTGCATCCGGCGCCGGGGGCGGCGGACGGCACGCTCGTCAACGCGCTGCTGCATCATTGCGGCGCGAGCCTGTCCGGCGTCGGGGGCGAATTGCGACCGGGCATCGTCCACCGGATCGACAAGGACACGACGGGGCTGCTGGTGGCGGCCAAGAGCGACGCGGCGCATCAGGGGCTCGCGGCGCAGTTCGCGGCGCATGATCTCGAGCGGCGCTATCTGGCGGTGACATGGAGCGCGCCGGATGCGGCGGACCCGCGGTTGGCGGGTTTGCCGGGCGTGACCTGGGAAGCGGCCGGCGTGCTGCGGATCGAAAGGCGGATCGGGCGGCATCCGACCGACCGCAAGCGCATGGCGGTGGTGCCCTCGGGCGGCAAGACCGCGGTGACGCGCGCGCGGGTGATCGAGCGTTTCGGCGATGCGGCGCGGACGCGGGCAGCGCTCGTCGAGTGCTGGTTGGAGACCGGGCGGACCCATCAGATCCGCGTGCATCTGGCGCATGCCGGCCATCCGCTGGTCGGCGACTGGACGTACGGGCGGACGCGGTCGGGAACCGATCCCGCCCTTGCCGGGTTCCCTCGGCAGGCGCTCCACGCGACCACGCTCGGGTTCGTGCATCCGGTCACCGGCCGGGCGATGCGCTTCGAGGCGCCGCCGCCGGACGACTTCACGGGATTGTTGACGGTCCTGCGACGCAACGATGATCCAGGGACGTTTCGCGATCCGTATCGTGTCCTATACTGAGCATTAAGGGTCGGCGGGATAACCTCCCGCCCGGAGGAGCAAATTGACCTACGCAAAACTTCCCGCGCCATCGCCCGAACAGGGGTTGTCGCGCTATCTTCAGGAAATACGCAAGTTTCCGATGCTGGAGCTCGGGCAGGAGTACATGCTCGCAAAGGCCTGGGTCGATCACGGCGACAAGGACGCGGCCCACCAGCTTGTGACGTCGCATCTGCGGCTCGCTGCAAAGATCGCGATGGGGTATCGCGGCTACGGTCTGCCGACCGCGGAGGTGATCTCGGAGGCGAATGTCGGATTGATGCAGGCCGTCAAGCGGTTCGATCCGGAGCGGGGCTTCCGGCTCGCGACCTATGCGATGTGGTGGATCCGCGCGTCGATCCAGGAATACATTCTGCGCTCGTGGAGCCTGGTGAAGATGGGCACGACGGCGGCGCAGAAGAAGCTGTTCTTCAACCTGCGCAAGGCCAAGAACAAGATCGGCGCGATCGAGGAGGGCGAGTTGCGCCCCGAAAACGTCGCGCGCATCGCCCATGACCTGAGCGTCACCGAGACCGAGGTGATCTCGATGAACCGGCGGATGGCGGGCGGCGACGCGTCGCTGAACGCACAGGTGTCGGGCGACGGCGACGGCACGGCGGAATGGCAGGACTGGCTCGAGGACGAGGACGCCGATCAGGCGATGGCCTATGCCGAGCGCGACGAACTGGAGGGGCGGCGCGAGTTGCTGCTGGAGTCGATGGCGGCGCTGAACGAGCGCGAGCGGCATATCCTGACCGAGCGTCGGCTGAAGGACGAGCCAGTGACGCTCGAGGAACTGTCCAAGGAATACGCCGTCAGCCGCGAGCGCATCCGCCAGATCGAGGTGCGAGCGTTCGAGAAGCTGCAGAAGAAGATGCGCGAGCTCGCGGTCGAGCGCGGCATGGTGCAGGCGGTCAACTGACGGCCTTGTCGCCGCGTTTTTGACCGGTGCGTCGTCGCGCCGCAGTAGCGACGCGGTTCCGCTGGCGCGGTCGTTCTCTTCTTCGACACATGACGGTGCTGCTCGAATGAGTTCAGCGATGCCGCCTGCGTCCGATGGCAGCCCCTACGGGAGTCGAACCCGTCTTTCCAGATTGAGAATCTGATGTCCTAACCGATAGACGAAGGGGCCGCGTCGGTCGAGGCGCTGAGATACACGACGCAAACGCTGGCGTCCACGGCAATCGCAGGCGCCTCCACTCGCGACTTTCAACTCGATGCGCACCGTCTCGCGACGACATGGCTGGGTCTGGCGGGCCCCAATCTCGCGGGTCTGATCTGGTACGCCCTACGGGAGTCGAACCCGTCTTTTCAGAATGAAAATCTGACGTCCTAACCGATAGACGAAGGGCGCGCACAACCGGGTCTTTAGCCGCCGGGGCGGTGCCATTCAAGCAGGTAATTCACGCCGCTGGACCGCGCGCGCGGTCAGCCGGGCCGGGCGGCATCTTCGATATGCAGCTTGACGCGGCGCCGGCCGCCCCAGTCGTCGCATTCAAGCCGGCCCATGACGTGCAGCCTGCCGCCGGCTGCGCTGGTCAGGAGCGGACCGAGCGGGGATAAGGCGGCCCGAAAGGCGATCGCGTCGAGCCGACTGGCTCCGCCGTCGGTGAGGGTCAGCGCGAGATGGCTGGCGCCGACCTTGCGCAGGCCCGCGATTCGCGCGTCGGGGACGGCGATGAACGGGGCCGGGCTGCTGGCGCCGTAGGGGCCGGCGGCGGCGAGCGCTTCGGCGAGGGTTAGTGTGGCGGCCGCGGGCGCCACAAGTCCGGCGATGCGCAGCGTTCGCGGTTGGGGCGCGCCCGAGCCCTGTCGGGCAAGCAATTCGGCGAGGCGCGACATGGCCGAGGCGAGTTGGCCGCGCGAAAGGCTGAGGCCCGCCGCCATCCGGTGGCCGCCGCCCTTTTCGATCAGGCCCTCCGCCAGCAGGCGGGCGACCGCGGCGCCGAGATCCACGCCGGCGGTGGACCTTCCCGAGCCCTTGCCGGCGTCGCCGTCAAAACCGATCACGATTGCGGGGCGGCCGAACGCCTCTTTCAGCCGCGCCGCGACGATGCCGACGACGCCGGGGTGCCAGTCGTCGCCGGCGGCCCAGACCAGCGGCCCGTCGGCGCCGTTCGCATCCGCCTG
>JBBRUZ010000169.1:0-7043 GCA_038247355.1 Rhodobacterales bacterium
CCCAAGGCCATCGTGCCGTTCGCGAGCATGTTCGCGAGCGCCGTCAGCGCGCCGCCGCCGTGGTTGCCGGGCCTCGGCCGGCGCTCGTTTCGTCGTGTCGTGAGGCAAGGTGCTCGCCGACGCGCGGTCGCCGGTCACTCCGTGAGCGGACGTTAAGGCGTGACGGCGGGTCGGCGCTAACGTTCTTGTAACCATGGCGGGCTACTGCTCGGACCCCAGAGGATTGAGGAGAAGCCTTGACCATGGCACGCAAGCTCGCGCTGGCGCTCGCATTCGGCGCGGCGTTGCTGTCGTTTGGCGGGCCCGCCACGGCGAACGAAGGCGAAGCGCCGGAGGACGCGAACGCGGCGCTGTGCGAGCGGGCGATCGTCAACGCGGCCCGGCGCGGCGGCGTGCCGGTGAAGATCCTCTACGCGATCGCGCTGACCGAGACCGGGCGCAAGACCGGCGGGCGGGTGCGGCCCTATCCGTGGGCGATCAACCGCGAGGGCAAGGGCTACTGGTTCGATACGCGCGAGGAGGCGCTGGCCTTCGGCGAGGCGAGCATCGCCGAGGGTCGAAAATCCTTCGACGTCGGCTGCGTGCAGATCAACTATCGCTGGCACGGCCACGCCTTTCCGACGCTCGACGACATGTTCAACCCCGAGTGGACCGCGACCTATGCCGCACAGTTCCTGCGCACGCTCTACGAGGAGCGCGGCGACTGGTCGGCTGCGGCCGGCGCATATCACTCGCTGACGCCGCATTTCGCCAACATCTACCGCGAGCGGTTCGACAAGCTGGTCGCGGGCCTCCCCGACGACATCCTGAGCGACGCGGAGACGCTGATGGCGAGCGCGACGCCCGAAGACCTGCGCAGCACACGCCAGCCGCAGCGGCAGGCCCAGCGGCTGATCACCGCCGAGCGCATCCTGAACGACGGCCCGCGCGCGCCCGCGACCATGGGCAGCCTCGCGGCGCTGCCGATGGCGCCGAGCGGCCCCGGGCTGCTGAACGCCGGAACCCCGATGCTGGCCGTGGCGACCCCCCTGCTGACCGCCGCCGGCGGCAGCCTGTTCTGAGCGAGGCGCGAACGGTGCCGTCAGGGTTGAGCTTCAGCGCGCTCTATCAGCCGACGGTGCTGCTGGCGCTGGCGCTGATGGCGGTCATCGTGATGATGATCCTGCCGATGCCGGCTTTCATCCTCGATCTCGGCCTCGCGGCGTCGTTCGCGATCGCCATCCTGATCTTCACGATCACCCTGTTCATCCACCGGCCGCTCGATTTCTCGTCCTTCCCCTCGGTCCTTCTCGCCTCGCTGATGTTGCGGCTGTCGCTGAACGTCTCGACGACCAAGCTCATCATCGGCCAGGGCCATACCGGGACCGACGCCGCGGGGCATGTGATCGAGGGGTTCGCCGATTTCATCATGGGCGGATCGGTGGCGCTCGGCATCGTGGTGTTCATCGTGCTGCTGATCGTGAACTTCATCGTCATCACCAAGGGCGCGGGACGGATGGCCGAAGTCAGCGCGAGATTCGCGCTCGACGCGATGCCCGGCAAGCAGCTCGCCATCGACAGCGACATGGCCGCGGGCGCGATCACCCACGACCAGGCGCGCGAGCGCCGCCGCATCGAGCAGGAGGAGACGACGTTCTTCGGCTCGCTCGACGGCGTGTCGAAGTTCGTCAAGGGCGACGCGGTGGCGGGCCTCCTGATCACGCTGATCAACCTGCTGGTCGGGCTCGCGATGGGCGTGCTCGTCCACGACATGCCGATCGGCGAGGCGTTCGAGACCTATTCGATCCTGACCGTCGGCGACGGGCTGGTGACGCAGATCCCGGCGGTCATCATCTCGATCGCCGCCGCGATGCTGCTGTCCAAGGGCGGGATGCCCGGCTCGACGGACAAGGCGATGTTCGGCCAGCTTGGCGGCTATCCGGTGGCGCTGACGACGGTGGCGCTGCTGATGGCGCTCTTCGCGCTGATCCCCGGGCTGCCGTTCTTCCCGTTCATGGTCGGCGCCGTGGCGCTCGGGGTTGCGGCCTGGTCGACCAGCAAGGCGATGGCGGCGCGCGCCTCCGAAGCGGCCACGCCGGCGGCGACCGACGTCGCGTCGCGCGCCAAGTCGCTCGGCGATATCCTTGACGTCGACGAGATCCACATGGAGTTCGCGCCCAATCTCGTGCCGGTGGTGATGGACGCGGCCACCGGGCTCGACGCGCGCATCGCCAACATGCGAAACCATATCGCCGGCGAGTTCGGCCTGATCCTGCCCGAGATCCGCCTGACCGACAACGCCGGCCTGCCCAGCGGAACCTATGCCATCCGCATCCAGGGGGTGGAGGCGGCGCGGAGCAAGATCGAGACCGATCAGGTGCTGGTGCTGCTGCCCGACGACAAGGCGGCGGCGCCCGAGGGCCGGGACGTCGCCGAGCCGGTCTACGGCGCCCCGGCGCGCTGGATCGCGGTGGGGCGGCAGGAGGAGGCGGCGCTGATGGGTCTCGCCGTGATCACGCCGGTCGAGGTGGTGGCGACGCATCTGCTCGAGATCGTCAAGCAGAGCTTCGGGCGGCTGTTCAACCGCCGGAGCCTGCGGAAACTGCTGGAGGAGTTCACGTCGTTGTCGGACGCGAAGCGCGCGGAGTCCAACCGCCGCATCCTCGAGGAGTTCGTGCCCGACAAGTTCCCGATCGACACACTCCAGTCGGTGCTGCGGCTGCTGCTGGAGGAGCGGGTCTCGATCCGCAACCTCGCGCTGATCTTCGAGGCGATCGGCGAGGTCTACGGACCGCAGGCCAGCGCCGAGGTGATCGCCGAGCACGTGCGCCACCGGCTGGGGTTCCAGCTCGTCGCCGAGATCCAGGAGGCGGACGGCGCGCTGCCGCTTATCCAGCTCAACCCGAGCTGGGAGGAGATGTTCCAGAAGTACCAGCTGCCCGACGGGTCGGGGATCGTCGACGTCGCGCTGCCGCCGGCCGAGTTCAACCGGCTGGCGAACGCGGTCGCCGAGAAGATCGCCGCCGCCGGGGCGCAGGGCCGCTATCCGGCGGTGGTGACCACGACCAAGCGGCGGCGGTTCCTGCATACCGTGCTGAGCGCCAAGGGCATTCGCAACCCGGTGCTGAGTTTCGAGGAGATCGGCACGCGCTCGCGGCCCGCCGTGCTGGGGCTGGCGTGAGGTGGCCGGCATGGCAAGCGAACCGGCCGGCGCGGGGACGCGGCATGCGCGAGGAACGGGCGTGAGCGGGTGGCCGGCATGATCGAGGGGCTGGCCGGGCTGCTCGACTTGACGACGCTGGGGCTGTCGGCGGCGATCCTCGTCTTCATGCGGGTCGGGGCGGTGATGGCGCTGCTGCCGGGCTTCGGCGAGCGGTTCATCCCGACGCGGGTTCGGCTGGCGCTGAGCGTCGCGTTCACCGTCGTCGTGACGCCGATGGTGGCGCCGGAGCTGCTGGCGGTCGATCCGGAACGGTCGTTCGCGCTGCTGATGGTGGTCGAAGCGGCGGCGGGCCTGCTGGTCGGGATCGCGATCCGCCTCCTGGTGCTGGGGCTGATGTTCGCGGGCTCGATCGCGGCGCAATCGACGTCGCTCGCGCAGATGTTCGGCCCGGGCGCCACGCCCGACCCGATGCCGGCGGTGGGCAGCTTTCTGATGCTGACCGGCGTCACGCTGGCGGTGGTGGGCGATCTGCACGTCAAGGCGGCGCTGGCGATGGCGGGCTCTTACGAGATCCTGCCGATCGGCGCGGCGCTTCCGGCGGCCGACATCGCGGCCTGGGGGGTGGCGCGGGTGGCGCAGGCCTTCGCGCTAGGGTTTTCGCTCGCCGCGCCGTTCGTGATCGCGGCCTTCGCCTACAACATCGCGCTCGGGGCGATCAATCGGGCGATGCCGCAACTGATGGTCTCGTTCGTCGGCGCGCCTGCGATCACCGCCGGCGCGATCCTGCTGTTGCTGCTCGCGAGCCCGGTGATCCTGACGTTCTGGACCGATCGGCTCGACGCGGTGCTGGCCGATCCGTTGGCGAGCCCGCGGTGAGCGAGGACAGCGAAAGCGGCGAGAAGTCGTTCGAGCCGACCCAAGCCAAGCTCGACGAGGCGCGCAAACGCGGCGACGTTCCGCGCTCGGCCGAGGTCAACGCGGCGGCGAGCTATCTCGGGCTGCTGCTGGTGCTCGTCGCGGGCGGCGCCTGGACGCTGGACCGCGCGGCGGCGGCGTTGCTGATCTTCATCGACCAGCCCGACCGCCTGATGGGCGTGGTGCTCGGTCCCGGCGGGATCGCGGTCAGCGGCGGGATCATCTGGGAGGCGCTGGTCGCCTTCGGGCCGGTGTTCGTCGTGCCGATCGCGGCCGTGCTCGCGAGCCTGTTCGCGCAGCAGGCGATCGTCTTTTCCGCCACCAAGATCGAGCCCAAGCTGTCGAAGATCTCGATCCTGTCGAACGCGAAGCAGAAGTTCGGCCCGACCGGGATCGTCGAGTTCCTGAAATCGACGATAAAGCTCGCGGCGATCTCCGGGGCGCTGTTCTACGTGCTGCTCCGCGACGCGGACCAGATGATCGGCGCGGCCACCGCCGATCCGCGGGTGCTGGGCGCGATGCTGATCGAGGTGCTGGTGGCGTTGTTGACCATCACCTGCATCATCGCGATCACGATCGGCGGGATCGATCTGTTGTGGCAGCGCTTCGACCATCGCCGCAAGCTTCGGATGTCGTTCCAGGACATGCGGGAGGAGTCAAAGCAGTCCGAGGGCGACCCGCACATGAAGTCGCAGCGTCGGGCCCGCGGCCAGGCCATCGCGATGAACCAGATGCTGCTCGACGTGCCGAAAGCCGACGTGGTTATCGTCAACCCGACGCACTACGCGATCGCGCTGAAATGGTCGCGGAGCAAGGGCTCGGCCCCGACCTGCGTCGCCAAGGGCGAGGACGCGGTGGCGCTGCGCATCCGCGAGATCGCCGCCACCGCCCGCATCCCGGTTCATTCCGATCCGACGACCGCCCGCGCGCTTTACGCGAGCGTCGAGGTCGGTCGCGAGATCGCGCCCGAGCATTACCGCGCGGTGGCCGCCGCCATCCGCTTCGCCGACCGCATCCGCAAGGCCGGCAAGGCGCGGGGGCCGTTGTGAACCCGCGCAAGCTCCGCGAGCTGATGGCGCTGGCCGACGCGCGCAAGGCGCGGGATCTGGCCCGGCTCGACAGGCTGTTCGGGGTTGCGCGCGGGCTCGACGCCGCCGCCGCCGCCGCCGCCGCCGCGCCGCGCCGCGACCACGCGGACGGCGGCTACGCTGGCGCCCCGATGGCGCTCCAGGGCACGCGGCAGGTCTGGGCCGACCACCGCGTCGCCGAGGCCCGGCGCGCGCAGGCAGCCCTCGCCCCGGAGATTGCGGCGGCGCGGGCGGCGGCGGTCCAGAGCCTCGGCAAGCACGCGGCGCTCGAGCATCTGCTGGCGCGCGCCGAGCGCGACGCGGCGGCGCGGCTTGACGCGCGCGCCGAACGCGACGCGCCGTCGCCCGCGCCGAAAGGTTAGGACACCTGCGTTTCCAGCGGATCGTAGAGCACCGGTCCGTCGGGGCCGAAGGCGATGGCGGCGAGACAGGCGGGCTTGACGCGCAGCGCCGCGATTTCCGCCGCATCGACCCAGGCCAGCCGGTTCACGATCCCCTCCGGGTCGGCGAGCGCGGTCGCGGCGGGTCCGAGCACCGCGGCGCGGTAGATGAGGTCGACCTGGTGGAGGCCCGTTGCGGGGTCGTGGAACTCGGAGACGGCGAGCAGGCGGCCGGGGGCGACCCTGAGGCCGGTCTCCTCGCGCACCTCGCGGATGAGGTTGTCCGGCAGGCACGCGCCCGGCTCGACACCGCCGCCGGGCGCGCACCAGAGGTCGCTTTGCGCGCCGGGATAGGCGTTGACCAGCAGCAGGCGGCCGGCGTCGAGGATCACCGCGCGGACGGCGAGCCGGACCGTCATCCCGCGCGCGTCATCGGTTCCGGGGCGCGAGGCGGGTGACGTGGCCCATCTTGCGGCCCGGACGCGCTTCGGCCTTGCCGTAGAGGTGCACGGCGGCGCCGGTGATTTCGGGGCCGGCCGCCGCCTCGGCGCCGATCAGGTTGGTCATCACCGCGTCGGAGTGCCTGCGGCCGTCTCCGAGGGGCCAGCCGCAGATCGCGCGCATGTGCGTCTCGAACTGGTCGGTCAGGCAGGCGTCCATCGTCCAGTGGCCGGAGTTGTGGACGCGGGGCGCGATCTCGTTGACCACCAGCCCGCCGGGCGTGACGAACAGCTCGACGCCGATGACGCCGACATAGTCGAGCGCGTCGAGGATGCGTGCGGCGATCAGCACGGCGTCGTCGCGCACCCTGGCCGCGATGCGGGCGGGAACGGTGGTGGTGTGCAGGATGCCGTCGCGGTGGACGTTCCCGCCCGGATCGAAGGCGATCACGGCCCCGTCGAGGCCGCGGGCGGCGATCACCGAAATCTCGCACTCGAAATCGACGACGCCCTCGAGGACGGCGGGCGACCCCAACGCGGCCAGCGCCGCCGCGGCGCCTTCGGGCGTGGCGATCCGCACCTGACCCTTGCCGTCGTATCCCATGCGCCGGGTCTTGAGGATGCCGCGAGGGCCGAATCGCGCCAGCGCGGGGGCTAGGTCGGCGGCGGCGTTCACGGCGGCGTAGGGCGCGGTGGCGAGGCCGAGGCCGGTCAGGAAATCCTTCTCCGCCACGCGGTCCTGTGCGGCCTCCAGCGCGCGGCGGCCGGGGCGGACGGGGACGACGCCGGCCACCGTGTCCACCGCCGACAGCGGCACGTTCTCGAACTCGTACGTGACGACATCGACCGACCGCGCGAAAGCGATCAGCGCGTCCGCGTCGTCGTAGCCGGCGCGGGTCAGGCGTTCGACGACCGGCGCGGCGCAAGGCTCGGCCGCCGGTTCGAACACATGGCAGCGCATCCCCATCCGCGCGGCGGCCAGCGCCAGCATCCGCCCGAGCTGGCCGCCGCCGAGAATGCCGACGACGGCGCCGGGCGGCAGGCGCTCAACCATCGATCGGCGTCTCGGCCACCGCCG
>JBBRUZ010000170.1:0-6956 GCA_038247355.1 Rhodobacterales bacterium
CCGACGATGAGTTGGAGCGGCTGGAAGACGACTATGTCGCGGCCACGCGCCTTGCGCTGCAGGCAGGTTTCAACGCGGTCGATTTGAAGGTGACCCCATGCAGGCGCGGCTGGAGGGGGAGCTGGAGGTGAGGACGTTGCAGGGGTAGTTACAAAAAGGGAGGCACATTATGGCAATCACAAATTTATGGGCTGGGCACGCTTACGGAACCAATGTCGGGAAAATTTTTCTTAGATTAGAAGGCGAAGATACAGACTTACGCGGTAATTTGCACTTTAACGATGAGGTATCGGGTATTTTTTTGCTTGATGTAAGTGGAAAACTTACAGATAATACGTTGGCAATACACGGAACCGTTGTTGGTAACGATGAGAGGGCCATTGATGTAGTCGCCGTCCTTGACCGCATGGGTGAGTTGCGCGGGGGTTGGTCAAGCAATTTTGGTGCGGCAGGCACCTTGGTTTTATTCCCGCATAACGTCTTTGGTCGTGACGATCATGACGCCGGCGTTCCGGCACAGTTGCACACGGCCCGCTACACGTTTGGACCTGTCATCATTGACCGCCAGCAAGCAGTAGCTATAGCGGACGAGATGCAAAAGGCATTTCCAAATTCCAAGCTTATAGTAACAGTTTCAGCCGATACTGACCAATCTCTGTATTTTGAATCATTTCGCTCAAAGAAATTTCCGACGAACGAGGCGTCAGTATTGAAGTTCTATGTTCAGGAACCGGATCGTGAGGGATTAAATCGAGTTATTTCGCTAGAGCTTGGTCAATCGTATAACTTGGTAATGACCCAGGGGACCGACGAAGCTTGGGTAATCGGCCATCTCGAAATACTTAAGTCATTGATAATGCCGTTTACTAGGTCATACTTTACTAGTTTTAAGAGATTCGGATTGGGTTTTAATCAAATAATTTTACTTTCCGCGATCGTTGTTCTGCCGAGTTTATCAAATATTAGAGAGAGAGCTGCACTTATTTTTGGCGTTTTGATTATAGCTTTCAGTGTAACTTGGATGAACTCTCGCTTTTTTAAAAATGCGATAATCTACTTGGATGAGAAGCCTCCGTCCGCGCTGCAGCGTATTGGTCCATCCCTGTTGTCGCTGCTGATAGCAATCGCTGGCAGCGCCGCCGCTACTCTATTGGCAACTTACCTTCTGCGGAGTTTTCCCTCTCAGTGATCCTGCGTGCAAACGCTCGCACCCGCCACCCTCACGCAGCCGAAGTTGTCAGCTTGATCCCGAGCGCCGACAGCACCCCGATCAACGTGCTCAACCGCGGGTCCCCCTCCACGCTCAGCGCCCGATAAAGGGCCTCGCGCGTCACCCCGGCCTCGCGGGCGACCGCGCTCATACCCCCCGAGCGTGCGACCATGCCGACTGTGTTGGCGATATATGCCGGGTCCCCACGTCCTGGCTCCCCAAGCGGCGTCCCTGCGAGCGCCAGCCGCGCGCTATTACCGGGCGGCGCGCACCGCGACTTCCACCAAACCGCAACCAGAGGCGCGACGCCCCAAGCGGCGCAACCTAAGGGTCCGCACAAAAAAGGCGTCCGGTCGCCCGGACGCCGTTGCTGCGGCGGATCAGCTGCTGGCTTCGATGAACTTCACCGCGTCGCCGTACGTCTGGATCGTCTCGGCCGCGTCGTCGGGGATCTCGATCCCGAACTCTTCCTCGAACGCCATCACCAGCTCGACCGTGTCGAGGCTGTCCGCGCCAAGATCGTCGATGAAGGACGCCGTGTCCGTGACCTTGGACTCGTCGACGCTCAGGTGCTCAACGACGATCTTTTTGACGCGTTCGGCGATATCGCTCATGTTTCTTCCTCGCTGGTGTCGGGCCCGTTCGGGCGCCCGTCATGGTTAATCCGGGCCGCGCGCCTTTGGACTGCGCGTCCGTTCTTCCGAAGGCCCTGTCCCGGCGCCGAAGCCGAGGCCGCGGATAACTCGACGGGCCTATAGCACAACGATAGGCCGTGGCAAATGTTAATGCTGGCCCTCTCCAGTGCGGGCGCGGCGCGGTCCGATCGTCGACGCGTTACCTTGCGAAATCATCGCGGTGACCCCGGTTCACACGGTCGAGCCGGTTGGCGCGCGTCAGATCATCGCCATCCCGCCGTTCACATGCAGCGTCTGCCCGGTCACGTATCCGGCCTCGGCGCTCGCGAGATAGACCACCGCCGCAGCGATCTCATCGGGCGCGCCCATGCGCCCCGCCGGGATCGCGGCGAGCAGTCGCGCCTTCTGTTCTGCGCTTAGTCCGTCGGTCATCGCCGTCGCGACGAACCCCGGCGCGACGCAATTCACCGTGACCCCCCGGCTCGCCACCTCCGCGGCGAGGCTCTTGGACATCCCGATCACGCCCGCCTTCGCCGCCGCATAGTTCGCCTGACCGGGATTGCCCGTCACGCCGACGATCGAGCTGATATTGACGATCCGCCCCCACCGCGCCTTCATCATGCCGCGAAGCACGCCCCGCGACAGCCGCATCACGCTCGTCAGGTTCACGGCGATCACCGCGTCCCAATCGGCGTCCGACATGCGCATGAAAAGCTGGTCGCGGGTGACGCCGGCATTGTTCACCAGCACGTCGACCGACCCCATCGCCGCCGTCGCGGCCTTAGGAAGCGCCTCGACCGCCGCCGCGTCGGAAAGATCGCACGGCAGCACATGCGCGCGCTCCCCCAGCTCCGACGCCAGATCCTCCAGCGGCGCCAGCCGCGTTCCCGACAGCGCCACGACCGCGCCCGCGCGGTGCAGCGCGCGCGCGACGGCGCCTCCGATCCCGCCCGAAGCGCCGGTCACCAGCGCCGATTTCCCCGACAGATCGAACATGGTCATCCCTCCATCAACGCCCTGACGTCCAAGGGTCCGCTCACGGCCCGCGCATCGATGTCTTTCGCGGTCCGCCGGATCATCCCCGAAAGCGCCTTGCCGGCCCCGATCTCGACCGTCTGCGACACGCCGTGCGCCGCCATCCACAAGACGCTCTCGCGCCAGCGCACCCGCCCGGTGACCTGCGCGACGAGCAGCCGCCGGATCGCCTCGGGATCGCACACCCCCTCGGCCAGCACGTTGGCGATGACCGGCGCAACCGGCGGCGAAATCGCCACGCCACGCAGCGCATCCGCCATCGCCGCGGCGGCGGGCGCCATCAGCGCGCAGTGAAACGGCGCGCTCACCGGCAGCAGGATCGCGCGCTTCGCGCCGCGCGCCTTCGCGATCTCCACCGCCCGTTCCACCGCCGCCTTGTCGCCCGAGACCACCACCTGACCCGGATCGTTGTCGTTCGCGGCCTCGCAGACCTGCCCTTGCGCCGCCGCCGCCGCGACCGCCTCGACCTCGGCGACGTCGAGCCCGAGCACCGCCGCCATCGCCCCTGCACCCAGCGGCGCCGCAACCTGCATCGCCCGCCCCCGCAACCGCAGCAGCCGGGCGGTGTCGCCGAGCTCCAGCGCGCCCGCCGCACAGAGGGCCGAGTATTCGCCCAGGCTGTGCCCCGCGACGAAATCCGGCCCCGGCACGCCCTCCGCCTCCATCGCGCGCAACGCCGCCATCGATGTCGCCATCAGCGCCGGCTGCGCGTTTTCCGTCAGCGTCAGCGTGGCGATGTCGCCCCCCCAGATCAACGCCGACAGCTTTTCTCCGAGCGCGTCGTCGACCGCGTCGAACACCGCCTGCGCTGCGGGAAATGCCGCGGCCAGATCCCGGCCCATGCCGATCACCTGCGCCCCCTGGCCCGGAAAGACGAACGCCCGCATCCTGACCCTCCGAGGACGTGATAAGGTGCTCGCGTTCCTACCCGCGCCCGCGATCGCCGTCCAGTCCGCCCAGCCGCGAGGTTCGCCGTGCGTATCCGCCCCATGATCGAAGCCGACCCCGCCCGAGTGCACGACCGGGCCGCGTCGGAGGGCCGAAATCCGGGGATCGAGGACGCCGCGGCGTTCCTCGCCGCCGATCCGCAGGGCTTTCTCGTCGACGAGATCGATGGCGCCCCGCCGCCACCATCTCGGCCGACCGCCACGCATCCGCGGTCGGCTTCATTGGCCTCTGCATCGTCGTGCCGGCGAACGGGGCCGGGGCCATGGCCCGGCACTCCGGACCGCCGCGATACGGCGCCTCGCGGGCTGCGCCATCGGCCTCGACGGCGTCGCGGCGCAACAGGCGAGCTACCGCCGGTCCGGCTCCACGCTCGCCCGCCGCAATGTCCGGCGGTCAGGCGCGCCGAGCCCGCCCCGCGCCGAGGCCGCAGCGCTTTGCGACCTGCCGTTCGCCGACCTCCTCGCCTACGACGCCGCTGTCGCCGGCTACCCCCGCCCCGCGTTCCTGCGCGCCTGGACCGCGCAGACCTCCACGCGTCGCGGCGCGGCGGTGGTCCGCGACGGCGCGCTCAAAGGCTGTGGCGTCGTCCGCGACTGCCGCACCGGGCCCAAGATCGGCCCGCTCTACGCCGACGATCCGCGAACAGCCGAAAGCCTTCTCGCCGCCCTCGTCGCCCGCACGCCGGCCCGGCCCCTCGTCCTAGACATTCCAGTGGGCAATGCCGAGGCGGTCGCCCTCGCCCACCCGCGTCGGCCTTGCCCCGGCGTTCGAGACCGCCCGCATGTGGCGCGGCAGGGCGCCCGTCGGGGACGTCAGCCGAACCTTCGGCGTCACGACCTTCGAATCCGGACGACGGCACGCCCATCGCCCGAACAGTGAGGCGCGCAGGAGTTGGGCGTCGGGACGGGAAGGCGAAGGCGTCGGTCGCAATCTGCGGCCCGGGAACCGCATTCCGACGTCCGCCGTGCAGAAACGACCCGGCGGGGCATCCGGTTACGCCGGGCTCCGGATCGGGAACGCCGTGGGCAATCGAGGCTGCGCCGATCGGCCCGGTCCGCGTCAGGGGCCAGCCGATCGTGGATCAGACGTACTTCCGCCAGTCATGCTCCTCGCGAAAGCCCAGCACGTCCCGGATCTTGGCGTTGGAGTAGAGCGCCTCGGTCTTGCCGAGGTCGCGCGTCAAAAGGACGCCGGGGAAATGTTCGGCGGCGAGGGCGGTCGCCGACTGATGGGCGACATTGGTGTCGTTCGCGGCATTGAATATCTGGAATCCCAGGCCGTCGCGGCCCAGACACAAATCCACGATCTGGCCGAGATCGCGGGCGTCGACGTAGTTGAAGACGTTGCGGCGACGCAGGCCGGGGTCCGCGAGAAATGCCGGGAACCGAACGTATTCGTCAGGCTCGATGACGTTGCCGATGCGCAGCGCATAAATGTCGAACCCGGAGCGCAGCGCGAAGCTGCGGGCGGTGACTTCGTTGACCACCTTCGACATGGCGTAGCTGTCGGGGGGGTTGACGTCCATGTCCTCGGTCAGCGGAAGCTGCGCGGGGTCGGCGCGACCGTCAGCGAAGCAGACGCCGTAGGTCGTTTCCGACGAGGCGATGACGATCTTGGCGACGCCGAGTTTCACGGCCGCCTCGATGACGTTGTACGTGCCCATCACGTTGACCCGGTAGGTCTCGGCGTCGGGCTTGATCAGGATGCGGGGGATCGCGGCGAAATGCACGACCGCGTCGAACTTCGGGACGCCCGAACCGGGTTCCAGTTCGCCGAAATTGGCGTAGGACGTCAGGGCGTTGAACATCTGGCCGCTGTCGGTGATGTCGGCGATCAGGTTGTCCACGCCGGGGTGGTCGAGCGGCGCGAGATCGACGTTCAGGACGCGGTGGCCACGGTCGAGCAGGTAGGGCAAGACATGGCGGCCAGCCTTGCCGGAGCCGCCGGTGAAAAGGATTCGTTTGGGGGTGGTCATGAAGCGCTCCGGGTTCGTTCCGAGCCGTTCAATGCCTGAGGCGAGGGAAGACGTCCATCGTTCAGCCGCAGAATATCGGAGCCGGTCCTGAATGCGTCGTTCTCGGCTCGGTCCGATCGGTTGCCGGTCTTTCGGCTGCGGTGGGCCATTTGCGGCCCGGCGTTCCACGTTTGAAGGCCGCGTCCGGGGTCCGGGCGCGACCTATGGTCAGGTTCGAGACGATGGTCAGGTTCGAGACGTCAGACGGATTCTTCGATCCAGCCCTTCAACGACGCCTTCGGCGAGGCGCCGGTGCGGTTCGAGACGATCTCGCCGTCCTTGAACATGAACAGCGCCGGGATGCCGCGCACGCCGAATTGCGCGGGCAAGTTCGGGTTCTCGTCCACGTTGACCTTGGCGATCTTGATGCGACCCTCGTATTCGGACGACAGCTCTTCCAGAGCCGGGCCGATCATCTTGCATGGGCCGCACCATTCGGCCCAGAAGTCCACCAGAACCGGAACTTGCGCCCCAAGGACTTCGTCCTGGAAGGTCTTGTCCGTCACTTTCACCGTCGCCATCGACTGGCCTCCATCATGAAAAATTGCATCTAACTTATGGTCGCCCTGTCTCAGGGTCAAGGAAGCCCGCACGGGCGAGCGCCGCCGTCGTCAGCGCGCCTGGAAGCCGCATCAGCGTGGCGGTGCGGGTCCAGAGGACGGCGGTGCGGATCTCGCGCCGGGGGTAGATGGCGCCGAGCGCCGCGGCGTAGGCCCCCATCTGGCGGAGAATCGCCTCCGGCGTCGCATCCGGGCGGACCGGGACGACACGGTTGGACTTGAAATCCACTGCAAGAACGTGGTCGGGGGCGATGATCAGCCGGTCGATGCGCCCCGCCAGGCGGATCGGGCCCAACGGCGCGGTGACATCGACCTCCACCAGCACGTCCGGGGCGAAGAGCGGTCCGAGTTCGGGAGCGTCGAGGACGGACGCGGCCTCCGCCAGCAAGGCGTCGCGGTCGGGCGCTTCGGGCAGGAGCCGCGCCGAGCTGGCCGGCCACTCCGCACGGGGGCGGTGCGGCAGCGTCTCGAGCAGAAGGTGGAGGGCGGCGCCGCGGGCGCGTGCGGTGGCCTCGTCCGCGCCTTCGCCGGGCAGGGCGTGGGCGCCGCCGAGC
>JBBRUZ010000171.1:0-6879 GCA_038247355.1 Rhodobacterales bacterium
GAAATCGCCATGACCATCAACCTCACCCCGCGCAAATGCCTCGGCTACCGGTCCCCGGTCGAGGCGTTCCTGTCGGAGCTTGGCAGGGACATCGAAATCCGCTTTGCTTGAACCGTTGCGCTTCGCGCTGGAATCCACCGGGTGCCGCGCCGGTCACTGTAGACCTCGGTCCAGCGGTGATCGAAGACGTACTGGGAGAACAAGCCCGGGAAGCAACTGTTCGCGAAATAGTAACCGAGATCGCGGGACAGCGTCTTGGGGCGCGGCGCGGACTTGCCGCGCGGATCGTTGCGCTCCACTATGCGCACGATCTTGATGTAGTCCGCCACCCTGCTAGGCAGGTCCTGCAACCGGAACGCGAGGATCTCACCGATGCGGAGTCCAAACTCGATCGAAATGCGCCAGATCACGTAGTTTCGGACATCCGACCGCGCAGCGCCAACGGCGAGCGCGAGCGATCGAAAGTACTGCTCGATCTCGCGGATCTCATCATCGGTGAAGTCCTCGGCGTAGGCGACGGCCGGCGCCCCCGCCGAAAATTCCTGCTGGCCCGTGCGGATGTCGATCAGGCGGCTCTGGCGGCGCTGCTTCGCAAGCCACTGACGCATGGCCCAGTCCTCGAACATGCGGGCGGCCAGCAGCGTCTTGTTGAGGCTTTCGACCTGCGACGGCGACAAAGCGCCCGCTTCGCCCAAGACGCGCTCCTCGAGCCAGCGTTTGAAACTGCGGATCTCGGACTCCGTCAGTGGCTCGCCGCGGGCGAGCCGCGCTTCAGCCGCGGTATTGCGGCGCCGGATCCAAGTCAACAGCACGCTGAGCCCCTCGAGGGTCTTCTTGATCGTCGCGTCGGCGAGCGACCAGGCGGCGAGGTGCGCCTCGAAGATACCTCCGAGCGTGTTTGGCGTCTGTGTGGTGCGGTCGAGCAGAACGTGCCGGTGCCGCCTGGCGTTCGAGCAGGAGATGATCTGATAGTGAAGAGGGTCGGTTCGGAGCATTGTAAACGTGATCCGTGGCCAAGCTGGGTCTTACCCATTGAATCACATTGGATTCTTCGTTGAAATTGAAGTTATCAATTTTTGGAGAAGGACCCGTCGATCTGGTTAACGGGAGATCCGCAAGAAGGCGCGGTGCATCAGTACAACAAAAAAGCCCGCCAAACAAATGGTTTGGCGGGCTTCGTGAGGTATGGGACCCGGTGAGAGCTTTTACTCTCTGTTGCCGAAAAGGGACAGAAGTAGCATGAACATGTTGATGAAGTTCAGGTAAAGGCTCAACGCGCCGAGGATCGCCGCCTTGCCGAGATACTCCTCGCCTTCGGCGACGCGCATGGTCAGATAAGTATTCTTGATGTTCTGTGTGTCGAACGCGGTCAGGCCGGCGAAAACCAGCACGCCGATCACCGAAATCGCGAACATCAGCGCCGGCGAGCCGAGGAAGATGTTGACGATCGAGGCCACGACGACGCCGATCAATCCCATGAACAGGAAGGTGCCCCAGCCCGAAAGGTCCTTCTGGGTGGTGTAGCCCCAGAGGCTCAGGCCGGCGAAGGACACCGCGGTCACCAGGAACACCTGCACGATCGACACCCCGGTGAAGACGAGGAAGATCGAGCTCAGCGACAGACCCATCACGGCGGCGAAGGCGTAGAACAGGATCTGCGCGGTCGCCGCGGACATGCGGTTGACCATCGCGCTGAAGCCGAAAACGAAGGCGAGCGGCGCGAACATGATCACCCACTTCAGCGGCGAGGCGTAGATCGCTGCGCCGAACGCGGTGAGATACGCACCATCGCCGATCATGTACTCGGTCGGCACGCTCGACACGGCCAGGCCCGCTACAGACCACGCCGCCAAAGCGGTGAGGACCATGCCCACGGACATCGTACCGTAGACCTTGTTCATATGGCCGCGCAGACCAGCGTCCACCGCCCCGGTGCGAACGCCGGCGCCGGTCCGGCTCATAGTGTCGAATTCCGCCATAGGTTCCTCCATTGATGCGGGCGGCCTGCAGGTCACCCCCGCAGCCTTGCCCTTAATATCGGGAAAAGGCGGGTCCATTTCAAGCGCGACAAACAAACGTGCGCCAGTTCTCACGGCATTGGTAACGATATCGACAACTTCGCCGCTGCGCGCGTCAGTCTCGCGCCCGCAACACTCGTGCAGGCCGCGCGCTGAGCGGTCGCAGCGCGAAGGCGAGGCCGGCAAGGAGGCTCGCCAACGCCCCTCCCGATACGATCGCCGCTGCCGAGAGCGGCTCGAAAGCGTAGGACGCGTCCATAACGAAGGTCGTCACCCACCAGCCGCCGATGGCGCCGGCGGCGATCGCCACGATCCCCGCCGCGGCCCCGATCAGCGCCGCCCGCAGCGCGAAGCTCCACAGGATGCGCGCCCGGCTGGCGCCCAGCGTCTTGAGCACCGCAGCCTCGAACACGCGCAGCCGCTCGCCTGCCGCGGCGGCGCCGATCAGCACGACGAAACCGGTCAGCAGCGTCGCCGCAGCCGCCCAGCGCGTCGCCGCCGAAATGCCGTCGAGCGACTGCGCGAACCGGTCGATGGCCTCACGCACGCGCACCGCCGTGATGTTCGGATAGGCCCCCGCGACCGAGCGCAGCAACGGAGCCTCCGCCGCCTCGTCCGAATAGACCGTCGCGATATGCGTGTGCGGCGCCCCCGCCAGCGCGCCGGGGTTCACGACCATGATGAAGTTGATCCCCATGTTCTCGAATTCCACCTCGCGAAAGCTAGCGATGGTCGCCGTTAGGTCCCGGCCGAGGATGTTCACCGTGATCTCGTCGCCGAGCGCCAGTCCCATTTCCTCGGCCTCCTCGGCGGCGAAGCTCATCAGCGGCGGTCCTGCGTAGTCCTCGGGCCACCACTCGCCGGCCGTGAGCGCCGAGCCCTGCGGCGACGCGGCGGCATAGGTCACGCCCCGATCGCCGCGCAGCGCCTAGTGCGGGCCCACCGCCTCGACCGCCGGCACGCCGTTGATCCGGGTGATCACCCCGCGCAGCATCGGCGCGGTCTCGACATCCGACACGCCCGGTTCGGCCGTCGCCCGCTCAACGAAGCCGGGCAGCTGGTCGTTCTGGATATCGACGAAGAAATACGCCGGCGCGCGCTCGGGCAGATCCGCGATGATGAGGTTGCGCAGGTTCCAGTCGATCTGGCCGACCGCGGCCAGCACGCTGAGGCCCAGACCAAGCGACATGACGACCGAGGCGGTTTCCGCCGTCGGCCCCCCCACCGCGCCCAGTGCGAGACGCAGCGCCGGCCGGCCTCGCACCGCGCGGCTGCGCGCCGCCCGCCGGGCCAGCGCCCGCGTTCCCAGCGCCGCGAACCAGAGCGCGACCAGCGATCCGATCACGCCCGCGGCCATGCCGAGCGCGATCTCGGTCGCGTCCGAGCGCCATGCGGCGATCCCGATCAGCGCCGCCGTCAGCGCTGCTACCGCGACGATATAGACGGGACGCGGCAGACGGGCCTCGCCCCCGGCGCTGTCGCGAAACAGCCCTGCCGCACGGATGTCGCGCGCCCGCGCCAGCGGCCAGAGCGTGAAGATCAGCGCGGTCAGCGCTCCGTAGACGGCGGCCTCCGCCAGCGCGCGCTCGTAGATGCCGAAAGCCACCGGCACCGGCAGCCGCCCCGCTACGAACGGTCCCGCCAGCAGCGGCAGCGCCGCGCCGAGCGTCAGCCCGAGCGCGATCCCGACCAGCGACAGAAGGCCGATCTGCACAAGATACACGGCGAAAATCGTGTTGCCGGTCGCCCCGAGCGTCTTCAGCGTGGCGATGGTCTCGGTCTTGCCCTCCAGATACGCGCGCACCGCCGAAGACACCCCGACGCCACCCACCGCCAGCCCGGCGAGCCCCATCAGGATCAGAAACGAGCCTAGCCGGTCGACGAAACTGCTGATTTGCGGCGACGCATTGCGCCGGTCGCGCCAGCGCATACCGTCGTCGGCGAAGCGCGCTTCCGCTTCGGAGCGAAGCGTTGACAGATCCGCCTCCGGGGCGAGCTTCAGTCGATACGCCGAATTGAACAGCGATCCCTCGCTCAGCAGCCCGCTGCCCTCGAGCGCCGCCGCGTCGACGATCACCCGCGGCCCGAAGGTGAAACTCGACGCCGCGCCGTCCGGCTCGACGTCGAGCCGCGCGGTGACGCGGAAATCCTGCGTGCCCAGGCGCAGGACGTCGCCGATCTCGAGCCTTAGCCGGTCGATCAGCACGCCATGCGCCGCCATGCCGGGCAACCCGCCGTGCGTCGCCAGCGCCTCGGCGAGCGGTGCGCCGTCCGCGAGCCCGACCGTGCCGTAAAGCGGATAGGAGCCATCGACCGCCTTGACCTGCACCAGCGCGCGCTCGATCTCGACGCCGGGCCGCGCCATCCCCACCATCGAACGGAAATCGACGATCTCCGACACCACGACCGCATTGTCGGCCATCCAGGCGCGTTCGGCCCCATTGGCGTAGCGGTAGGTGAACTCCATCTCGACGTCGCCGCCGAGCAGCGTCGAGGCCTCGCGGGTCAGCCCCTGTTCGATCGCCGTGCGCACCGAGCCGACTGCGGCGATCGCCGCCACGCCGAGCGCGAGACATGCGAGAAACACCCGGAAACCGGCGAGCCCGCCCCGCAATTCGCGCAGCGCGATGCGAACCGCGACCGGCGCCCTCATTCAGCCGCCTCGGCGAACCGCTCCAGCTGGCCGTCGCGCAGCTGCACGACCCGGTCGCAAAGCGCGGCCAGCTCCGGCGAGTGCGTCACCAGCACCATCGTCGCCCCGTGCTTGTCGCGCAGTCCGAACAGCAGATCGATGATCGCAGCACCCGTCGCACCGTCCAGATTGCCCGTCGGCTCGTCCGCCAGCAGGATCTGCGGCCGTGGCGCCGAGGCCCGCGCCAGCGCGACGCGCTGTTGCTCGCCACCCGACAACTGCGCGGGATAATGATCGAGCCGCGCGCCAAGCCCCATCGCGCGCAATTCCTCCGCCGCCTTGTCGAAGGCGTCAACGTCGCCCGCCAGCTCCAGCGGCGTCGCGACGTTCTCCAGTGCGGTCATCGTCGGGATCAGGTGGAACGACTGAAACACCACGCCCATATGGTCGCGGCGGAAACGCGCGAGCTGGTCCTCGCCCATACGCGTCAGGTCCTGCCCCAGCGCCGTGACGGCGCCGCCGGTGGCGCTCTCCAGACCGCCCATCAGCATCAACAGCGAGGATTTGCCCGAACCCGACGGCCCGACGAGCCCCAGAGTCTCGCCCTTCTTCACGGCAAGCGTCACGCCGCGCAGAATGTTGACCGGCCCGGCATTGCCGCGCAGCGTAAGCTCCACATTTGTCAGGACGATGACGGGAGAAGACATGCTGCAGCCAACCTTATCTTCGGCGCTTAGCGCCATACGTCCGGCATATGGGGCGCGGTCGCGCCGCTGCAACCTCGCCGCCGCAATGGCGCTCGCGGCTGCAGCATGGAGTTTCGGGCCCGCCGCATCCGCGGAAGCCGTCACCATCGCGGCCTTGGGGGACTCGTTGACCCAAGGCTACGGCTTGCCGGAGACCGAAGGCTTCATCCCGCAGCTGCAGGCGTGGCTCCGGGCGAACGGCGCCGATGACGCGATCGTGTTGAACGCAGGTGTTTCGGGCGACACGACGGCCGGCGGACTCGCCCGCGTCGCCTGGACCCTGACCGAGGATGTGGATGCGGTGATCGTCGCGCTCGGTGGCAACGACCTCCTTCGTGGCCTCGATCCAGCTGAAAGCCGCGCCAACCTCGACGGCATCGTGACCGAAATCACCGCCCGCGGGCTGCCGGTCCTGCTCGCTGGCCTGCCAGCGCCGGGCAACTACGGCCCTGAGTACCAGACCGCCTTCGACGCGATTTTCCCCGAACTCGCCGAGGAGCACGGGGCAATCCTTTTTCCGTCGTTCCTCGCCGGCTTGGGCGAAGGACGCGATATCAGCGCCGCGCGGGCGATGATGCAGCCCGACGGCGTCCACCCCAACGCGGCAGGGGTGAAGGCCATCGTCGTGGCCATCGGGCCGTCAGTGCTAGAACTGGTCGCCGCCGCGCAGGAGGATTGAGCGCAGGTGTGCGTCCGGCTGTGAAAGAGCGTGGCCGACATCGGCCCGGGTCACGCCGATGTCGCGCAGAATCCGGTCGTCGAGGTCGGCCAACCCCGCGCGCTCGCGAAACAGCAGGTCCAACGCCACAAGCCGGGCTGCGATGCGCACCACGAGCCCACGCCATGTCTGGCGAGGAGCGCGGAAATCAGCGCGGCCGAGAGCTTGGGTGAGGGTGGTCATGGCGCGTCTCCATCAGGATGTGTGGCGTAACACGGCGCTTCCATCGCCGCTGCTGATGATTTACGCTTGTGACTGGCATAATGAAAACGAATGTTCGTGCGCTAAAACATCACAAGGATTGATATGCCCCGCAATCTGGACCTGACCGCCTTGCGCTCGTTCGTCACTGTCGCAGACTCCGGCGGCGTCACCCGGGCGGCCTCGCAACTCAACTTGACGCAGTCCGCCGTCTCAATGCAGTTGAAGCGCCTGGAGGAGGCCACCGGCCAGCCGCTGATCGACCGCGCCGGCCGCGGCGTCGCGCTGACGGCGCAGGGCGAACAACTCGCCGGCTACGCCCGCCGCATGCTCGCCCTGAACGACGAGGCCTGGGGGCTCCTCACCAATCAGGCGTTCGAGGGTGAGATAAACTTCGGCGTGCCGCACGACATCATCTATCCCAACGTCCCGCGCGCCATGCACCGCTTCGCCGCGGAGTTCCCGCGCGTCCGCGTCAACCTGCACTCCACTTTCACCGCGACGCTGAAGTACCAGCTTTCGCGCGGCGAGATGGACCTGATCCTGACCACCGAACACGACGTC
>JBBRUZ010000172.1:0-6868 GCA_038247355.1 Rhodobacterales bacterium
AGCCCGACATAAGGTACGTGGCCCACGCCGACCTGCCGAAGTCGATCGAGGGATACTATCAGGAGATCGGGCGGGCCGGGCGCGACGGCGCGCCGGCGGACACGCTGACGCTCTACGGCCCCGACGACATCCGGCTGCGGCGGACGCAGATCGACGAGGGCGCGGCGCCGCTGGAGCGCAAGGAAGCCGACCACAAACGGCTGAACGCGCTGCTGGGTCTCGCCGAGGCCAAGCGCTGCCGGCGGCAGACGCTGCTCGCCTATTTCGGCGAGACGATGGAGCTCCCTTGCGAAAACTGCGACCTCTGCCGCGACCGGCCCGCGCTTTTCGATGCGACCGAAGCCGCGCGCAAGGCGTTCTCGGCGATCCTGCGGACCGGGGAGAGCTTTGGCGCCGAGCATCTGGTCGGCATCCTGCGAGGGGAACGGTCGGAGAAAATCGTTCAGCGCGGCCATGACCGGCTGCCGACGTTCGGGGTGGGCAAGGAGTTCACCGGGACGCAATGGAAGACGATCTTCCGGCAGCTGCTCGGGCTCGACCTGATCCGGCCCGATCCGGCGCGGCACGGGGCGCTGCGGCTGACCGAAGCCGCACGGCCGATCCTGCGCGGCGACGCGGCGCTCGAACTGCGGGCCGACACTGTGGCGAGGACGTCCGGAAGGGCCGAGCCAGCGGCGCTGATCGCCGAGGAGGACGAGGGGCTGCTGTCGGCGCTGAAGGCGCGGCGGCGCGCGCTCGCGGACGGCGCCGGCGTTCCGGCCTATGTGATCTTTCCCGACCGGACGCTGATCGAGATGGCGACGCAGCGGCCGGCGACGCTCGATGCGATGCGCCGGATCACCGGGGTCGGGGCGGTCAAGCTTGACCGGTTCGGGGCGGAATTCCTCGCTGTGCTGACCGGCGCCGCGCCCGAGCCGATGCATCCGGCCCGCCGCAAGCTGGCGGGAGCGGCGACAGGAGAAGTTTTCGACCGGATGGCGGCCGCACAGGCGCGACTGGCGCGGGGCGACGACGGACGGGGCAAGTACCTGAACTGTTCGGCCGCGACGCTCGCGAAGATCGCCGAGATGCGACCGCGCGATCTCGGCGAGCTGGAGCGCGTTCAGGGCATGGGCCCGCAGAAGACCGAGCGGTTCGGACCCGCCTTTCTCGCGGCGCTCGGTGCGACCGGCAAAGCCGATTGAGGCTCGCAAGGTCCTATGCGAAACTCCAGAATCCTGCTAGCATTCTAGGTCATTGGCCGAATTCCTTCAAACCAGCGATCGAAACCCATGACTGAAGAAAAGGCCGAGCGGCCGTCAGGGATTGTGTCAGACCTGTTCGCCGGGGCTGGCATGGGCCTCCTGCTCGGCGTGCTGGTGGGACTGTCGAGTTCGCCAGTGGTTGGCGTGGTCGTTGGCGCACTTGCCTCCGTACTGGCGGTTTTTCTGGGCCTCGACGCCGCATCCGGCACGCTCGGTGGAGCTTTTCGTGTCAATGGGGCCCGGATCGGAAGCCTCGGCGTCGCCACGGTGATCGGCCTCGGCATCGGCCTCTATGCCCGGGTCAATAACCCGTTTGCGAGCCCGCCGGCCGCACAACTCGAACGGTGGGCCGATGCGCTCCCCGAAGACCCCACCCTTGCGAAGCAGATGATGGTGTTCGAGCGCACCGGTATCGCGCCTTCCCGCTTCCAGTATGGCGACGCGCCGGCCGCCGGGGACATCGACGTGGCGCCGCAGGAAGGCGCCGCAACGCGGCAGGCTGTCCTGTTCTCGACACTCGGCGAGTTCGACGCCTGCAGGCGGCTCGACCCGTCGCGCTTCGCCACGACCAAGGACGTTCTCGCCGCCTATATGCGCCAGGGGGCGCCTGGCGCCCTGCCGATTTTCGCAGAACGCATCGCCGCATATCCCACGGCCGATCGGGCGGTCGCGGTCACGCTCGCCCACGAATTGCTGTGCATCCTGCAGCGGGAGGATGGCGGATGACGCGCAAAGATCCGCCTAACGTCTCGCGGCGCGCACCGGGACTGGCGGTGGTTTTTTGCGCGCTGGCGGCGTCATCCGCCTCGGCCGCGACCAACAACAGTTTTGACTCGGTCGTCTTGATCCGCTGCGCGCTCGCAGGGGGCGAGGCCAAGGCGACGGGTTTCGTCTGGCCGGAACCCGGCTATGTCGTCACAGCCCTGCATGCCGTAGCCGGCTGCGATGAGATCGTGATCTGGAGCGAAGCGACGCTGAAAGAGACCCTCGGCACGCTCCTGCGCGTCGATCTGGAGGCGGATCTCGCGTTGCTCCAGCTCGACGAAGACCTCGGCCTTGCGCCCGTCCGCCACGCGATCGGACCGCCTGACATGCTGGCGGACCACGTGACCCTAGGATATCCGCTCGCGGCCGAGCAAATGATTCGCCTCGAGATCGAGTTCGGCGGCGGCCTGAAGAGCGATATAACGACGCTCGGCGACGCTTTCGCATCCGACGAACTCGAGGATCTGTTCCGAGGCCAGCCGTACCCGACCCGCGACACCAGCATCCTTCGCGTGAACACCACCATCCAGCCCGGGCA
The DNA here is from genome assembly GCA_038247355.1 of Rhodobacterales bacterium. Taxonomy (GTDB): domain Bacteria; phylum Pseudomonadota; class Alphaproteobacteria; order Rhodobacterales; family Rhodobacteraceae; genus Amaricoccus. The sequence goes on from JBBRUZ010000172.1 coordinate 2,548, forward strand.
TTCGGGCGCGCCGATCTTCGACAGCAAGGGCGACGTGGTCGCCGTCGCCGATGGCGGATTGCTCGGCGGCTGGCGCTCGATCAACTGGAGCATTCCGGCACATATCTATCTGCCCGACCTGCTGACGTCGGACGACCCGCCGCCAGACAGCCCCTCGCATCAGGCGCAGCTCTTCAGCAGCATCACGCCCGCAGATCCGACGACGATCGAGATGCGACCGCTGGAGGTTTCGGCGGGTCCGGACGCAGCGGATCAGCCTGACGAATTGACGCTCGTGCGGCAATTCCCGCTGACCGGGCTGGCCGAACTGCTGATCGACCGAGACGACGCCGGCGGGTCCGAATTGATCGCCGAATTTCGCTCCTATCTGGGCGATCCCGCCGACTCCGAGCTTTACGGCTTCGATATCTACGAGGACAGTTCCACGGGCGCCACGATCGGCGTCCCGGCCGGCGTCGAACTCTACTGGAACGATGCGCTTCAGGCGCTGGAAGCCACAAACCTGGACGGGACTGTCTACGTAAACTCCGTCGTGAGACGGATGGACTCCTTTGCCGACGCCATGGGGATCGCCCTGGAGGATTTCGTCGAACATATCGACAAGCTGGCGGACTGGTATGACGGCGTGGCTCCGGGCGAGTTCAAGCTGGAGGACTGCGATGCGTTCGATCCACGGACGGAGCGCACGACATGCTATGGCATCTACGTCGGCGACGACATCGAAAGCGGACTGAACGCCGAGATGCCGCTCGGCCTTCACGTCTCCGGCCCGGTGTTCCTCGGCACGTCGGTCTATGCAGTCTGGGCAGAGGAGGACGGGACGGTAGCCGACCGGATGGACTACATCATGATGCTGCTCGCAGCGGAATACCTGACGGACTTTGCGCTTAACTGAGCTGCGCCGATCCGGGTCCGGAGCCGTCGCGCCGTCGGAAACGGCAAGGGTCGATTAGGCGGATCAAGGTCGGATTGCACAGCCCCGATGCGGGCCGCTTGAAACCCCCGCGCCCGCAAGGTATTGCCCGCCGAACGCGCCCCGGAGGCATGGAAACCATGAGCACGAGCGATCCCGAGCTGCTGGTCTCGACCGAATGGCTGGCGGCGCATCTGGGCGCCCCCGACCTGCGCATCCTCGATGCGTCCTGGCACATGCCGGACAGCGGGCGGGACGCGCGGCGCGAATATGACGCTGGCCATATTCCGGGCGCACGGTTTTTCGACATCGACGAGATATCCGACCCGCAGTCGGAGTTGCCGCACATGGCGCCCCCGGTCGAGAAGTTCGTCAGCCGGATGCGGGCGATGGGGATAGGCGACGGTCACCGGGTGGTCGTCTACGACAGCCTCGGCCTGTTCAGCGCGCCGCGCGTGTGGTGGCTGTTCCGGCTGTTCGGCAAGGAGGACGTCGCGGTGCTCGACGGCGGCCTGCCGAAATGGCAGGCTGAGCGCCGCCCGCTGGAGGACACGCCTCCGATCCTGCGCGATCGCCACTTCACCGCGCGACGCAACGCGGGCCTCGTGCGCGACGTCACGCAGGTCGCCGCGACCGCGAAGCTCGGCGACGCGCAGCTCGTCGATGCGCGCTCGCCCGAGCGGTTTCGCGGCGAGGCGCCCGAGCCGCGCCCGGGATTGCGGTCGGGCCACATCCCCGGCGCGAGGAACGTCCACTACGCGACGCTGCTCGAGGCGGACGGCACGCTGAAGGACGGGCCGAAGTTGCGCGCCGTCTTCGAGGCCGCCGGCGTCGACGTGACCGCGCCGGTGGTGACGACCTGCGGGTCGGGGATCACCGCCGCAGTGCTGAGCCTTGCGCTGGAGCGGCTCGGCAATCGCCGACACGCGCTGTATGACGGCTCCTGGGCGGAATGGGGCGCCTATCCCGATCTGAAGGTCGAACGGGGATGATCCACAAGGCCGGCGAGCGCATCGACTACGTCGTGACCCATCTCGAAATGACGGCGCGTCCGCACCTGCCGCGTCCGCATATGCCGGTCGGCCCGACTTCGGCGCTGATCGCCGCCGAAGCGCCGCCGGTCTGGTGGTTCCTGACCCTTTACGATGCGGTCGGATCGGAATACGAGTGGACCGATCAGCACGAGCGTCCACACACCGAGCTCGAGGCGTTCCTGCAAGACCCCGACGTCACGCTTTACACGCTGATGCGGTCGGGCTGGCCGCACGGGTTCTTCGTCCTCGACAGCCGGATGCGCGGGGTCTGTGATCTCGCGTATCTCGGCCTGGCCCCGCAAGCGCTCGGGCGCGGGCTCGGGACCTTCCTGGTGCATACGGCGGCGCATATGGCGTGGGATCGTCCGGGGGTGGCGCGCGTGAGCGTCAACACGAATTCGCTCGATCATCCCCGTGCGCTGCCGCTCTATCAGAAGGCCGGGTTCGAGCCAGTGACGCGCGAGACCCGCAGCCGCGTGCTGACGCGCGATCGCAACATGATCGGGGCGTGACGCCCCGTTACGTCGCCGCCCGCTGCTTCGGCGCCCAATCTCGCGAGGAGTGAATTCATGCTCGAGGCCCTGAAAGCCCAGCCGACCGACAAGATCATCGCGTTGATGGCGCTCTACGCCGACGATCCGCGGGAGGACAAGATCGACCTCGGCGTCGGCGTCTACAAGGACGCTGACGGCCGCACGCCGATCATGCGCGCGGTCAAGGCCGCCGAGGCGCGGCTGCTGGAGGGCCAGACAACCAAGAGCTATGTCGGGCTGCGCGGCGATCTCGGCTTCGTCGAGGCGATGCGCGTCTTGATCTTCGGCGAGGAGGTGGCCGCGCAGCGGATCGCCGGGGCGCAGACGCCGGGCGGGACCGGCGCCGTGCGGCAGTTGCTGGAGCTGGTGCGGCTGGCCAACCCGGAGGCGCGGGTGTTCTATTCCGCGCCGACATGGCCCAACCATCCGGCGATCCTGAACTATCTCGGCATCCCGTCCTTCACCTACCGGTATTTCGATGTGGCGACGCGCGGCGTAGATTTCGAGGGGATTCTCGCCGATCTGGCCGCCGTCGAGGTCGGCGACGTGGTCCTGCTTCATGGCTGCTGCCACAATCCGACAGGGGCGAACCTGAGCCTCGAGCAGTGGCGCGTGGTGACCGAGCTGCTCGTCAAGCGCGGCGCCGTTCCGATGATCGATCTCGCATACCAGGGGTTCGGGGACGGCCTCGCGGAAGACGTCGCGGGCTTGCGCTACATGGCCGCGCAGGTTCCCGAGATGCTGGTCGCGGCGTCGTGCTCGAAGAACTTCGGGCTCTACCGCGACCGGGTGGGCGTGGCCTTCACGGTCGGGCCGGCAAATCTGACTGGCGTCGCGGCGGCCAATCTCGCGATGCTGAACCGGATGAACTTCTCCTTCCCGCCCGATCATGGCGCGAAGGTGGTCGAGATCATTCTGAACGATCCCACGCTGAAGGCGGACTGGATGGCCGAGCTGGAGGGGATGCGCCAGACGATGCTCGGGCTGCGCACCGGCCTCGCCGAAGCGTTGAAGCGGGCCACGAATTCGGAGCGGTTCGGGTTCGTCGCGCATCACCGGGGCATGTTCTCGCTGGTCGGGGCCTCGCCCGAGCAGGTCGCAGCGCTCCGCTCGGATCATGGCGTCTACATGGTCGGCGACAGTCGCATGAACATCGCTGGCCTGCCGGCGCAGCGGCTCGACCATCTGGCCGCGGCGATCGCGGCGGTGGGCGTCTGATCGCGGTGGTTCCCTACATCGTCGCCGGAGACGTCGAGGACCGGCTGGACTGGTTGACGCTGGCCGACGCGCTGGCCGAGGGCCACCGCGCCGCCGAGCCGATGATCCGCGACGCGTTTCTCGGACGCGGCGCGGACACGCTGCTGTCGCGGGCCGCCTGGATCGACGGCATGGGCGTTGCGGTGAAATCCGTGACGGTGATGCCCGGCAACGCCGCCCACGGCCGCGCGACCGTGCATGGCGCGTTGGTGCTGTTTCACGACCTGACCGGGCAGGTCGAGGCCGTGATCGACTCCGGTCTGGTTACGAAGTGGAAGACCGCGGCGGATTCGATCCTCGGCGCGCGCTTGCTTGCGCCAACGGATGCGCGGCGATTGCTGATCGTCGGCACGGGCGCGGTGGCCGAGAGCCTGATCGCGGCTTACGGCGCGGCGTTCCCGGGGATCGAGGTGACGCTGTGGGGCCGGAACGCCGCGAAGGTCGAGGCGCTCGCGTTGCGTCACGGGGTGGCGGTCGCGCGCGAGGTAATCTTGATACGCGGCGCGGATGACACCAAGCAGCAACCTATCACGCACCGGGCGGCGGTTAACGAATAGATATTGCGCTTGGCTTGTGCTGCGGTG
>JBBRUZ010000173.1:0-6846 GCA_038247355.1 Rhodobacterales bacterium
CCGCCGGCGGCCCCGGTGGGCAAAATCAGCATCTGGTTCTCGCCGGAACTAAAGGGAAAAATCTTTCCATGCATTGGTCTCGCAGTTTAGCTACAACGCCTTTCAAAAACGGATCGCGTTCGATCATTCTGCGCGAGCGCAGAACAAGTTCAAAGTGTTCTTTGCTGTGTCCCCGGAAAACGTATTCAAGTGACCAGAAGCTCAGAGCTCCAACGCAAGAGATAGGGCAGGAAAGTCTTGGCTGACTTGAACCGCCGCCTTGTTACAGAAATGGCTTGCATTTTTCATTCAATCCGGCGCAAGCATGTAGCCCGAACCTCGAACGGTCTGGAGGTAGCGGGGGGTGCGGGGGTCAAACTCGATCTTACGGCGCAGGCGGGTGATCTGGACGTCGATGGCGCGCTCCTGGGCCTCGGCCACGCCGCCGCCGAGATCCTCGACCAGTTCGGTGCGCGAGACGGCCTCGTTGGCGCGCGTAGCGAAGATGCGCATCAGCATCGATTCGGTCGCTGTGAGCCGGATCATTTCGCGGCCGCGCCAGAGCTCGCCGCGGTTGACGTCGTAGCGCACCTCGCCGAGCTGGAGCGTGCGGGGCGCCTCGGCGCGCGGCAGCGGTTTCGGGACGCGGCGCAGGATGGCGCTGATCCGGAGCAGCAGTTCACGGGGCTCGAACGGTTTCGGCAGGTAGTCGTCTGCGCCGGCCTCGAAGCCGAGGATGCGGTCGTCGGCGTCGCCGCGGGCGGTCAGGAGCAGAATGGGCGTCGACGTGGTTTCGCGCAACGACGCAGTAAGTTCAAGGCCGGTCTCGCCAGGCATCATGATGTCGAGCACGAGGATGTCGAATTCGAGGCCTTCGAGCAGGCGGCGGGCGTGGGCGGCGTCGCGCGCCCCGGTGACCAGAAACCCGCTCCTGGACAGGAACTTCTGCAGCAGGGAACGGATCCGCGCGTCGTCGTCGACGATCAGCACATGGGGTGTTTCGGTCATGGCCGGGGCACGTCCAGCCCACCGAGCACGCGGTCGCGCAATTCGGGGTCGATCATCTGCTCGAGCACCTTGCGAAAACCGTGGACTGACTCGGGACCGGCGCCGGAGAAGGCCGCCCGCATCCTCCGTCGTTGGGCGGCGGAAAGCTCCTGCTCCAGCGCATGGCCGCAATCGGTCAGGTGCAGGTTGCGCTGGCGGCGATCGACAGCGCCGATGCGCGCCTCGACGAGGCCGTCGTCGACGAGCTGGCGCAGCACGCGGTTCAGGCTCTGCTTGGTGACGCCGAGGATGTCGAGCAGCTCGCCCACCATGAGTCCCGATCGGCGGTTGATGAAATGGATAGCACGGTGGTGGGCGCGTCCATAGCCGCGGGTGTGCAGGATGCGGTCGGGATCCGCGGTGAACCCGCGATAGGCGAAGAACATCAGCTCGATGCCCTGGCGCAACTGGTCGTCGGTCAGGAACAGCAGCTGCTCGCTGCGGTTGGCGTTCATCGAAAAGCCGCTCTGGGCCATGCCGCGTCCTGTCGTGCCGGTCGGCGCTGAGTTTATGTCAGGAGTATTGACATTCCAACACTCAAATGATAGCTAACGCGATGAAGATCGTAATAAACTGTCGTCAAGCGCGGAGTGCGCGCAACAAATGGGAAGACGGACATGGCGGACGCATATCACGACCGGGACGGGGTGATCTGGATGGACGGCGGGTTCGTGCCGTGGCGCGAGGCGAAAATCCATGTGTTGAGCCACGCCATGCATTATGCGAGTTCGGTTTTCGAAGGCGAGCGCGCCTATGGCGGGGTCATCTTCAAGAGCGCCGAGCATACCGCGCGGCTCCTCAAATCCTGCGACTATCTCGAGATGCCGCATCCCTGTTCGGCCGAAGCGATCGAAGCGGCGAAGGCCGAGACGCTCAAGGCGAGCGGGCTGTCGGACGCGTACATCCGCCCTGTGGTCTGGCGCGGATCGGGGCCGGACATGGGCGTGGCCTCGGCGCGCAACCCGATGCATCTGGCGATTGCGGTGTGGGAATGGGGCGCCTATTATGGCGACGCAAAGATGCGCGGCGCGAAGCTCGATATTTCGAAGTGGAAGCGGCCGTCGCCCGAAACGATCCCGAGTTTCGCCAAGGCGTCCGGGCTCTACATGATCTGCACGATGTCAAAGCATGCGGCTGAGGCAAATGGGTGTTCGGATGCGATCATGCTGGATTGGCGCGGCTACGTGGCGGAGGCGACGGGGGCGAACGTGTTCTTCGTCCTCGACGGCGAGGTGCATACGCCGCTGCCCGACGGTTTCCTCGACGGCATTACGCGGCAGACGGTGATCGGGATGCTGAAGGAGCGAGGCGTCCCTGTGAACGAGCGGCATATCGAGCCGCACGAAATGGCGGAATTCCAGCAATGCTGGCTGACGGGCACCGCGGCTGAAGTCACACCGGTGGGCTCGATCGGCCCGTTCACCTTCGAGGTGGGGGCGCTGACGCGGTCCATTGCGGAGGACTACGAGAAACTGGTGCGACGTCACCTCGTGCCGGCATGATCTCGGGCGTCCCGAGAGGCGCTGGCACTGCGCCGTCCGCATGGAGAGCGACTTGGCGCAAAAGTTCATCATCGACACCGATCCGGGCCATGACGACGCGGTCGCGATCCTGCTCGCGTTCGCGTCGCCCGAGATCGAGGTGCTGGGCCTGACAGCGGTGGCCGGCAATGTGCCGTTGTCGCTGACGGCAGTGAACTGCCTGAAGATCTGCGAGCTGGCGGGGCGGACCGACATGCCGGTGTACGCCGGGGCTGATCGTCCGCTGGTGCGCGCGCCGATCACGGCGGAATACGTCCATGGCAAGACCGGGCTCGACGGACCGGACCTGCCGGCGCCGAAAATGGCGCTGCGCGACGGCCACGCGGTGGAGTTCATCGTCGAGACGCTCCGGCAGGAGCCGGCGGGGTCGGTGACGCTCTGCGCGCTCGGACCGATGACGAATCTGGCGCTGGCGTTCAAGGCCGCGCCGGACGTCGTTCCGCGCGTGCGGCGCGTCGTCGCGATGGGCGGCGGCGCCTTCGAGGGCGGCAACACCACGCCCGTGGCGGAGTTCAACATCCTCGCCGATCCACATGCGGCGCAGCAGGTTCTCCACGCCGGCATCCCGGTGGTGCTCAAGCCGCTCGACGTCACCCACAAGGTGCTGACGCGGGCGCATCGCGTGAGAGCGTTCCGCGACCTCGGCACACGGGTCGGGACGACCGTGGCGCATCTGCTCGATTTCTTCGAGCGCTTCGACGAGGCGAAGTACGGAACCGATGGCGGGCCACTGCACGATCCGAACGTGATCGCCTGGCTGCTCGACCCGTCGATCTATTCCGGGCGGGACGTCAACGTCGAGGTCGAATGCGCGTCCGAGCTGACAATGGGCCAGACAGTGGTGGACTGGTGGGGCGTGACCGGACGGCCCACCAACGTCTCATTTACCCGCGACGTTCAGGACGAAGCGTTCTTCGCACTGCTTCTGGAGCGTATCGGCCGATTGTAGAGCGGCGCAAATGGTGCGACTGCAAAATCAGAGGCGCTCGGTCGGTCAGGTCGCCGGGCCGGCGGCTTCATAGATCATGTCGATCATCCTCTGGTTGCCGCGGGAGAATTCGAGCGTGCAGGGAAAGGCGGCTCCGTCGAGGATCGAAGCGTTGAAGGCGTCGATCTGGGCGCGGTACTGGTCGGCGCGCGGGAAACGCTCGAGGCTGGTTTCGGCGTCGTCATGGCGCATTTCGATCACTTCGTCGCCGTAGGAGCCGGCGTTGAAGCCGGCATGGACGGCGAGCCAGCCCGTCGTGCCGTGGAAGGTCATCAGCTGGCGCGGGGCCATCCGCATCGACACGTAGAAGTCCATGTGGAAGTCGGGGAAGGTGGCCCTGACGCGGGCCGTGGCGTCGATGCCGGCGTCCCAGTCGATCTCGGCGGCGATGTGGAGGGGCTCGGCGCCGGTGACGAACCTGGTCGTGACCGACGGGTAGACGCCAATGTCGCGGAGCGCCCCGCCGCCGAGGCCCGCCATGTTGCGGATGTTGCCGGGATCGTCGTTGAAGAAGGTGAAGGCGCCCTGAACGTGGCGCAGGTCGCCAATGGCGCCTTCGGCGAGCAACGCCTTGACCCGGAGCCATTGCGGATGGTGGGTGACCATGAAGGCCTCGGCGGCCAGCAGCCCGGTGCGGTCGCGCAGCGCGATCAGGTCGTCGATCTGCGCCGCGGCGAGCGCCAACGGCTTTTCGCACAAGACGTGCTTGCCGGCCTCGAGGCATTTCGCCGTCCATTCGACGTGGTCGCCGTTCGGGAGCGGAATGTAGATCGCATCGATCGCGGGATCGGCAAGCAGCTCCTCATAACTGTTGGTGACGCCGGCGCCGTACGGAGCGGCCAGCGCCTCGGCCTTGCCGGGCGTGCGGCTGGCGATCAGCGCGACGCTGCCCCGGTCGCTCATGTGGATCGCCGGCGCGACCCATTCCTTCGCGATCTTGCCGGCGCTGAGGATGCCCCAGCGCACGTGTCCGTCGGCCATGTCGTTTTCCTCTTTTGGTTTTGGTGCGGCGCGTGTCAGGCCGCGGTCGGCACGCCCTCGACGATCACCAAGTCGCGCTCGGACGCACCGCGCGCGTGCACCAGAGCCGCTTGGTACGCCGGAGAGCGGTAGCAGGCTTCGGCGGTCGCGAGATCGGGGAACTCGATCACCACGTGGCGCTGGCGTTCGGTCCCCTCGAATTGCGCGTAGGCCCCGCCCCGGGCAAGGAACGTGCCGCCGTGACCTTCGATCGCGGGGCCGGCGAGCGCGGAGTAGCGCCCATAGGCGTCGGGGTCGGTGACGGTGATGTGGGCGATCCAGTAGGCGGGCATGTTCAGGCCTCCAGCAGGGCGCGGGCCGCGGCGATGGCCTGCGGCGCGCGGGCGGGATCGGTTCCGCCGGCCTGGGCCATGTCGGGACGGCCGCCGCCGCCCTTGCCGCCCATCGCCTCGGCGGCGACGCGGACGAAATCGACGGCGGAGAAGCGCGCGGTCAGGTCGGCGGTGACGCCGGCGGCGACGGCGGCGCGGTCCCCGATGTCGGCGACGAGCACGACGACGCCGGACTTGAGGCGAGCCTTGTGCTCGTCGATCAGGCCGCGCAGGTCCTTGCCGGAGACGCCGGACAGCGACTGGGCGAGGAACGCGATGCCCTTGACGGTTTCGGGGCCGGCGTCGGTCGCGCCGCCAGGTCTTGCCATCGCCAGCTTGCGGCGCAGGTCGGCGAGTTCATTGCTCAAGGCCCTGCGCTCGTCCATCAGCGCGCGGATGCGGTCGGCCAACTCGTCCGGGCGGGCCCGGAGCAGGCCTGCGGCTTCGGCAAGTGCTGCTTCCTCGGCCGCGACATGGGCAAGTGCGGAGGCGCCCGTCAGCGCTTCGATCCGGCGCACGCCGCTGGCCGATGCGCTTTCGGCAACCAGCTTGAAAGCACCGATGTCGCCGGTGCGCGTGACATGGGTGCCGCCGCACAATTCCAGCGAATAGGTCTCGCCTCGGGCGCCGAGTCCGCTGCCGGGGCGGCGGCCCATCGAGACGACGCGGACCTCATCGCCGTATTTCTCGCCGAAAAGCGCGCGTGCGCCGAGCCCTTGCGCGGCGTCGGGTGTCATGATGCGGGTCTCGATCGGGGTGTTCTGGCGAACGTAGGCGTTCACGTCCGCCTCGACGCGCCGGAGTTCGGCCGGCGTCATGGCCTTCGCGTGGGTGAAGTCGAAGCGCAGGCGGTCGGGGGCGACGAGGCTGCCGCGCTGGGCGACATGGTCGCCGAGCGTCAGGCGCAGCGCTTCGTGCAGCAGGTGGGTCGCGGAATGGTGCGCGCGGATCGAGCCGCGGCGCTCGTGACCGACGGCGAGGCCCGCGGCGGCGTTGCGGGCGAGACGGCCTTCGGTGACGCGGCCTTCGTGGACGAACAGGCCGGCGCGCTTGCGGACGTCGGTGATGGTGACTTGTGCGCCGTCGGTGCGCAGGGTTCCGGCGTCGCCGACCTGGCCGCCGGATTCGGCGTAGAACGGCGTCTGGTTCAGGACGATCTGCACGGTCTCGCCGGCCTCGATCGCGTCGGTCTCGGCGCCGCCCTGGACGAGTGCGAGCACCTGGCCCTCAGCGGTCTCGGTGTCGTAGCCGAGGAACTCGGTGGCGCCGAAGCGCTCGGCGAGCGTGAGCCAGAGGCCGTCCTCGGCGGCTTCGCCCGAGCCTGCCCAGGCGGCGCGGGCGCGGCGCTTCTGCTCGAGCATCGCGGACTCAAAAGCGCCGACGTCGACCGTGCGGCCCTTCTCGCGCAGCGCGTCCTGCGTGAGATCGAGCGGGAAGCCGAACGTGTCATAGAGGCGGAAGGCGGTTTCGCCGGGGAGTTCGGCCCCGTCCGGTAGGCGGTCGAGTTCCTCGTCGAGCAGGCGCAGGCCGCGCTCCAGCGTCGTCTTGAAGCGGGTTTCCTCGAGCTGCAGCGTCTCCTCGATCAGCGGCTTGGCGCGGACGAGTTCGGGGAAGGCCTGGCCCATCTGGGCGACAAGGGCGGGAACGAGGCGGAACATCACCGGGTCCTGCGCGCCGAGCAGATGCGCGTGCCGCATGGCCCGGCGCATGATCCGGCGCAGGACGTAGCCGCGGCCCTCGTTGGACGGGAGCACGCCGTCCGCGATCAGGAACGAGGTCGATCGCAGGTGGTCGGCGATGACGCGCAGGTGGGTCTTGGCCGGACCGTCGGGTTCGGACGAGGTGGCGTGGGCGGCCGCCTCGATCAGGGCGCGCATCAGATCGGTGTCGTAATTGTCGTGCTTGCCCTGCAGGACGGCGCCGATGCGCTCCAGCCCCA
>JBBRUZ010000174.1:0-6772 GCA_038247355.1 Rhodobacterales bacterium
ATGCACCGCCTGGGCTTTTGCTGGCGCAAACCGAAACATTTGCCGCTCGGCGCGGACGAGGCGGTCCAGGCCGCGCATATCGCAGCCCACGGGCGGCGGCCGAACGCCCTGGGCTCCGACGAGACGGTGGCGTTCGCCGACGCCGTGCACCCCGAGCATCAGTCGCGTCCGGCGCATGCCGGTATCCGGTCGTCCAGAAGGTCGCGCTCAAGGTGCCTCAGGCCGCCAGCGGCTCAACATTCATGCCGCCTTCAACCTAGAGACATCGACCCTGACCTGGGTGGAGGGCCTGCAGATCTCGGGCAAGACCTCGCGAGGTTCTGCTCGAAAGCTCGAATGCGATTATCCCGGCAAGCGCATCGGCCACGTCTTCCTCGACAACGCGTGGTGTCACCACGCAAGGGCGTTGAAGCCCTGGCTTGCCCGCGCCGGGTGTCGCATCAGGCTGCATGTCCTGCCGCCGCATGCGCCGCATCAGAACGCGATCGAGCGGTTGTGGGGCGTCCTGCACGACGGTTTCATCAGGGCCGCCTGTCCTTCCTGTCGAAGCCGTGCCGGAAAAAACCCAACTCGGGCGCAAGACAATCACCGACAATTTCCGCGTCACATCTCCGAAAACCTACCGCCTAATTGGCTGAGACGCGTATATGATAGAAACCCTGCCCGTGGGCCCCAGACGGTCGTGATCGCCGGCCCTATGGCGACGATGTAACCAACCGCGTCCGCTGGCGTCTGCGGATCAAACGTCCATATGTCGCGGCCGGTAGCCGCGTCCAGCGCGCTGATCTTGTTCAGCGCCGAGCAGAGGTAAAGGCGGTCGCCCTCCTTAAACGGCGTTAGAGCGCCGGTGCGGAACTCCCAGATCTGCTGGCGAGCGACCCGCCTCGAGCAGCAACACCTTGCGGCCGCCGCCGCGAACCAGTTGCGCCGCCGCCCGACGCGCCTCCGCCGATCACGATGTGATCGTCTTCCGCCGCCACGCCCGCGTTCCTCCGATGGGTGCGGCCGGGGCGCCCGCAGGCGGACGCCCACGACCAGGGGTCAGAAGTCGAAGTCGGCAATGTTGTCCTTGGTGAAGACGAATGGCGCTCCGAGAAGGATCTCCGAGCCGTTGATCACCTGCAGTTCACCGAGCTTGCCGGCCTGCACCGAGGTGTCGCCCGGTTTCAGCGTGCCGTCCGCCGTGGCGCGCAGCACCTGGGCTGCGGCGTAGCCGAGGTCGACCGGGTTCCACAGCACCACCGACTTGACGCAGTCGCTCTCGACATAGGGCTTCATCGCGTTCGGCGTCGCGAGGCCGACCACGGCGATGCCGCCGCACTGACCCGCCTGGGTCACGGCGTCGGCCGCGGCCGGGGTCGCGATCGAGGTCATGCCGAGGATGCCCTTCAACTCGTCGCCATATTTGTTGATGAGCGTATTGGCCTGGTTGAAGCTCAGGATGTTGTCCTCCTGGGCCTCGACGGTCTCCAGCCATGTCAGGTTCGGGTGGCAGGCGCTCGCGTAGGCGGCCATCTCGGAGATCCAGCGCGCCTGGTTCGGGGTGGTGAAGGTCGAGGTGACGATGGCGAAGGCGCCTTCCCCGCCGATCTCCGCGGCCAGTGCGTCCACCAGCGACTTGGCGACGCCGTTGAACTCGGCCTGGTTCACGAACCACTGGCGGGCGTCCGGTTCGGCGTTGGCGTCGTAGCCGACGACGTTGATGCCGGCTTCGAGCGCCTTCTTCAGCACCGGAGCGATGGCGACCGAATCGTTGGCGGCGAAGAGGATGCCATCGACGCCCTTGGTGATGTAGTTGTCGATCACCGTGATCTGGTCGTCGATGTTGGCCTCGACGGGACCGTCGGTGGTCGCGGTCATGTTGCCGAGTTCGGCGGTCGCCTCGGCGATGCCCTTGGAGGTGGCGTCGAAATAGCCGTCGCCGATCAGCTTGGGCACGTCGACGACGGTGATGGCCTTGCCGGCGCGGTCGGGCGGGTTGGTCGGCTCGCCGCCGTCGTAGTCGACCGAAACCGGCGTCGCCGGCGTGCCGTCGCAGGCGAGCGGGTTGGTCGGCAGGTCATCGCCGCCGGTCCAGGCGGACTGGGCGGTGGCGAGGCCGGTCGAGAGACACAGGACGGCCATCGCCGCCAGTGAGGGTCGAAGCATCAGGTTTCCTCCGTGTTGTGGCGCCTTGGGCGTTACGAAGCCCCGCGGGCGCGTGGGCGCAGTCTTCATCGGGTTGCGTCCCGGTGAACGAGGTTCGAGATCAGGATGGTCAGGATCAGCACCGCTCCGATGAGGACGACGGTGCCGTCGCTCTTGACGCCGGCGAGCGAAAGGCCGTTCTTCAGCGACTGGATGAGCACGAGCCCGAGCAGGGTGCCGATGATGGTGCCCCGGCCGCCGAAGATCGAGGTGCCGCCGAGCACCACGGCGGTGATGGCGTCGAGCTCGATGCCGGTGCCCATGTCCGAGCGGGTGGTCGACACGCGGGAGACGAAGATTGCGGCCGCGATCGCCGCGGCGAGGCCGGAGGCGGAGTAGATGGCGATCTTGGCGCCGTCGACGCCGAGGCCGGAGAAGCGCGCAGCCACCTCGTTCGAGCCGACGGCGTAGGTGGTGCGGCCGAAGGTGGTGTAGGCGAGCACGACCGCGGCGACGATGGCGACGGCGGCGAAGATCCAGAGTTGCGTCGGCGCGCCCCAGAGCTCGCCCTGACCAAGCACGAAGAACCACTCGGGGTAGCCGCGCACCGAACGGGCCTCGGAGACGCCTTCGGCGATACCGCGGTAGAGCGCCAGCGTGCCGAGGGTTGCGATGAGCGGCGGCACCTTGAACCGGGTGATGATGACGCCGTTCACAAAGCCCGCGAAGGCGCCGACCACGAGGCCCATGCCGATCGCCGCCGGCAGCGGCAGGCCCATGTTCTTCCAGAATACGCCGATCAGGATCGCGGTCATCCCGAGGATCGAGCCGACCGACAGGTCGATGCCGCCGGTGACGATGACAAAGGTCATGACGATGGCGATGAGCCCGACCTCGGTCATCAGCCGGCCCTGGTTGAACAGGTTGTCGACGGTGAGAAAGCGGTCGGACTGCCGGTCGAGCACGAAGAGCGCGACTAGCACGAGCAGCGCCAGGATCGTCTCGTGGCGCAAGAACCCGCGCGCCGTCATCGCTGGTTGCTCCAGAACTCGCGGTTGCGACGGGCCATGTCGGCGAGCACCGTCACGAGGATCAGCAGGCCGATCACCGCGCGCAGCCAGTAGGCCGAGACATTGACGAAGATCATCGCCGAGCCGATCGCGGCGAAGAGCACGGCCGCGAGCGTCGAGCCGATCACGGTGCCGGTTCCGCCGAGGATCGAGACGCCGCCGATCACAGAGGCGGTGATAATGGTGAGCTCGAGGTTCGGCGGCACGGTGGACTGGATGACCCGGAGCTGGGTCGCGAAGAGCATGGTGGCTATACCGGCGAAGGCGCCGTGGATCATGAACACCTGCACGGTGCGCCGCTCGACCGGAATGCCGGCGGCGCGCGCCGCCTCGGCGTTGCCGCCAATGGCGTAGAGCGAGCGGCCGAAGGCGGTGTTCTTCATCCAGAGGAAGGCGAGCACCGTCAGGATCACCATGAACCAGATCGGCGCGGGCGCGCCGAACCAGCGGGCCTGGGCGATCTGGAAGGCCGGTGGCAAATCGTTGATCCAGGCCCCGCCGGTCGAGCTGACCAGACCGCCCCGCAGGATCGAGAGCATGCCGAGGGTGACCACGATCGAGGGCAGCCGGCCGTAGGCGACGAGCGCCCCGACGCCGCCGTTAATCGCGGCGCCGATGAAGATCGGCGCGGTCCAGGCGACCCAAACCGGGTAGCCGGAGACAGCGAGCGTGCCGGAAATGGTGGCGAGCACGCCGATCAGCGCGCCGACCGACACGTCGATGTGGCCGGTGATGATGATCATCGACATGCCGATGGCGGCGACAGCGATGTAGGCGTTGCCCGAAACGATGGTGTTGACGTTGTTGGCGCCGAGAAAGCGCGGGTTGATCGCCGACACGACGATAAAGAGCGCTATCAGCGCGCAGGCGATGACGATCTCCTGGCCGTAGGCGGCGACGAAGCGCGCGACGGACGAGCGGCGGGCGCGGGGAGCCGGGACAGTCATCGTCACGCGGCTTCGCCCGCGTGGCTGGCGGCGGCCATGGCGGCGCCCACGGTCGACGGTGTGGCGTCGGCGCGGTCGATGGTGGCGACGAGCCGGCCGCCGTGCATGACGAGCACCCGGTCGCTCATGCCGAGGACCTCGGGCAGCTCGGACGAAATCATCAGGATGGCGAGGCCCTGCTGGGCGAGGCGGCCCATCAGGGCGTGGATCTCGGCCTTGGCGCCCACATCGATGCCGCGGGTCGGCTCGTCCATGATCAGGATACGCGGCGCCGTCTCGAGCCACTTGCCCAGGACGACTTTCTGCTGGTTGCCGCCCGAGAGCTGGGCGACGATCTGATCGGGGCCGCGCGCGCGGATGCCGAGCTGCCGGATAGCGGCCGCAGCCTTTGCCGCCTCGGCCCGCAGGTCGAGGAAGACGCCGCGCGCGACATGGCTGAGCGCCGCCATCGAGTTGTTCTGGGCGACGGTCATCGGCCGCACCAGACCCTGCAGGCCCCGGTCCTCGGGCACGTAGGCGATGCCGAGGGTCTTCGCCTGGCGCGGCGAGGTGATGGTCACGGGCCGGCCGTCGAGTTCGATGACGCCGGACGTCGCCGGGGTGATCCCGAACAGGATCAGCGCCAGTTCGGTGCGGCCCGAGCCGACCAGCCCGGCGAGGCCGAGGATCTCGCCCCGGCGGAGCTCGAACGAGATGTCGCGCACCCGGTCGCCCAGGCCAAGGTTCGACACCCGCAACACCGTCGCCCCGAAGTTGGGCTCGGGCTTGGGGAACAGGTGGTCGATTTCGCGGCCGACCATCATGGTGACGAGGGTCTGCTCGGTGACCTCAGCGATCGGCAGCGTACCGATCAGGGCGCCGTCGCGCAGCACCGTGACCCGGTCGGCGATCTCGAAGATCTCGGGCAGCTTGTGGCTGACGTAGATTATGCCGACCCCGCGTTCGCGCAGGCGCTTGATCACGATCATCAGCCGCCGGACGTCGGCGTCGGCGAGCGCCGCCGTCGGTTCGTCCATGATCAGCACCCTGGCGTTCTGGCTGAGCGCCTTGGCGATTTCGATCCGCTGGCGGTTGGCGACAGAAAGGGCGCCGACCTTCACGTCGACATCCAAATCATGGCTGTCGAGCGAATCCAGCAATTCCCGGGCGCGCCGGCGCATCTGGTTCCAGTCGAGCGTCCCGAGTCCCGTCTTGGGCGCGTGCCCCAGGAATATGTTCTCCGCGGCGGTCAGATCGGGGAACAGCAGCAGCTCCTGGTAGACTGTCGCGATGCCGCCTTTGGCCGCCTCGCGCGGCGTGATCGCCCTCATCTCCACGTCGCCGACGCGGATCACGCCGCTGTCCGGCGCATGGGTCCCGGCGATGATCTTGATCAGCGTAGACTTGCCGGCGCCATTCTCGCCCAGCAATGCGTGCACCTCGCCGGGCTGCACGTCAAAATCGACATCCCGCAGAACACGGATGCCGGCGAACGACTTCGACACGCCTTGCAGCCTGACCAGCGCCGTCATCGCCCGCCCCCGCTTTCGGGCTGTGGAGCCGACCGGCTGACGCCCCCGCCCGCACCAACGGCCACCTTCCGGTCACCACGCCTGGCGACCGCATCGCATTTGGCCAACTATGTTTCTCCCCCGGCAGTCTTGTTGTCGAGCCTTACCTGCCCGCTCACCCTTTGATGGCGGATCCAAGTGCGGTCTAGCATAGAGCTTGGTCGACTGCCCACACACAACCTCTTTCTTGGGATGAGCGACGAGATTGCAAATTGCGTCGTACAGTTCGCATTGGAGGCTCCTGCGGTTGTGGATACGCCGAGCGCCGTGGGGATGCGGCGACGACGACCCGGCGCCACATCATTTAAACGCAATGACTTAAGCACCAGAGACCGTGGGATTCCAGTTCCCGTTCCTCCGCCACTTGCCCTCGCGAAAGCGTTCTCCCGATCGGGCTGCGGCCGGATTTTTCCGTTGTTTTCGAGGGTTATGCGGGAGGAGCTGTTCGCCGGTCTCGGCGCCATGAGGCCCGGAAGTGTTCTCCCGGAGCCGATATTCTCCGGACCTGTTGCCTGCGCCATTTCGGTAAAGATCTTGTAAGATACGGAAAATATTATGTTTAATTTCACTCGGGCTGAACACTTCGACGTCGGTGGCACCTTCCAGACGGAACTGAACCCAAACTCTCCTAATCGGGTTGGCGGCGCAGCATGTACGCCCCGTCCGCCACGCGCGGCTGGTAGGCGCCGCTGTCGAGCGCATTGCTCGCAATTCGCGCGAGATGGTCGATGCAGCGCTGCCGAGCGCCCGGCCGATCGTCCGAAGCGACAGGCCATCGGCCTTCAGAGCGGCGAGCCGATCCCTTTCCTCGGCGGTGAGATGGGCATGATCTGACATGGCAGCACCGTTTTCTGTTTCGTGAGAGACGTATACCTCATCCGTTCGCGGTGTGGCGCCTCGCGCTGGAACTCACCGATTGGTATCAGGGGCGAGGCTGTACCCCACATCATCATCCAGCCACAGTTGCTGATTCAACTGGGTTGGGGCACGGTTTCACGAGACAGGTGCGAGCGCTACTTTCCGATCGACCGGAGGTAGAACATGGACGGACAGAACGACCCGAAGGCTGGCGCAACGG